>JAEZFW010000016.1 GCA_023417315.1 Pseudomonadota bacterium
GCTCGAGCTCGGCGCGAGTCTCAGTGGTCTCGAGCCGAAGGAGATCGAGAGCGCCGAGACTTTGCTGCGCAACATTCATCATCCGAGCGCTGCGCAATTGCTCGAGCAACTCTCACGTTGGCGTGCCCTCACGCTCGACCGCACCTACTTGCAGTCCTTCGGGCGCTTCTGGGAACCCAGCCTCGAGCACCAACTGCTCCTCGAGCATGCAGCGATGTCGGATCAGCTCGAGCTTGCCGAGGCCTGCGTGCATCACGCGCCGCCTCGCTCCATCTTGGCGGTCGGCGATCCTCGAACCGGCAAGACGGCATTCTTGAGGCTGCTCGCTGCGCGATGCATGCAGGAAGGTTGGAGCGTATTCGAGGCGGGGGCCGCGAGCTTGATGGCCGGTCAAGAGTACATCGGCCAACTCGAAGAGCGTCTGCGCCGAATCGCAACGGAGCTCTCGGCTGAGAAGCGAGTGCTGTGGTACGTGCCCGATCTTCTGCAGCTTGCGATGAGCGGCACGCACCGATCGCAGGCGGCAAGCATTCTCGACCAAGTTTTCCCGGCGATCGCTGCGGGCAAGGTCATCGTCCTGAGTGAAACGACAGCGAGCGGTCTCACGAACATTCTGCAACGCAAGCCTGCGTTGCGCAGCTCCGTCGAGATCGTCCGCCTGCGACCGCTCGCTGAGCCGGAGCTGCGCAAGCTCGTGGGCGATTTTCGTGAGCGTATGAACAAAGTGCTCGGCATCGCGATGGACGCCGACACGATCGATGCCGCCATTCACCTCACGCGCTATTACCTGGGAGCCGATCAATTGCCGGGCGCGGTGCTCGACCTGCTCAAATTAGCCGCCCAACATGCAGCAGCGAACGGCGCGACGGAGCTGCACCGCGAACACCTGCTCGCGACGCTCGCGCAACAGACCGGCATGCCGCGCTCGATACTCGACGATCGCGAGCGCGTCGATCTGGCGCAGATGCGGGAGTTCTTCGCGCGACGAGTCATTGGTCAATCCGAAGCGGTCGCCACGGTCGTGGATCGTATCGCGATGCTCAAGGCGGGCTTGACGGATCCCACACGTCCGATCGGTGTGTTCTTGTTCGCCGGGCCGACGGGCACAGGCAAGACGGAGCTCGCAAAGACTCTCGCGGCGTACCTATTCGGTGCTGCCGAGCGTCTCGTGCGCTTGGATATGAGCGAGTTCCAGCATCAGGACGCAGCGCGCAAGATCCTAGGAGAAGCGCACGATCCGGATGCGGAGTCGCTCACGCAGCGCATCCGCAAGCAGCCCTTTGCGGTCGTGCTGCTCGATGAGTTCGAGAAGGCCCACCCCGCGATTTGGGATCTCTTCCTGCAAGTCTTCGACGACGGTCGGTTGACCGACGCGTCTGGACGTACGGCGGACTTTCGCCACACGATCATCATCCTGACATCGAATCTCGGCGCGACCGCACATCAATCCTCGGGCCTGGGCTTCGCGCCGAGCGCTAGCGGATTCTCGAACGAGCAAGTGATGCGGGCCGTGAATCAGAGCTTTCGCCCTGAGTTCGTGAATCGCCTGGACAACGTCATCGTGTTCAAGCCGCTGACACGCGACTTGATGCGCGGCATCCTCGCTAAGGAGCTGCAACGCGTGGTCGAGCGCCGCGGATTGCGTCATCGCGAATGGGCAATCGAATGGGAATCCTCCGCAATCGAGTTCCTGCTCGACAAGGGCTTCTCACCGAGCATGGGCGCACGGCCGCTCAAGCGCGCGATCGATCAGCACGTGCTCGCCCCGCTCGCAGCGACCATGGTCGAGCATCGATTCCCGCAGGGCGATCAGTTCCTGTTCGTGCGTAGTGACGGCAACGCGATTCAGGTCGAGTTCGTCGATCCGGACGCGCCGAGCGCTCCGTCGACAGTCGAGACGTCCGCATCCATCGACGAGGAGACAGGCCTCACGATGCCGCGGATCGCACTGCGAGCGGAGGGGAGCTCGCGAGAGTTCGACGTGCTGAACGCCGCCGTCGCAAAGCTCGATGCGATCTCGATGCGTACGGACTGGGAGTCACTACATTCGGATCTGATACGCCAAATGGCTGCAAGCAACTTCTGGGATCGCGATGATCGACATCGTGTGCTCGCGCGCTACGCGCTCATGGATCGCGTGAGCGCTGCGATCGCAACGGCCACGCGCCTGCGCGATCGACTTGCACGCACAGCGACTGCGCAGCGACGCTATTCGCGCGATCTGGCGATGCGCCTCGCTCAGCAGCTCATCACGATCGAGCATGGCGTGCTCGATGCGTTGACGGACGCACCGGGCGAAGTAGTGGTTGCAGTGCAGCCGGCACTCGACCACTCGAGCGATGCCAAGGCGCAGCGCGAATGGTGCGCTCGGCTCATTGATATGTATCGCGCCTGGGCCTTGGCGCATCGCATGCAGATCAGCGAGCAGCATGCACGCGAATCGGCAACACCTTGGCTCATCGTCGGCGGCTTTGGCGCGTACCGTGTATTGAACGCCGAAACGGGATTACACGTGCTCGAGCAAGGGATGATGGACGATGAACGCAACCGGACCGTCGCGCGCGTCCGCGTCGCTGCGACACCGCTCACATCCCCTAACGTATCGAGAACTCCTGCGTTAGCTAAAGAGCTCGAAGCTGCAGGATCGAATGCGACGATCGTGCGGCGTTATCGACTTTCGCCCTCGCCGCTCGTGCGCGATGCTCGTCACGGCTGGCGCACGGGTCGAGCCGAGCTCGTGTTCGCGGGCCACTTCGATGTCATTCCGTTCATCGTGAAGGAGGAAGTGGCAGCGAATTGAGCGCATAGGGAAAGAGTTACTGCTGGCGAGGCAGGCTGATCAGCTCGATGATTTGTTGAAGATTGATCGGCTTCGTGAAGTGCGCATCGAAGCCCGCTTCGCGTGCCGCCTGCTTATCTTGCTCTTGCCCCCAACCGGTCACTGCAACGAGCAGGACGGAGTCTCCTAACGTGGACCTGAGCCGGCGCGCTGCATCGTACCCGTTAACCTCGGGCATTCCGATATCCAGCAATGCCACATGCGGGCGGAAGTCCGCGGCGATCTGCAACGCCTGCACACCCGAGAACGCAATGCGCGTCTCGCAACCCTCGAGCTCGAGCAACGTGGCCCAGCTTTGCGCCGTATCTTTGTTGTCGTCGGCGATCAGAATCTTGCACCCGCTGATTCGGGCGTGATCGCTCGACGATCCGCCTGCCGGCCGCGGCGCTTGTTCCAGTTCTTTGATAACGAGCGGCAACTCCACACTGAATTCGCTGCCTCGACCGATTCCTTCACTGCGGGCCGACACTCTGCCGCCGTGCAGCTCCACGAGCCCCTTTACGAGCGCAAGGCCGATGCCTAAACCGCCCTCCGATCGCTCGAGTGCAGGCGTGGATTGAGAGAACATGTCGAAAACGCGGGGGAGCGCTTCTGCCGACAACCCGATGCCATTGTCCTTTACCGCGATGCGCGCGCAATCTTCGACGCGCCTGATGCTGATGACGATGGTTCCACCCGAATCCGTGTACTTCGCGGCATTCGTCAGTAGGTTGGTGAAGATCTGCGCGAGACGCACGCGGTCTGCGTCCACCCAGATCGGCTCGGGCGAGCGCTCCACCGCGAGAGAATGATGTTTCGCTTCGTATATGGGACGACTCGTTTCCACAGCGGCATCGACAGCTTCGTCCAGCGATAGGATCGATTTGCGAAGGTGAACTCGGCCGTGCGTGATCCGAGCAAGATCGAGCAGATCGTCGAGCAACCTTGCCATCTGATCGACTTGGCGCGTGAGCGCATCGCGCGCTACGGCCGCGATCGCGGGCTTCTGTTCTGCACGGATCAATAGCTGAGCAGCGGAAGACAAAGCAGCGAGTGGATTCCGTAACTCATGTGCGAGCGTCGCCAGGAATTCGTCCTTGCGCTTGTTCGCATTCTCGAGTTGCATCTTCGCTTCGACGCGATCTGTGACATCGGAGCCTTCCACGAGAACAGCAGGCTCGGTTCCTTCCTCTAGAAGCGGCATGTACACCAGATCGACGTAGCGCTTCACAGCCGGATCGCTCGGCGTCTTGCGCAACATCACAGGCATCTCGCGCCCGATGAACGGCTCACCGGTCTCGATTACGCGCTTGAGCAACATCGGATAGGGTTGATCGACGAGCTCAGGTAAAGCTTCCAACAACGGTTTGCCGACGACTTCGCGGTGATCGACGAGCTTTCGATAGGCCGGATTCACCAGCTCGAACACCAGATCATTGCCGGTCAACACGGCCATGAACGAATGCGTGTTCTGGAAGATGCGCTGCAGCTCGCTGAGCTGCCCGCGCATCTGCTCGTGCGCGGCACGCCAGCGAAGCCCCTCGGCCTCCTTCAAGGCTTCTTGTGCGCGTCGACGCATTTGCGCCAAGCGGACATGCGCATGGATGCGAGTCACGAGCTCGCGGGCGCTGAACGGCTTGATCAAGTAATCATCGGCTCCGACGTTGAGTCCCTCCATTCGAGCTTCTTCGCCAGCGCGAGCCGAGAGCAATATGACGGGGATATCGACGGTCGCTGGATCTGCTCGCAATGCATTCAGGAGCGAGATCCCATCCATGTTCGGCATCATGACATCCGAGAGGATCAGATCGGGCGGCTGCTTTCGAATGAGCTCGAGTGCCTCGATCCCGTCGCGCGCGGTCCTCACTGCAAATTCATCACCGATCAGGTGTCTCACGTACTCGCGCATGTCCGAGTTGTCGTCCGCGAGCAAGATGCTGGCAGGTTCCACGGGATCCACCCCGTTCGAGCTCGCTGGTTCGGCACGCGGCACATTCGTGATACGAGCAAATTCGGTGTCGGCATTCCACGTGTCGATCTCCTCGAGGAAAGCTCTCACGTTGCTGGAAGGACTCGGCTCTTCCCTCGGCGCCTGCACGTGCTCCGCTGGCAGATGGCTGCAACCAATAGGAATCGTTACGGTGAATGCCGAGCCCACCCCTTCCTCGCTGCTCACCGTGATGGAGCCGCCGTGCAGTCTCACGAGCTCATTCACGAGCGCAAGGCCAATACCCGTTCCCTCGTTCGATCGCCCACGTGCATTCGGAACACGGTAGAAGCGTTCGAACAGGCGCGGGATCTCTGAGTCGGGGATGCCAGCCCCCGAGTCTTGCACTTGTAGCTGCACACAATCGTTCGCTCGACTCAATCTCACCTTGACTGTGCCCTTCAACGTGAACTTGAATGCGTTGGACAGCAGGTTGAGGACGATCTTCTCCCACATGTCGCGATCGACATAGACGGAGTCACTCAGGGCTTCGCACTGCACCTCGTAGTTGAGGCCCGCGCTCTCCATCGCTGAGCGAAACGTGCTCGCAAGCTCAGTTGTCAGGCGTGCGAGATCGGTTGGCTCAAACCTCGCTTGCAGACGCCCGCCTTCGAGCCGCGCGAAATCGAGCAGAGTGTTGACGAGCTTCAAGAGGCGCAGAGCGCTGCGATGCGTGTATGTTAGAAGCTCGCGGCCTTTCGGATCGATGTCCTCGCGCTGCAACAGTTCCTCTACAGGTCCCAAGATCAAGGTGAGCGGCGTACGTAGCTCGTGACTGACATTGGAGAAGAAGGTCGTCTTGGCACGATCGAGCTCCGCAAGCATCTCAGCTCGTCTGTGCTCGTCCTCGACCTTGCGTGCACTCGTAATCGCTCCCGCAATGTTGCCGACGACGAGCTGTAGAAAATCCAAGTAATCGTCATCGAGCTTGCGCCGAGGACTCACCCCGGCAACGAAATAACTGTGCGAAGTCTGTCCGGTGGCAATGAACGGCAGGACAACCACTTGTCCGATCCGTTCTGGCCATGGATCCGCTTGAAGAGATTCGAAGCGAGCGAGATAGGTATCGGTCAAGACGGTGCGCTCGGTCGATCGCGGCCAAACCGCGTCCCCGGAAGCCGGCATTTGCGCCGGCGCCGCACACGAGTCCTCGGCGATGCCCACGCGCAAGGCGAGCTGGAGGTTCGTGACATCCGCAGGCATATATAAGAGAGCGAACGGCAGATCCTCTCCGTAGCGAGAGAGCACCTCTGCAGCCGCCGAATAAACGTCGTCCACTTTTCTCGCATGCTGGGCGATGTGCCCCAGATCCCGCAGCGCACGTAGCCTGCGCTCACCGATCACTCGACCTGTGGTTTCGCTGACGATGCAGAACACGCCGCCCACGCGTCCCGACTCATCGCGCACGGGATCGTAGGACACATCGAAGTAGGTTTCCTCGAGGTAACCATACCGCTGCATGAAGAAAGGCCGGTCCTGCGCCCAGAACGCCTCGCCCCTCGTCAATACGTCATCGAATATTTCCTTGAGGCCGGCGCGCCAGAGCTCGTCCCACGCCTCGCGAATCGGGGTGCCCAAAGCCCCTGGATGCTTGGCGCCGAACACAGGTCGATAGGCATCGTTGTAGAGCGTGATCAGATCCTCTCCCCAAAACAGAGCGATCTGAGCCTTGGAAGGCAGAAGGATACTGAGTGCGCTGCGCAGGCTTTGCGGCCACGTCTCAATCGGTCCGAGCGATGTCTTAGACCAATCGAGGCGCCGAATGAGATTACCCAGCTCGCCGCCTCCGACGACAACATCAATCGCGCTCAATTGAGCGGGTCCACTCGCCTGACTCATTGTGCGCATGGAGCACTACCGATCTCTATTTGCTAGTGGCAGCGTGATGCCACCGGGTTTTTGTCGGAACTGTTCGGTAAGAACTACAAACGCGAGAGGATAGTTCCCGGTCGCGATATATATCAGCGCGAAAGGCTGCGCGATAACGGTTCGGGTTTCTATGGTTCGCGAGAATGCCACCCGAGAAGCTCGGGTAACGCACCATCACACCGTCGGCCCAGGCGCCAGCGACTTAGTGCGTATCGAGTCGCACCTCGGCCACCTTGTCGCGATAGTCTCGTTTCGGATCGCGGCCGAGTAGCAGCTTGACTCCCGCGAATAGGCTGAGCTCGTTGAGCCAAACTTGCGCTGTCTCGGGCTCGAAACGAATGAGCTGCAGGTTCGGATCGTCTTTGCCGCCTTCGAACCACGCGGCAACAAATCGATTCCACAGCCGATCGATGGTTGCGCGATCGTTGTCGGGTTTGAGCTCGCCGTGCACCGTCGCGAAGAGATCGTGACCTTTCGCGGCGAAGTGAATGGTGGCGCGATGTCCTTCGCCTAGTGCCCTGACGAGCTCGGTGTTCTTGGCCGTGAAGAACCAGATCGGACCGCCCTCTTCCTCATCGAGTTGAGCCGTCATTGGGCGACTATGACCGTCCTCGAGATTGGCCAACCCCAGCATCACGGTCATATCAGACCGAAGTGCCTTCCAGAACTTCTCTTCAATCTCGGTTTCGTTTGCCATGGTGGCTCCTGGTGTCGTCCCTCTCGAACGACATACGTTCCCTTTTGTTCCGGAGCTTACGAGTTGTGCGAATCGAATGGAGCGCGTATCCACGTGTGCGATGAGTAGCAACGACGTGTTCGACTGGATCGAGCGTTCGACGCACCTAACAACCTATGCGCACGTGCTACGTACGGTGCCGGACGCGCAGAACAGAAGTCGATCGCACGGATCAGGCATCGCGAGCATCGACTCTCACCCAACGTCATTGACGGCTGCATGTGTAACCTCTGCACGACGTCGGCCGATTCGGCTTCGGGTTCCTCTTAGCCGCCTGGGAAGGACGGCGATATCTGTCGCTGACGGAGCGGAGTACAGTCGTTATTCAACATCGGTCTCGCGAGAAGATCATGGCCGGTCTGGGAACACCTTCTCCCAAGACACCGGACCAGCACAGTTCGGAACGCCTCCGACTGGCGGTCGATGCCGCAGGTATGGGTGAGTGGGATTGGGATATCGTCACTGGAGAGATCGTGTGGTCCCGCCAGTGTCGTCTCCTGTACGGTCTGCCGCCAGACGCTCCCATCGACTTCCAGAAATTTCTCGCGTGCCTGCATCCCGAGGATCGCGACAGCGTCGAGGTTGCATTGAAGCGCGCGGTCGACGAGTGTGGCGTCTATGACGAGGAAAAGCGCTGCATATGGCCCGACGGTTCGGTGCATTGGACCGCATCGCGAGCGCATGTCCTGTGCAATGGCGCTGGCCGCGCCGTTCGTATGATTGGCGTGACATTCGATGTCACCGCGCGCAAGCAGGCCGAAGCTGAGCTACGTGCGCGTGAGGCAGAGATCAGACTCATCGTGGATCACGTGCCTGCAAAGATCGCGTACACCGACACCACAGATCGGTTCCGCTACGCGAACCCAGCGTTCGTCGACTTCTTCACTGGCAGCAAGGTTCGAGTCGAAGGAAGAACCATGGAAGAGGTGCTCGGCCCATATAACGCCGCGTGCGCACGCCCGCTACTTTCGCGCGCGCTCGCGGGAGAGACGGTGCAGGATGAGGGTCCGCGGCGTAGATGGGACGGGGTCGAGCGGACAGTCGATGTCACACTGGTACCGAATGTTGGGGAAGACAGTCAGGTGCGCGGCGCATTTGTCTTTCTTATAGATGTCACCGAGCGTATCGAGGAGGAGAAGAGTCGACTCGAGCGTGCGCGACTGGAGGCAGCGAACCTCGAGCTGAATGCCTTCGCTTACACCGTCGCTCACGATCTGAGCGCGCCGTTGAGGCGCATCATCTCCTTCACTCACCTGCTTCGCGAATCTCTGGGAGAGCGGATCTCCGAGGAAGGCAGTCATGCACTCGAGAGAGTCGATGCAAGCGCTCACAAGCTGCACGAGCTCATCAGCGCATTGCTCAGATACGCGCGCTCGGCGCGAGCTGAGTTGCACATCGTCGAGATCGATCTCGATGATCTCGTGCACGACGCGGTCGAAAGCCTCCAGCCTGAGTTTCCGCGTGCGACCGTGCGCGTGGGTACGCTCCCGAAGATGTTTGGGGATCGCGCTCTGATATGGGATGTCCTTCTCAATCTCATCGCCAATGCGCTCAAGTTCTCATCGCACCGCGAAACGCCGCTCATCGAGATCGGCACGATGATGACCTCCCGCGGCGAGGCGGTGTTCGTCCGTGACAACGGTGCCGGCTTCAATCCCGCTTACATGGACAAACTGTTCCGTGTCTTTCATCGGCTGCACAAGGAATCGGAATTCCCCGGAACAGGGATTGGTTTGGCATTCGTGCGTCGAGTGCTACTGCGGCACGGATCGGAGATCTGGGCGGAATCGGCTCCCGATCAGGGCGCGACGTTCTACTTCACGCTGCCAGCACAGTCGCCGGCACCGAGTGTAGAAGGTTCGTCGATCTACTTCTAAGTGCACAGGTCGGACCCGATTTTGGCGCGCCCTATCGATTGTATCGGAGCGCCTCTCCAGGGTAGCCTGGAAAGGCGCTCCGATGAGTAGATGTGAGCGCAAAGTATCTTCAAATCAACTGGCTGCCTTACAGCCGCAGGCCTTCCCGCTCTGACATCCACAATTGCACGTCGTTCCGCTCGAGTGTTCTTGCGCTGGCGTCTGACATCCGCACGTGCAGCCTGCGCCGATGCACTGAGCACATTCACACTGCTGGTTCTGAATCTGGTTCATCGCGTGACTCCTGGTCTGATCTAAAGTTGTGAAACCGGGCTGGTTTCTGCGGCGCATTGTGGTCAGAAACGATGATGGCAACTTGTACGAAACGGCTATTCTTCCGATCCCTGCAAGCTATGAGCCCGACCCACGCACCTGACTCTTTCTCTGCCGATCGCCGAATCGGTGCGATCGGACGCGTGCTGTTGTGGACAGGCGGCAGCGTTTGGATCGGTCGACACGTCGGTCGCGCGGAGACCCATGCCCACTACGCCATCCAAGTCACCTTGGCACTCGACGGCGAGTTTCTGATTCGAGAAGCAGATGGCGATGACTGGCAGAGGACCCGCGGCGCGATCGTGCAATCGGAAGTGCGGCACGAGTTTGATGGCTGCCGCTCTACGCTGTGCGTGATCTTCGTCGAGCCTGAAGGTGTGTATGGGCGCGCGCTCCGAGCGCGATATCACGGGCCGCTTGCAACAGACTTACCGCTGAACCAGGCACGAGAAGCCAACGGTCGGCTCGCTGCGGCGTACGCTCAAGGCAGTAGCAACGCACGACTACTGCAGAGTGCTCACTCGGTTCTGGATAACCTCACGGCTGTCCACGCACCACTCTCCTCGCCTGATTCGAGAGTGACAGCGGCAATGCAGTGGATTCGCGAGCACTTGAGCGATGCCATCTCGCTCGAAGATGCGGCCGCCAGCGTTCACCTATCCCCTAGCCGATTCCGACACTTATTCGTCGCGCAGACTGGCATCTCTTTTCGCGCTTACCTGCGCTGGGCTCGCGTGGAAGCGGCTGTAGGCGCCGCGTTTGCGGGGAAGACTTGGACCGAAGCTGCGCAAGATGCAGGATTCACAGACTCCGCCCACCTCAGTCGCACGTGCCGGCAGATGTTCGGGATGAATCCGAGCATGCTCGTGCCTGAAACCGCTTACTGATGAGATCGGACGACTCTACTCGAGCTCGATCTCGCGAGCAGATTGCGTCACGGTCGAGCACCGTCACTCGAGCGGCGATACTGCACCGGCGGCACGCCGAATTCTCGCTTGAACGCGCGATTGAATGCGGCTTGCGATTGATAGCCGACTTCAGCCGCAATCGTGCCGACGGGCTTGCGGGTCGTCTGCAGTTCTCTCGCCGCCAACTGCAATCTCCACCTGCTGAGATAAGCAAGTGGCGGCTCGCGCAAGAAGACCTCGAAGCGCTTGCCAAGCACCGACTTCGATGTGCCGACGCGGTGCGCAAGCTCATCCTGTGTCCATGCTTCAGCGGGTCTCGCGTGCATCAACGCGAGCGCGCCACCCACGATTGGATCGCGTGCTGCGGCGAGCCATCCCGTTTGCTCAGGGGGCAGCGAGTCCATGTATCGTCGCAACGTTTGAATGAAGAGTGCTTCCGCCATCTTCGAAAGCAGGACACCTTGACCCGGACGCCCTTCATCCGCTTCGCGCACCAAGTAACGTATGGAGCTCTCGAGCCATTGGCCGGTCGAGTCACTGCGCATGTTCACTTTGATCACTTGCGGCAACCCGGCGAGGAAGAGTCGATCTGCAGATCGCTCGCAACCGAAGTACCCGCACACGAAAGAGGTCTTCTCACCGCCACCGCCGAGCCGCATCGTTCGCAGCTCTCCGCTCAAGAATCTCCCGAGCGATGCGGCGCTGTCGATCAGCATGTTCGGCGAGCCATTCGACACCTCATGCGCATCCCCGTGCGGAATGATCAAGACGTCGCCCGCTTCGAGCGTCAGTTCAAGCGTGTCGAACTTGAGGAGCGCGGTCCCCTCTGACACCAGGTGATAGGGCACGAGCCGTTCCGTGCCCGGCGCCAACTTGTGCGCAACGCGGTCCAGCGCCGGCACTGCGAAGCCCCATGGAGACGAGCACTCGGCGTAGTAGAAAATTGCGCCTGTCATGTGCACTGCATTGAGTGCTTCCGAAAGCGCGTCCATCGTTATCCGCCCAGCAAAAAATCGAAGATCTCGGCAAAGACTAAGCTTACCGCGGGAGCATAGAGTCACCTCACCCAAGCCGCAAATGGGAGAGGACGATGGACCCTATCCGCAACACGCGCGCGGTCGATACCGCATCTGATGCACCGCATAGCACTCGCGACGCCTGGAATCGCATCGCGAAGGGCTACGATCGAACCAACACGGTCACGCAAATGTGGCTCGGAGAGAACGCGCTTCGTCGTGCGCAGCTCGAGCCGGGCATGCGTTTTCTCGACGTCGCCTCCGGCAGCGGCGCGCTTAGTATTCCCGCGGCTCGCATGGGCGCACGAGTCGTCGCCATAGATCAATCGCCGGCAATGCTCGAGCTGCTTAGAACTCGAGCGGCTGCAGAGCATCTGGCAATCGATACCCGTGTGATGAATGGCGAGGCGCTGGAGATCGAGGACGCACAGTTCGACATCGCCGGCTCGCAGTTCGGCGTGATGCTCTTCCCAGACATGCCGAAGGGAATTCGAGAAATGAAACGCGTCGTCGTACCTGGAGGACGCGTGCTCATCGTGGCGTATGGAGATCCTCACCAAATCGATTTTCTCGACTTCTTCGTTCGCGCAGTCGCGAGCGTGCGGCCGGGCTTCGAAGGGCCGCCGATGGACCCACCGCCGCTACCGTTTCAACTACAGGATCCGCGCAAATTGCAAGCAGAGCTCGAAGCTGCGGGTCTTCAATCCGTGAGTGTCGAGACGATCATCGAGCGCACTGAGTTCGCGACGGGAAGAGACTTGTGGGAGTGGATACGTTGGAGCAATCCGATCGTAGGAGAAGTGTTGAACGGGTTGAATATCTCCGATCAGGAACTGCTGCAGATCGAGCGCACGCTCGATCAATTGGTGCGAGCGCGCGCCACATCTAAAGGCAGAGCGATACTCAGCAATCCAGTGAACATCGGTGTGAGCACGGCACCCGGCTGAGCGTCAGAGTCGGGTATCCGTGTCTCACAGATCTCGCTTCGATGCTGCTCGCTACGCGTCAGTTACCAAACGACGACGAGCAAGAGCATGAATGCGGCCAATCCGCCTGTAATCATCCAGAGAGGATTTACAGAGGGGACGTTGCCTTCCAAGAGGTCGATGAGCGAAGGGTGGGACTTTGCGGCAGCGCTCTTCAGTTTCAACGGATCAGCGATAGGCTCGGTGTATCGATCGTTGCTCGATGTGCGCATGACTGTTCTCCCGATTCATGGACGGTAGGAGAACGTTAGGACTGCGAACCCGCTTCGACAAGCGAAGAATATTGGTGGATGACATCGAGAACATCGATAGTAGAACCTTCATATTCGAAGCGGACGAGCGAGATCAAACGCACGCGGCAGCGATGCTTCGGATGCTGTCGAGTGCGAGAGTGAGCGGCTCGTTGTCGTGCTTCGAAGGAAAGCAGAGGTAAGCAGGTAATCGAAACTCGGGCGCTGCGGCGACACGGTGAATGCGACCCGCGACCTCGTACTTCCGCAGCATGCGCGCTGGAAAGTATCCGCTGCCGCCGTCCGCAAGGATCCGTTGCAGCCCGAGCCAACCGACGCTCACGCTGAGCGCCGCACCTGAGAAGTTAGGATACGCGAGCGTATGCTGCGTGAAGAATTCCGGCCCCCAGTCGACATACACATAGTCTCGCTCGAGCTCGTTGCGTGGATCAGGGCGCGTAGATACCAAGACGAGCTGCTCCTCGAACAACATTTCGACCGTGAGACCGGGGCGCGCCTGCGGCGTGTACATCACACCGATATCGGCGCGTCCCTCGATGAGCGCCTGCATCAGATCCTCTTCGAATCCGATGAGGGCTCGCACTGCGATATCGGGCGCGAGCTTTGCGAACACGGGCAACCACTCCAGCAGCAAATCTTCCCACAGCCCTACCCGACCGCCGACAGTCAAAGTCCCTTTGAAACCTTCAACGATGCCGATCTCCTGTCGAGCTTGCTCGACCGTTCGAGCAAGAACGGTTGCGTGTCGCTGAAACTGTCGCCCCGCGGCGGTCAACGTCGTGCCCGCTTTGTTCCGCACGAACAACGCGGCGCCCAGCTCTTCTTCCAGTCGCTGGATACGCGCGCTGACCGTCGATTGAGTGACATACAACTTCTGCGCGGCCTCGGCGAAGCTGCCAGCCGCGATCACGGTCAGGAAGGTACGGGCGAGCTCGGTATCCATCTTGGCGAGAACATCCTCGTGTGTAACGGTGAGAGTGCGCGCAGCCGATTGTAGATGACGAAGACGCACGAGCCGCTAAGGGTGCACCGTTACACCGGCATTCCTTCGATGGCAGCGATGGCTTCCGCCACTCCGTGTTGATCTCCTCCGACCGGCAGAATGACTTGGGGCACGCCAGCGCTTGGTGCGGTGCCCGCCGAGCCGATTTCGCTATCGCGACGGCAGCGCCACGCCGGTGAGCTCTGCTAACTTCGCGATGAGTCGATCTTGAAAACCGGCATCGAGCGCTTCCGCAGCGGGTCTTTGTTGCTCGCGGTGATGCCAATATCGGCCACTGACTTTCGCGCGCGGCTCATCGCTCACGGCGAGCCAGGTCTGCGTGAGATGACCTTGTTCGAGATCGTCGGGCGCGCTCGGGCCACCCATCTTTGTCGGTACCCAGCCTGGATCGATCGCATTGCTCAGCACCTGCGGCCAGCGACGCGCCACTGCGAAGGCAAGCGCCGTCACATAAAGCTTGCTCTCTGAGTACGCGCTATAGGTATCCCAGCGGCGCTCCACCCAGTCGATATCGTGCAGCGAATCGTCACCGCCGTGATGCATGCTGCTGCCGACATAGATCAGTCGGTCGGGCCGCTCGATGAGCGCAGTCAACATGTATGGTGCAAGCGTGTTGACCGCCAAGACTTTTGCGTGGCCCTCAGGCGTCGTGCCTCGGTTGGGTTCGCGGAAGATGCCGGCATTGTGGATTACCGCATCCATGCGTCCAATCTTGTTGACCTGATCTGCAAGTGCGCGAGTTTGCGCCGCACTCGCGAGATCGCCGATCACGACGCCTGCCGATCGCGGCGCCAGATCCGCGAAGGCCGCCGCCGCGCGTGCTTTCGAGCGCGCGTGCAGTACGACCTGATGACCCTCGCGCATCAGCGCAACAGCCGCACCCCGGCCGATACCATCGGTCGAGCCAGTGATGAAAATGCGGCGCGCAGGTACGTTCCCGAAGGTGAGGAAGGGCCAGGCGCCTGCTGCCAGCGCTACGCCGCGGAGTAACTCGCGCCGTGATCGCGATGTGAAGTCGGCCATGCGACTGCTCGGTGTTGCCTCGAGGTGCTCGATTCTCGAACCAAGATCTCTCGCAGGACAATCCGCTTCGCCGCGCGGGCAGAACCTATCGTCGCATGCTCGCCGGCTTCGTGATCCATGCTGTTTGCAAGTGGGAGGCTCCGCGCCTCAAACGATGGCACCCCTCGGGGCAGCCACAGTCGCTGAGGAAACAGGTGTTCTCATGATTGCACTCAGCTCATGCAGATCGAGCGGCTTCACGAGGTGATGGTCGAATCCGTACTCTTGAGTGCGCTGACGATCACTTTCTTGTCCCCACCCCGTGAGCGCGATGAGCTTGATCGTCGAGCCCTGGGGCAGCTCGCGGATTCGGCGCGCGGCCTCGAGCCCGTTCATCTTTGGCATTCCGAGATCCAAAATGACCACATCGGGGTGAACAAGCGACACCTTCTCGATGGCTTCCGCCCCGTCGAACGCGGTCACGACCGTGTGCCCTTCGAGACTCAACAGTACCGCAAGAGACTGCGCCGAATCGATGTTGTCGTCTGCGAGCAGGATCGTGCGCGCCTGCGAAGCGACTAGTGGAGTGTCGTGAGCCGGCATCTCGCTCGATTCCTGCTCTGCGAGCGTTGCGAGCGGCAGCTCCACCGTGAACGTGCTGCCGTAGCCTGGCCCCTGACTGAACGCTCGCACTGTGCCGCCATGCATCGTCACGAGGCTCTTCACGAGCGCAAGACCGATGCCGAGCCCGCCCTCCGATCGGCCTTGGTGAATACGAACCTGTGAGAACAGATCGAACACGTGTTCGACATCATCGCGTGGGATCCCGATGCCTGTGTCCGTGACGCTGATGGCCGCAACTCCCTGCTCGACGCTGAGTCGCAATGTAATCCGCCCGCCGTCATCCGTGTACTTCGCCGAGTTGGACAGCAAGTTGGCAATCACCTGTGTCATGCGCTCAGGATCTACGTTCACCAGGATGTCCTGCTCGGGCATCTCGATATCGAGCTCGTGGCGATGGAAGTCGATGAAGACTCGCGTCGCTTCGATGCTCGCCTGAACGAGCTCGGTGAGCGAAACACACTTGCGACGCAGCTCGATCTTTCCCGCCGTGATCCGCCCTAGATCCAAGAGATCATCGACGAGGTGCACCAGATGATTGACTTGCCTCTCCATCATCTCGACGGTGCGGCTCACAAGCGGATCATGCCGACAACTGGAGCGAACGATCTGGAGCCCGTTGCGGATGGGCGCAAGCGGATTGCGAAGCTCATGACCGAGCGTCGCGAGAAACTCGTCTTTGCGGCGATCCGCTTCACGCAGCGAATCCTCGAGATGGCGTCTCTCCGTCACATCGACGATGTACTCCACGGCGCTGCCATCCGGCAGCCGTCGCGCCGCGAACAGACCCCACCATCGCGATCCGTCCTTGCGGATGTATTGTTTCTCGTACGGCGTCGTGTAACCCCTCGTCGAGAGCTCGCGGATTGCATTGAGCGACACGTCGTGGAACTCAGGTGGCGTGAGAGCTCTCCACGTGATCGTGCAGGCTCGAATCTCCTCCGCTGAGTGGCCGCTCATCCGTCGAAACGCGTCATTGCTGTCGAAGATCGGGCCGTCGGCGAGAAAGAAGATGACGCCGACGGTCTCGATGCGCAGCGAGCTGCTGAGCTGATCCTCGCTCATTCGCAAGCGCATCTCTGCGCGGCCGCGCTCCACGGCCTCCCATGTGCGCTCCGCCACATCCTCGATGAGCGCGACCTCCTCAGTGGTCCAATCGCGGGAATGGACTTCCAGCGCCGCAATCATGGCCCGAAGTCGTCCGTGCCTCACCAGAGGCACGCCAACACATGCGCCGATCTGGAAGCCGCCGTAAGCGTCTCTAACTTCAGGCTCGATGAGCGGATCACGTCGGACATCGTGGATGGCGACGGTCTTGCCTGCGCGAAAGCGTCGAGCGACCTCCAAGCCGAATGCTTCGATGCGCCAGCGTCCCGCTAACGACGGCATCGACTCGTGGTATTCCTGGTCGATCGTGAGGTGATCTTCATCCTCCTCGTACTCGGCGTAGTAGACCCGTGCGATTCCCAATTGGTGGGCCAGCATGCGGCATGCGGTCAGTTGAATCTGGCGTGGGTCTGATTGCTTGCGCAACTCATCGCCCAACTGGAGCAGAAACGCGTGTCGGCGCATCGCCGCCTCGGCGATGTTCCTTGCAGCGTGCAGATCTGCCGTATCCAAGATCGTTGCGACCACACCGACGATCGACCCGTCATCGCCACGCACCGGACCTGCGCTCATGTGGATGTTGAGCTGCTGCCCGTTGCGATGACACCGTACGGTGTCGACTCGAACCACTTCTCCACATTGGATACGTTCGAGCAGCTTCTGCTGCTCTAGTCGACGTTCTTCGGGTACCAGCATCGAAATCGACTGACCTTTGATCTCGCTTGCACGGTATCCGAACATGCGTTCCGCCGCGGCATTCCAGGTGTGGATGCAACCGTCAGGCGTGAGTGCGACGAGCGCTGCGGCTGAGTCCTCGATGAGGGCGGAGAAATAGGCTTCGGCGCTGATGTTGGCTTGCTGAATCTCGCGCGAGGTCATGACAGAGAATCACCCCGCAACCTCCCTTTGTTCCCGATCGGGCGTTCACGCGGTGCCTTTGACGACCATTGCGGATGAGTGCGTCGGCCGACGCCTTACACTAATGCAAGACGCCTCGTTCGCTAAGAATTCGGATGGATCCTCGCCTCCGCGAGGACGACGAAAGCGGAGCGGCGATCCGGGCCGCTCCCGTGCATCCATGCACTTCGCGCCATTTGTACGTCCTGTGCATCAGAAGGACAGGATGGGGGCGCGTGATAGCGCGCACTATTGCGCCCCCTCCCTAACCCTCCCCCGCTTCGCAAGGGAGGGAACATGGACGAGAGCGCACCGCGCCAGTTTCCCCGGACAGCAGTGCGCCTCCGCAAGGATGACGCCGGGTGGGCTGTCGCCATCAGAAAGACCAGACAAGACGAACAGGACTGGTTAAGAAGCAGAGCAGAGACTCCGATCTCCTTTTCCAACCATCCTGTTCATCCTGTCAGAAACTCTTCATCTTGGTTCCTAAGCAGAGAGCAGACAGGATGCAACTACAGGTATCTGGTCTCTTGCGGTGCGCGATCCCACGCATCCTCGCGTCCGTCTTCATAAATGATTGGTACGTTCGCGAGCTCTGCGTCGGATACATCGTCTAGGCACGCGATGTTGACGCAATAGAACTCGCCGCCCAGTTGCTCGAGCGTCGCTCTGGCAAACGTCTGGACACCGCAGGTCTTGCAGAAGTAATGCTCGATCTCGCGAGGTTCGAACTGATACAGCGCCGCATGCTCGCGCTGACTCATCCACTCGAACTCGGGTGCCGGCACGAACCCCTTCCAATAGCGCGTCTTCGAGCAGTACGAGCAATTGCAGCGAAAACTTGCAGTCCACCAGATCCCGGGTCGTGGCGGCGGCGAACGCTCGGCTGGCGGCGCGAGATCGACCGCCGCTCGAAAACGTACCGACCCGCAGTGACAGCTTCCTGAATACACCTTCTTCATCGAACTAACCTCCAAGTGGCCCGCGCGCAGACTCGATGCCGCGACGTGCCATGCGCGTCGCCATCTCATGTATCAAGGACGCAGGCGGTGAGGTCGTTCCGACAGGATGCCGATTGCGGAGAGCGTCTCGCATCGGAGCAGAAGCGATCAGACAGGATGAACAGGATCTCCGTCCCGTTCTTTCGTCCTGTTGATCCTGTCAGACATTCTTGTCTTGGATCCGGAGTTGAGCGCTGTCTCCCCGATGATTCTGTCTGCTCAGTAGATTACTCGGAACCCGCTTCAGGCTCCTCAACGAACCCGTAGGCCGCAATGTCGTGTGGAACGGTCTGACCTGAGGTCAGATCTATCATTGCACCGGGTACGCCGCGATTCACCAATCGAACTCGAAAGATGGAATTGCCGGACACATTGTAGCTGTGGGTCGTTGCCAGCATGGTCAAGTCCTTCGAGAACACCGGCGGATAGACAACGCCGGGCGCAACTAGGTCTATCGGCTCATCGAATGAACCACGGCGTGTCTCGATCAGGCGCCATGGGGCAAAGCTGCTCGTCCATTGATAAATGACCGAGTCCCCAGTGGAACCGTACACGGCATTCGTGGAACTGCTTGTGGTGCCCGCGGCCGGTGCGACGCTGATGATATTCAAGCTGCCATCGCCTAGTGCTTCTGAAAGATCGATGTGGAAGACATCTCCCACCTTGGACCAATCTTGAATCAGTACGCCTTGGCCATCCGGTCCGATCGTGACCGGCTGCAAGGGACCAGTTCGAGCCGCATCGGCAGCAACATACTCCGTCCAGTTCGGAGTCGTTGATACATCGGCTGCGAAGACAGTGTCATCGGTGTACGCGTTGGAATCGCCAAATACGTTGTAAGCCACGCGAGTGACAGTTTCATTCGCGACGATCGAGCTGATCGCTCCCGGCGGACTCAGTCGCGTACGCTCCGTGGGGTCAGCGAGCGACACTCGGTGCAAGCCGAAATCCGTGCCGACTTGCAGATCGGCTACCACATAGGTTTCGGTGGGATCCAGGAAATACGTTCCCACCCAGGAGAACATGACTGGATCGGGATCGGCGATGACTGCGATAGGTTGAGCTGGATCACTAACCGGTGCTCGATACAGGCGTTGAACGCCATTCTCGTTGCGCGCCACGAAGTAGAGCGCAGTACCTGCAGTGTTGAATGTCATCGGGCTGGTCAGCATCTCCTGCTCGAAGTACATGAACGTTTCCGGCAGTACGACTTCTTGACGCTCAGCTGGCGCTTCGAGTGCAACGAGCCATAATGAGCGTTCCCCACTCGTTTTCTCGATGACGTATGCGGTCCACGAGCCGTCGGTGTTGACGAGGTACGTACTAATCGCTTCATCGGAAGCCAAGGGTTGCGTCAGTAATTGCGGCGCCTCGGTTCCGCGTGTGGGAACCGCTACGAGCGCAGCAACACGGTCGTCCCTGACCTCTTCGATGACGGCGACGCCCTTGTCCGTGGAGAACTTCACTCTGCCGCTTCGGCTGGGCGCTTCAAACGTCGAGATCTGTCGCGCCTGTAGCAGATTGTGGGCGTAGACAACACCATCGACCAAGTACCACATTTCGAACGGCTGTGTGCCGACAAAGGCCACCGCGGTGGAGACATCGCTCATGCCGCCGTCCTGATCTTTGACTCGGTATCGCAGGCGTGTCACTCCTCGGAATTCCGATGGAAACGAGACGATGATGTGCTGGTTGGCCGCCACCTGCGCTGTTCCCACTTCTGGATTCGATGGCTCGCCCGCAGCAGCAGTCACGAGCTCGACGCTCAGCGCTTGAGTTTCGACATCCGAGTCATTCGAGAGCACGTCCAAGTCGATCGAGCTCGCACTTGCAAGCACGAAGCGATCGTTGGTCGCAACTGGCGCGTCGTTCACGTTTGCGATGTTCAAGGTGATCGTCGCGGTGCCCGTTTTTCCCGCGCTGTCACTCGCCCGGACAGTGAACGTATCAGCGCCGAACGCATTTGCATTCGGCTGATAGGTGAACGTGCCGTTCGCGGCAAATGCAGTGATGGTGCCGTTCTGCGGCTGGGACGTTTGCTCAACGGTGAGCGTCGCACCCGATGTCACAATCGTCTGAATCGTCGCGGAGAGCGCGGTATCTTCGGTCCCGTTGAAGGACTGCGCAGAGACGATTGGTGGAGGTGGTGGTGGAGTACCTCCACCGCTGCCCCCGGAGCCGCCGCCTCCTCCACCTCCACATGCTGCGAGAGCCAAAGCCAGAACGCACAGACTCGCTTGCCGCTTGAAGCAACCCCTTGCATTCGAATTCACGAGACCTCCCGCTGACACGCGGCGCCTTCTTTTGATTCTGGGCGCGCGCGATTTATGTTATCCCGATCTTCCTAATCACTCTGAAGAGCGTGGGAGCAAGCTTAATATGGGATTGGGTTCACGTATATCCCTGTTGTCGGCGCAACGGATGGGAGATTTGGGCTGGCTGTTTACATGGCCACGTCAATCCCTACTCGTGCTGCGACGAAGCATGAATCGTACGGACAGTAGAATTTCGAACGAGGAACCTGCCTTGAAACACCATCGGGATGCCAATTCCTTTCAGCACGTTGCCCGAGCCTTCTGGGACCGCGTGGATGTGAAGATGGGGTTCGGATGTGTTGCCTGAATTGCCGACAGTACCGAGGAGCGTTCCCGAATTCACTTCTTCTCCCTCGCGTACCGCTACAGATCCAGAACGAAGATGCGCGAGCAGCACCAGAGCGCCTTGGCAGGCGATCACGACATGATTGCCGGCAACGTTCTGCCTGTCTCTCTCCGGAGGAATGTGGTCGGTAAACGCATCTACCGCCGCGACGACTCGTCCAGTGCACGGGCTGTACACGCGTGTGCCGTAGATCGCGTACTTTGAAAGATCAGTCGGCAAAGCTCCGCGCGCACGAGCACCGAAGTCGTTCAGCGCGACGATGTCTAATGCATAGCGCTGAGAATCGATTGGGTGATGATAGTTCAGTATCGTGCTGTTCCCGCCATGACCGATATAGAACCAACCGTCACGAAGCGGGAACTCCAGATCGATCGTTTTAGCGGAATAGTGATGCCCGCGGATCGCGAATCCTAAGAATGCCGAGAAGAGCGCGAGCAACGCGATCGGCAAGAGATAAGGGCGCCACGTCGTCGTCCGCTCAGTTCGTGCAATCCAACTGGTCTGCTTCAAACGTCGGGATGAGGCAACCACTGCAACCAAATAAGCCAGCGCGAGTACGTATCGCAGATACACCGTGAGCACATCCCAACGGCCTGCCACGAAGAGATACGAAAGGAAGACGCCGGTGTACAGAACCTTGATGATCCATCGCACTCGATCGGGTTCTCGCGAGCGCCGCAACACAGCGATGAAGAACACCGGCAGTGCCACCAGCGCGAATAGCTGCAGAACGAAATCCAGCATGCTTGACCGTCTCGTTGAGCGCGTGCGTAGAGTTAACTGCCAAAGTGAGTGGCGTGCGGCGATCTGGAGTTGATGCTATTCCGTCATCCCGGCGTAGGCCGGGATCCAGACACTCGCGCACTCATCGCGCATCTTCTTGGCCTGGATCCCGGCCTCCGCCCGGACGACCACATTGTGACTCTGGCTCGAAGGAGACGTACGGTTGCCCGGCGGCCTTCGCTTCAGCTGCCTCATTAAGATCTGAGGGAGCAACATCACCGGATCCGGTGCCGCTGATTCAGCAGGCGATCCGGGCGTGCGACCAGAATGCAGCGAACGCGTGCCTACGTTTGCTGTACCAATAAGTCCGCGAGCTCGCGAGGCTTGGAGAACATCGGCCAATGCCCGGTGGGCAGCTCGATGAAGGTCCATTCCGGACCTGCGAGCTCCTTGAACATCGGGTTGCCGCTTTCGACCATTTGCCTGACTTGCTGCGAGCGTGTCGTGCACCAGATCGCGGTCTTCGGTAGTTTCACGCGCGCCGTGCTCGCAACAGTCACCGGTTGTTTCGCCGGTCCAAACGGCATGTCAGTTGCTCTCGCATCGATCACTGCACGCAGGTCGTTGTCGAGATCCTTCGCGGCGCCGCTTTTATCGAGCTCTTCCCAAGGAGGAAAGGGCAGTCGCCAGCCGTCGCCTTCAATCGCGACCCGCTGTCGATAGAGCTTGCGCAAGTCAGGCGGATAGAATTCGATCAGAGACACGCCATTCGGCAACGGCGCGGTGTCGATGTAGACGAGCTTTGCAAGTTTTTGTGCCAGGCGATCTGCGACAGCGGTGATGACCAGGCCTGCGTAGCTGTGGCCGACGAGGATCACATCAGTCAAACCTTCGTACTCGATGAGGTTGAAGACGTCGTTGATGTGGGTATCGAGATCGACCTGCGGGTTGCCCAAGTGCTTTCTTTCGGCGAGGCCAGTGAGCGTCACCGCATACACTTCATGAGCATCCGCTCGCAGCGACTTCGCCACGGCGTGCCATGCCCAAGCGCCGAGCCAGAATCCAGGAACCAACACGAACGTTGCCATAGAGCTCTTCCCCGCACCGAATACTCACGAGCCGTCGCCCGGTACTGTGGGTCATGATACGGGAAGGTGAGGAGAACGGACGGTGGACTCGTGTCGACAGACGTCAGCCGTCGTAGACGTTTTTACTCACCTTCGCGGGAAGGCCAAGGAACTCTCCATAGCGATGCGCTGCTTCATCGATGTGTTGCAGTTGCTCGCGGGTCAGTCGCATCAGTGGCGCAAGGGTGATCTCGACTCGATCCTTCTTCAGTGAGCGCGTCCAGCTGCCGACGATGCGCCCGTCGATCACGATGGGGGCACGAAAGATTCCATGGCCTGCAGCGGCACGCTTGGCATGAAGCGGATCGAGCGCCGCACTCCGATCGGCGTATCCGATCGTGAATTCATCGTAGACGGGCAGGAGATGGCAGACCGCCGTCGTCTTCTTGCTGCGTGACGTGCCCGCTCCTGACCACCAGGTCGTCTCGCCATCCTCTTCCGAGGACAGATGATGTTGTGCACTTTCGATGGCCATATGTGCATCGCGGACCGTAAGCCCGCTCCACCACGCGAAGTCTGCGACCGTCGCCGGGCCATGGTGCGCAAAATATCGCTGCGCCAGCAGCGTGAGTGCCTCCTCGCGTGTAAGCTTTGGCGGAGTGGCTATCCATTCATCCAGCAAGACGAACGTAGGTTGCTTGCCCGAACGTGGGCCGCAGCAGATCAATCCCTCATGTGCGAGCCACCAGAGAATATGCACTCCCCGTTGCTTATTCGTATCAGTGCCTCCGCTGTCGAGTTGCTCGTAGAGCGAGCTGCGCGTCACCGCGTGACCGCCGCTCAATGCTTTGCTCACGATCTTGCGCGCGCGCTTGATCACTGACCGATCGATAGCAAAGTCGCGCAGCAATCGAGCCGTGTTACGCTCGAGGATGCGCGGCGCCAATAGCTCGAGGAGCCAGCGCACATCCTCTGCCGCAACGAAATGCAGTGTGCCGCGCATCGGCCACGTCCGCACAATGCGCCGGTCGATGATCGCCTGCTCGACATCGGACTCGCGGGCATCGCGCAGGCGCAGCCCAATCGCCCAAAGCGCAGAGTAGTAATCCTGAGCTTGTACGGCTCCCAGCGCTCGCACGACCTCCGCAGAATCTTTCAGGCGCGCGCCTTCGATGTATTGGTTGCGAAGACGAAGTTGAGACACGTTCATGCGAGGCCGCATGCTGGACTCAGACTGGATTCGCGCGAACAGACATCAGCCGCACTGCTCAGTATCGCGGAACAATCGTACCCACGCTGACATACGCGTTGGATTGATTCGTCACATGCACGAGTCGCTTCGCGAAGATGCCCGTGGCGGTCGTCTGGTTCACTGCCCAGATGCTGTCGTCCGCGAAAGTATCGCTCCATGGAGCCGCGGATACGCTGATGATCTTCCCGTCATCGGAGAATCGATAGTTCGTCACGAACGCATCCGTGAAGAGCGTCTTCTTGTTCGTTGGATCGTGACGAGGTGCCCGGAGCCGGTGTACGAACGTTCGGACTTGCTCGGTTCACGAGGAATCGTTCGCACGCAAGAGCGTGACAGCAAGTTTCCGAATAGCCGTACACCGGCACCGCCGCGCGGTCAAAACCCGTGGCTGCGAAGGAACGGCATGCCTGCAGCGATGTTCTCGAACGGACGCGTCGTCTCGTCTTCGAGGATGTACCAGCGTACTTCGCCAGCTTCAGCCGCCTCGAAGATCGCGGGCCAATCCATCTTGCCTTCGCCGAGGACCGCGAAGCCTTCGTCTCCGACGCCCTTCCAACCAGAACCATCGAAGGGCTTCACTTCTTGTGACTTCGACATGTCTTTGACGTGCAGAGACCAGGTGCGATCGCCGTAGCGCTTCAGTAGCTCAACTGGATCCTGAGCTCCGAACGCAGCCCAGTACACATCCAACTGCAGAACGACGCAGTCTGGATTGAGCGCTTGCATGAAGCGGTCGAACATCTTTCCTTCTTCATCTCCCGCGTGAAACTCGTAACCATGATTGTGATAGAACACCTTCATGTCGGCTGCTTGCGCCGCTGGGCACATCGCATTCAAACGCTCCGCGGCTGCCATGAGCTTCGCTTCGTCGACCACATCGTTCTCGCTCTCTTTGAGCCACGCGACGCCGACCTGCTTCGCGCCGAGAATGCGACCGACGTTCACCGCGTCTTCCGGCGGCCCATTGAACAGCCCGCCGAGGTGGAAGCTCACGACCTTCAATCCAGCCTTATCGAACTCGGCCCGCAATTCTTCGGGCGTTCGGCCATGCAGGCTGTACGGCTCGATGCAATCGATGCCGAGCTCCTTCACCCGTTTGAGCGTTCCCGGAAGATCCTTGTCCAAGTCGTTTCGGAATGAGTAGAGCTGGACTGCGAGCTTGCACTCATCGCCCGCGGTAGCAGTGACTTGTGCGGGCGATTCCGCCGGCGCCGCACTCTGATCCGTTTGCGTATCCGACTCGCGAGAACAACCTGCAAGCGCAAGCAGAAGCGTGGAAGAACAAAGAGCCAAGACAGTTCGAATTCTCATGCGATCCCCCGTGTGTGAAAGCGGAGAATGCAGGATGAGGCAGCGCTGAGCAACCCATATCGTCGCCTACGAGAGGTCTTCGCGGCTCGTAGGCAGACCATTCCGATCGCTGAGCTGGAAACCCTAAAGGGTTGGACGACTTGCATTGCAAGCTCATCGATCACCTCGACACATGTGTCTCTAAGCTTTCGGCAGCGAGACATCATCGAGCACGCAGGGTGCGCGCGGGACTACTCGCAATCGAGAACGCCCACACTTGACGAATCTCCACCGTCATTGCGTCAATCTCCAGATAGACGATCTGCAGCATAGACATTGAGCTGGAGCATTGGCGATCTCAAAATGCCTATGACTGCCGACGTCGGCGCGATGAATGCCGGAAAAATAGGGGTCAAAACTACAAATTCGCAACAGCATTCTCCACGGAGCGCGTGCAAGGATGTCTACTCTCCCATTTCGCATAGCTAAGAGGCCTCATGCCGAGCAATGCGAGTTCCTTCCGGAGTGTGCTCGTGTCGATTCGTGGATTCGTTCGCAGAATTGCGTTGTGCGCGGTGTTGATCCAATGCCTCGTCGCATGTGGTGGGGGTGGAGGAGATAGTCAGGAGCCGCCGCCCGACGGCACGCCTGTCATCACTCAGTTCGAAGCAGATCGCGCCAATTATTTCATCGGAGAACGAGCGCGGATGACGGTTCGTTTCACCGGAGGCACCGGACGGCTGCAGCCGGGCAACATCGCTGTACAGAACGGTGAGACCGTCGAGTCGCTGCGATTAGGCTATGGCTCCAACCAGCTCGAGCTCACCGTCACGAATGGCGCGCTCTCGACGGCGCGAACGATCACGATCCAGACGGCGTATCGAGAGCAGATGCGTAGCATCGACGCGCCGTTCGCGCGGGCGGAACATGCCGCGGTTCGCCTGACCGATGGTCGCGTCCTGATCATCGGGGGCGAAGATGCCGGCACGATCCTACCTTCCTCGCTTTGGGTGTTCGATCCAATCTCAGACAGCTTCAGTGCTTTCGGCGCGGAGCTCAGTACAGGGCGCGTCGGATTTATCGCGATATGGCTCACCGACGGTACCGTGCTCGTCGCAGGTGGTCAGCAAGGTCTTACTGGTGCACCCAGCGCCGAGATCATTCGCCCGACCGTACCGAGTGTCGCACCGACGGTAGGTGCCTTGATCCATCCGCGCACGTCTGCTGCCGCGACGCTGCTCATGGACGGACGCGTATTCATCTCCGGCGGAACGTCACTCGTGGCGAGTGATAGCGTCGAGATTTACGACCCGACGACAGGGACTTTCACGCTTCTGCCGGGACGCCTTGCGGTTGGCCGTTATGGACACACTGCAGTGCGCATCGATGAGCGCCGCGTGTTCATCTTTGGTGGTTTCACGCTGACAAGTCTACCCGCGCCACCGGAGCTGTACGATCCAATCGCTGCTTCGAGCACTGCGCTACCCGCGGCCGAGCCAAATAGTCGCGGTGGGCACGCGGCACATACGATGCAGGACGGTGGTGTGCTGATCGTGGGCGGCGAGAACGACGATGCCATTCCGCTGAGCACCGTTCTACGGTTCAATCCGGCGTCGAATGCGATCACGCCGTTCGCGAATCTCGCAACGCCTCGTTCTCTCTTCGCGCTCGGCAGGCTCGGCGATGCGCGCATCCTCGTCGCCGGCGGCGTCAAGGGACAGTCGCAAAGCGACATCACTGACACGACTGAAACGCTCGCACTCGATGCTACGCGACGCAATGGGCCCGATATGGCGAGGGCACGCTGGCTTCACACAGTGACTCCGCTCGTCGATGGTCGACTGCTCATCGTAGGCGGACTCGGGCCCGACCGCCTGCCGTTGAACACGGCAGAGCTGTACGAGTAGCTCGCGTGTCCGTGGTAGTCGACGCCGGAAGTTGCTCAGCGGTTTGCGGCGCGTGAAGTCGTCTTCAATCGAGCATCGTCGTCGTTACCGCGGTTTGCGCAGCATTGGAAAAATGGGTGGCGATGTCCCTTCCTGAATCGTGCCCAGTAACTCGAAGCCGAAGTGCTCATAAAGAGGAATGTTCTTCGGATTGCTGGACTCTAGATAAGCAAGCTTGCGATCGCGATCGCAAGGAAGGAGCGCGTGCTTCATCAATGCGGCGCCGTAACCCTTACTCTGTTGGGATGGATCGACTCCGATAAATGGCAAGTACCAATGCGGTTCTTCCGGATGGTACCGACCCATCTGTTCGAAAATCGCAGCGAGATCGTTCTGTGCCTGCTGAGACCCGGTGCTTTGCAACAGTGTGCTCAGCGCATCTTCGTCAGGACGGACCTCCGGTGGCAGCCACAGCGCCGCTCCCGCATAGCCATCGACGTAGTAGGCACTTCCGTGTGCAAACGACTTGCCTCCCAAGGCTCGGATGAACTTAGGGAACTGGATGAGGTACTGCTGCGCGTCAGGCCACGTCCAGCGGGCGGCAGGATCCGCGCTGAATGCCAGTACGACGACCGCAATCGCCGACTCTTCGTCCACCGTCGTGACTGTCTTGATGGTCGCTGTTGCCATGGATTCCTCCGCAAGCAAAAGAACCATGTGGTCATGGGTGTGACCAATGCTTAGAGTCGCGGGAGGGTTCCATGAAGAGCGACTGCAGCGTGCTAACCGTAACCTCGTGCCGACCATGGTGCCGGGCGTGCAAAACACGCAGATCTCGGTGCTCTTGCGCACTCCGCTGCCTTTGTGCAGCGTCAATGAGCTTCTCGTTTCGCTAGTTATGCACGTCCGGCACTGAGCGAGATCTTGAGAGCGCTTGCGTGACGTGTCGGCAGGCGATGCGGGAGCTCGACGAGGAGCGCTGCATCGGTCTGCTGAAACTTCAGCGATTCGCTGATCCCCAGCAGTTGCACGGCCCGAACGCTGCGCCTTTCTTGGCCGTTGCTACGCCCAAGCGCAGCGATCGTAACTTGTCGGCGAGGCTCACCCAGCGTGATGGCGTAGAGCGTGTCGCCTTTCGCGGTAAAACGAATGTCCTCCGCGGTGTATTCGGCACTTTCTTTGAAGTCGCCACTCGCGGTCTCAGTCGGGCCTTCGCCATACAACGTCCATGGGCGCGTTCCATGGATCGCTTCGGCGTTCACGCTCATCCACTGCGCGAGCTCGGAGAGTAATGTCTTCGATTCGGTGGGCAAGCTCCCGTCCGGATAGAGCGCGACATTGAGGAGCAGGTTACCGTTCTTGCTGACGATATCGGCAAGCATGCGAATGACATCGGACGCGGTCTTGTACTTGTCGTCATCCGCGTAAAACCAGTCGCCGTTCGACGTATCGGTTTGCCAGGGCAGCGGATTGATCCCGCTCATGACGCCGCGTTCAACGTCCTGCACGCAAGCTTCCGCGTAGAACTCACCGGACCCAAGTGCCTTGCAGTTGTAAACTGCCTCGAGTCGACCGTGCTTGGCAATGCTGCTGTTGTAGAAGTGTGCGATGAGTGAGCGACCGACATCTCCGAACGGGATGCCGCCATCGGAATAAAGTAAGTCCGGTTCATAGGCGTCGACCAAGTCGCGGATGCGTTTGAACCAGATCTGATGGTATGCGGGATCCGTCGTGTACCAGGTCGCCGAGTTGCCCTTGTAAGGTTCATTGTGTTTGGGATGATAGAGATCGGCGTATGCTGGATTCGCGCCGTCATAATCGAGGCCGATCTTGGGCCAGAACTGGTCGTATTGGTGGCTCGGGTAGAACCAATTGCGACTGGCGCCGAGATGCTCGGAGACACCGAACCGTAGTCCGCGCCGACGCGCAGCATCCCGCCACGCTCCCACGATATCTCGCTTCGGACCCATTGCGACCGCGTTCCAGCGATGATGGCGTGAGCTCCACAAGTCGAAATTGTCATGGTGCACGCCCATGCTGACGAAGTACTTCGCGCCGGCGGCGACATAGAGATCCATCAAGGCTTCCGGATCGAAGTTCTCCGCCTTCCAAAGCGGAATGATGTCTTTGTATCCGAACTCCGAAGGGTTGCATAGTGCTCGAGATGGTGGGCGTAGTCTGGATGACCGGGAACGTACATCCAGCGCGCATACCAATCCCCACAGCGCGGCACTGCTTGCGGCCCCCAATGCGCCCAGATGCCGAACTTCGCGTCACGAAACCAGGCCGGGGCCCGGTACTTTTTCAATGAGTCCACCGCTGGCTGAAAGGGCCCACTCGCAATGTCCGGCGTGGCAGGCAGCGATGCGGAGGTACGCTCGTCTTGATCGACACGATTTGCTTGAGGCTGCGCCGCCGCCTCCACACCGAGCGCCGCCCAGAGGGGTGTTCCCAACAAGAATCGCCTGCTGATCATGACCATCCTTCTCTCTGCACCGTGTAACCGGCCCTGCAGTCCGCACTATCGCTGCATTAGCGAAAACGAACTTTCATATATGCGAAAATGGCGCCGACGTCAAAAGCATGTCCAAACGGAACGAATCATGAGCCGGAGGTTTCGCCCATGTGCAGGGTTCGCATGTGCTTCGCGCTCGATTTGAAAGACGATCCGATGCTCATCGAGCAGTACCGTCGGTTCCATGAGCCCGGAGGTCCGCCGGCAGCGGTGACGCGTGCGCTTCGCGCGAGCGGGATCGAAAGCCTCGAGATCTATCTGTGCGGGAATCGCTTGTTCATGGTCTTGGATGCCGGGCCGGATTTCTCATTGCAAGCCAAAGCGCAAGCAGACGCGAGCAACGACGAGGTGCAGCAGTGGGAGGAGCTCATGTGGCGATTTCAAAAGGCCTTACCATGGGCCGCACCCGGTCAGAAATGGGTGCCAGCTGAAAGAATCTATGATCTGGCTCAACAACCGGACTAGGAGCTTCGTTCGGTGCGCTTGATCGCCAACGGCCCGAACGACTGGCAGTTCGGCATCATGCTGATGACGTTGATCGTGACGTGAGGTGGGCGGGTCGCGATCCAGTACACGGTATCCGCAATGTCTTCTGCGGTGAGTGGCGTGGTGCCGACATACACTGCCTTCGCACGTTCTTCATCGCCGGCAAACCGCACTTGCGAGAACTCGGTCCCGCCGCAGAGTCCGGGTTCGACGCAGCTCGCACGCACGCCTGTGCCGATCAGATCGGCATTCAGATTCTGAGTGAACTGATGCACGAATGCTTTAGTCGCGCCGTACACGTTGCCGCCTGGATAAGGATTCTCGCCTGCGATCGAACCGATATTGATGATGCTGCCGCGCTTGCGATCCACCATGCCGGGCAACACTGCTCGAGTGACATGCACGAGTCCCGAGCAATTCGTTGCGATCATTCGATCCCAATCCTCGAGGTTCGCCGTATGTGCCGGCGCAAGTCCAAGTGCGAGACCTGCGTTGTTGACGAGAACGTCGATTCTCGCGAACGCTTCCGGTAGTCCCCCCACCGTGCGTGCTACGCCGTCGTGATCCGTGACATCGAGCTCTATCGCAAGTGCGCGATCTGGAAATCGACTCGAGAGAACCTGCAGTCGATCGAAGCGACGCGCGCAGACGATCGCGCGCCAACCTTCCGCGAGAAAGCGTTGCGCGATCGCGAGTCCGAAACCTGAGCTCGCACCAGTAACAAGGCAAGTTTTCATGGGCATTGAACGACTCAGTGGCAGTGCACGCATGATCCGCGATTCGAGCCGAATGCAGTAGACACAGTTGCAGCGAGCGTGGGCAGCACTTCGATCGCCGGCTTCCAGAATGGATTACGTCCGGGCGGCGCGCAAAGAAGCGGTCATTTGCCGGTGACCGTGCGCTTCCATGCCGGGCGCTGAGTGTCCACTAAGGAACTTTCGGATTTGCTCTGCGTCCCGAAAGCAGGCGCGCGCGAACCTCGCGCAGCTGATTCGACATTCGGGGGTGGGATGGCAGGTGAGACGCTGCATCGGAGCGACGGCCTCAGCTCTACGATGACACCGGGCACGTGGGCGAGCGCGATCGGCGTCATCGCCGTCGTACTCGGGCTTTTGTTGGCTGCATCGCACGCGAACGAATGGATGAAACAGCGCGTCATCCAAGCATCTACGCCGGCGAGTCAGCAGCTTCCCGCCGCGGATTGCCCGCAGGACGAGCTCGAAGAGGAAGGGCTCACTCTCGCGGAATGCGAGCACTTAGTTGCACGAGTGCAGGCATATGTGCTCACGGCGCCGTCGTGGTTTCCGCCAACTCAATCTCTTCTCAGCGCGATAGGCACGTTGGCTGCATTACTGTCGGTAGTGGCGGGCGCCGCTCTGGTCAACTTGCGTCAGTGGGGCCCAAGACTGGCGACGGCTGTGTTCGCGCTGCTGCTCCTCATCGATGCGAGCCAGTTCACGGCGGCGGTCAATGCCGGGCCCATCCTTAGAAGCGAATACCTGTGGCCGACTCTGCTCTGGTTCGCCCTGCACTTGATGCTGCTTATGGCTTGCGTGGCTGCGTTTCAGAGCCGTCATCTGGGAGCGAAAGGGAGAACAGGATGAAAGAGGGTGGATACAGTACCTCTGCAGTCATCATGCATGGGCTCCTTGCGCTCTCGATCTTCTTCCTCTTCATCTCGAGCTGGTGGATGCTGGCGCTGCCCTTGCCTTCGAAAGAGCTGACGTTTCGCCAGTTCCCGTTTCAGTTGCACAAGAACATCGGCATCACGATTGTTTTCTTGCTCGGCTTCCTACTCTATGTCCGCTTCAAGCACCCGCCTAAAGCCGTGTCCGAGGAGTCGATGCCACTGTGGATGCAACGATTAGCGGTCATCGATCACATCGTGCTGTATTTCCTGATTCTGGCGTGCTGCTTCAGCGGGTACATGTCTTCTTCGTACAGCGGTTGGGGCACGACCTTCTGGTGGCTCGTCGAACTGCCGTACTGGGGCAGGGAGGATGAAGACCTCAACATGTTCTGGTCAGATGTCCATCTATGGACCTGCTGGGGCTTGCTCGCGATCTTGTCTGTGCACATCGCCGGTGCGCTCTATCACGCGTTTCGGGACGACGGGATCGTTAGAAGGATGCTCAAGCTGTAGCCCGTCGATCGCAAGATTGATCTGGCGCGTGCGTACTGCTCGGATCCCGCCCCCCAACACCAGTAGGCAACTTCAGCTTCGCGGATATCCGTAAACCGGCACCGAGTGATGCGAAGTGTTCTTTTGGCAGCGCGGGTGAGGCTGCTTCGCGGAAATTGAGCTGCCCCTTCCTAGCTCTCCCCCGCTTCGCAGGGGAGGGAATCTCCGACGCGTCTTACGACTTCAACCTGAACTCGCTCAAGCGCTCATAGTGAGCTCGCGCGTCCTCTGCGATCCGTTGCAAGTCGTCCGGTAAGCTGATCTGTCTTCGCGATGGCGGCGGGCCGAAGCCCGTCGATTGCTCCACCGCTTTGTACCATGCAGGTGCCCACACGCCATCCGTAGCGCGGCGGCCGGCAGGCCAGCTCAGCATCGCGGGTGTGTACTCGATAGCGAGTGCCCCACATAGTTGCGAAAGGACGCGCTCCGGATTCGCCAGTAGATCCGCGCCGTCAACGACGGGCGGTGCGCGCCCAATACGATCGGCTTCGCGCTCGAACAGCTCACGCTGCTGTAGGACACCGATATCGGCGAGCGTCACTTCGCTCCGCTTCTGAATGTATGAGGCGAGCACGGCAGTCGGATCGCGAATCAGGAATGCGTTACGCAGTCGAGCGATCCAATCGCGTCCGATCTGTGGAAGCATGTGGTGCGTCATGTGCTTCTGGTAGAAGACCTGTTTCCCATCCGGAACAGGACCGAGGAGCTGCTGTACGACGTCGCGCCAGTCCTGCGGCTGCGACGCAAGTACTGCCTCTCGCATCGGATGGTCGAGCCCAGTCTGCGCGAGATAGGCGGCGTAGAACGGCTCGTCGATCACTGCGGTATCCGGCCGCGCGCCGAACGAACGCATCATCGCCGTCGAGATGTTTCGCGGGCCGGACCACATCGCAATTCTGATCGCTTCCGAGCTCATCGCGTACGCTCGCTCGCCTCAGCATCCTTCAGTGCCTCATACAGTGCGCGCAAGCGGTTCGTGATCGGACCCGGCGGTGGATGCTGCAGCGTTCGTCCATCGATCTCGCGCACGGGCGTGATGCCGCCGAACGTCCCAGTGACGAATGCCTCCTGCGCTGCATAGACATCGTCGAGCTTGAAGTCACCAAGCGCGAGCGATATGTCGTTGTCGTGACAGAGCTTGATCACGTTCGTGCGCGTGATGCCGTTGAAGCAATACTCCCCGCGCGAGGACATGACCGCGCCGTCGCGCACGAAAAAGAAGTTCGTCGCATTGCAGCTCGATACGAATCCATGAGGATCGAGCATCAACGCTTCATCTGCGCCCACCTCGATTGCCTCGAGAAGCGCCATGATCAGATTGAGCCGACTGTGGGAGTTGAGCCGCATGTCGAACATCTGCGCGGGCGTGCAGCGGATCGAGGAGCAGGAGAGACTCAATCCGCGTGTCACGATCGCGGGATTGGGCTGCTTGTACTCCGCGACGATCACGATCGTTGGCTTGCCGATGGCATTGCGCGGATCTTGATTCGGTGCAGATTTCTCGCCGCGCGTGATCATGACGCGCAGATGCACGCCGTCCTGCATTTGGTTCGCATCGAGCAAACGCCAAATCTCGGCGGTGAGTGCGCCGCGATCGAGACCGATGTTCAGCGCGATGCGATCGGCGCCCCAGTAGAGTCGATCGAGATGCTGATCGAGAAACAGCAGCGCGCCTTTGTGCAGCCGCAGGCCTTCCCACACACCGTCTCCAACGACGAAGCCTCCGTCGAACACGGAAACCTTGGCCTGCTCGCGCGGGACGAGCGCGCCACTCATATATATGAGCGCACTCGCGTTACGCGGATCGACAGCGAAATCCTGACTTCCGGGCATGGCTGCATCAAGTCGGTGGCTCGTCTCTAGATGGTAAGCGCTCGTGTGCCCGAGCGCATCAACGCTCGCGCGGCATTCGGCGGGCGTGCTACACGCTGGCGGGTGGGCGTGAGCGGGTCTGATCGGCTCAGGCATGCTCGATCTTCCGCTTCGGTGCACAGGTAGATTCCCTTAGCGCCTCGCCGGAAGTTCTCTGCCTACAACGCGTGAAACTGCGTCAGATTGGGACGGGGCGACAGTAGGTATACTGGTTCATGTGGATGATGCGTTGAACACGTCGAGGCATCGAGGAAATTGCCATGCGCACAGCTCAATGGAAACACATCATGGTCGTCGTGACGGACCCCTTCGCCCGCGACCAATGGGCCGCCGCCAAGGCCGCTACGGTCGCCCGCAGAACCGACGCGAAAGTGGTGCTGTTCAACACGTTCATGGTTCCGCAGCCCGTGGGAGACGTCGCCATCGACGCGCACGATCGGATCATCGAGACGGCGATCGAGCAAAGGCGAGAGCGCCTAGGCGCCATCGCGGCGCAAGTGCGCTTGCCCGCATCGACACGATGCATTGTGCGTTGGGACTACCCCATACATGAGGCGATCGTAAGACAGGTGCGCCGACTCAAACCGGATGTCTTGATCACAGACTCGCATCGCCACGGTCGTCTTGCTCGGATCGTGCTCGCCAACACGGACTGGGAGCTCATGCGCGATTGCCCGTGTCCGTTGTGGTTTGTGCGTTCGGCAGAGCTCCCTCGAAGTTCGCGATGGCTCGTGGCAGTGGACCCGCGTCATACACACGCAAAGCCGGCAAAGTTGGACGATCGGCTCATTCGCACTGCGCAACGAGCGGTAGCTCAGCTGGGTGGACGAGTCTCGATCGTACATGCGTATGAAGCACCCCTGAGCGCTACGCCCGGGATGTTGTTGGAGCCCGTGCGCTTGCCCATAGCCCCGCAGCGCTCGCGTGACTTCGTCGCGCATACCACGCATTCGGTATTCAAACTCGCCGAGAAGCACGGTGTGAACGCTAAAGAGTGCATCGTCCGCGAAGGGGAGGCGAGCAATGTGATTGCAGCTGAAGCGAAGCGACTGCGTGCAGACGTGCTGATGATGGGAGCTGTGTCGCGCAGGCGGCTCGCTCGACCGGTCATCGGCGCAACGGCAGAGCGCGTCATCGATCACGTCGACTGTGATGTGTTCATCGTCAAACCCGCCGGCTTCAAGATCAGAGCCAAGCGTCCGATGGCAGAGGCAACTTAGCAGGTGACTTGGCCATCTGCTCGATTCGATCATCACCGCTTGCGGACGAAGCGTATCTATATGTCCAATGGGCGTGTCAACATAAATCAATTGCAGGAGAGTCATTTCTTCCCGTTGTGCGCACAGCGTCTATAGAATCCCCACAAGAAAGGAGACAAAATGAGAAGGCATTTGGTCCTGTTGATTTCCTTGTGTGGAGCATCCGCGATCGCAGAGGCCGCTGACCGGGGATTCTATCTGGGTATCGAGGTCGGGCAGAGTCGTTCGGATGTGGGCATGGGCGACGCATTAGTCTTTCAGCGCGGGACACTGATTGGCACGTCAAGTGATGAAACAGACAGCGCGTACGGCGCCTACTTCGGTTACGCGTTAACCAAACACTTCGCCATCGAGCTTTCTTACTCGGATCTCGGCGAGGTCCGATACACGGAGGTGCGGGACGTGCCGCCGCCGCTTCCGTTCCCGCCGCCGGCTTTTGGTGCTCCTGTTTCTGGTACGGCTTTGATTCCCGAACGGCAAGAAACCACGATCGATAGCGAATCGTTCTCTCTCGCGCTGATCGGCCGTTACCCGTTCACTGACACTCTATTCTTCATCGGTCGCGCCGGTCTTGCAGCCCATGTTCTGGAAGGCGACCTTCGCGTTTGGTTCCGTGAAGACGAGATCACCGTGATAGGCGGGGCGTTCGAGCAAAGCAGCGGTGCTGCGCTGTTAGGGGCCGGCCTCGAATGGGATTTCCATGCAAACTGGCATGCTCGGTTGCACATTCAGCAGCACTTCATGCTCGAAGACGAAGAGTTCGCAAGCAACGTAGCGCGAGGCGACGTTACCGTCTACACGGCTGGCCTCGGATATCGTTTCTAGAGAGGACGGTTCGACGCCGCCGGTCACCTAGCACCGCGCATAGACGCGGCGGGAGCGCTTTCGGGCGGCGCGACAATCTTTAGACGAACGAGATCCTCGCGCTCCGATTCCGAGCGCGGCAAGCCAACGTTCCATGCCCATCCGAGTTTCTCGAACAGACGGATGACCCACCAGCCCGGATCGAGCTGACCTTGCTCGAGACCGATGCGAGCGGATTCCGGGAACGCGTGATGATTGTTGTGCCAGCACTCCCCGTAGGTGAGTAAGCCCAAACCGTTTAGGTTGGATGCTTGTACGCCCGCGCCAAGCACTCGCCACGTACCAGGGCCGGGATTGTGGCACCAGTAAGTAATCGACCAGTGACCCACGACACTCACGCACACCCGAACCGCCACGCCCCAGACTACCCAACTCCATCCACCAATCGCGAGGAGCACCAAAGCGACGGGAAGTTGCTGCAGCATCCAGGTCGTCTGGAGGAATCGGTACCAGGGATCTGAAGCAAGTTCACGCTCGATCGTGAAACGCGGCGCTCGTGTGTAACGAAACTCGCAATGGAGCTGCCAGAACAAATCCATGAGTGGCGCGCGGCGATGCGAGAAGAAATCATGGCAACGAGGCTGACGTTGAGCCCAGTCACGACCATCGTGAACCCGCAGCACGCCGAACGGACCTGCGACTCCGACGAGCACGCCTATATATATGAGTGTGCGTTCCAGCCACTTGTGGCACGCGAAGGTGCGATGAATGAGCTTGCGGTGCATACCCACGGAGTGACCGAGCAGCAGAGTCAGATAGGTCATCACGAGGAAGAGGGCAACTGACGAGACGGTCGCGGTGAGCGGTGCGAAGACGATCGTGACGACAATCATGGTCGTGTTCCAGATCGATTTCGCGGGGCTCCAGACGACGCGACCGTCGCAAGCATCCGCATCTGTGCCGTCGACGCGAAACACGCCCTTCATCATGTCGCGACTCCTTCGTTTCTCACATCCGCATGGATCGTTCACGGTACAGCTGCAGGTACGTATCGGCGAGATCGCTCATCATCGACTGCAGTAGCGGACCCGCATACCAGTTGAATCGGGTGCTGAGTCGGTAGCGGAACTTCAACACGAGGCGCGTGTGCGTGCCCTCGGGAATCAAGGTGTATGACGTGTCCAAGACATCGAAATACTCTCCTCCGATCTTGACGTGATCGTCGAAGGCGTTCGGCGGAAAAGAATCTTCATAGAAGCGATAAGTCCAGCGCACGTGCTCGTTGATGCGAGATTCGGCGACGACTTGATCGAAGTAAACGTTCTTACCCATCCGTACGCGCCGAAATGCTCCGGGGGTGTCCATTGAGATCGCGTACTCTGGAAGCGGCACGCCAATCCGGAACGCCCACGCATCGCTCACTTCGCTCGGTTGAACGTCGGGCACATTCTGGATGTGATGCCACACGCTTTCTCGAGGTGCCTCGATCAATAGGTCGCGTTCGACCTCATAGATCCGAGCCGGCAAATCGGTATTCGCTTCCACGCCGAGAATGAGCATAGGTAACACGATGAAACCGTGCAGGGTCTTGTTTGCATGTCGACCCAGACGGCAAGCGGCTCCCATGATCAGGCCGCCAGTCGCGCCGAGCAACGCGAACAATGGCGAGATGATGGCTGCGCAGATGAGTCCTTCGATCATGATGATCATGGTGCCGAGCACGAACACGATCACCGACAGCGCGCCGGCGGCGGCGTAGTACGTCCAACTGCGCGGTCTCTGACGTTCGGCGACAAACACGGTAACAGCACCGACGATCAACGGCGCGCCGAAGACGAATGCACCGGACATTGCCGAAAGCGGGTGCCCAGACTCGTCAGAGAAAACGAAACGAAGCAGCAACCCTACTGCTAGACCAGCCGCGAACGGCAGAAGCGCTGAGAATGGCAGGCGACGTCTACCGGGTTCGGCGTAGGTCCCGTCGTTATCATTCGTCATCGCGAGGCGCACGTCCTACTGCGGATGGTGAGCTTCATTATAGAGCTGGAGATGTACGCGAAATATTTATTGTTCTTCGCTGCGTTCGAAGATTTCGAGCAACGCGAACGAGGCGGAAATAAGTGAACAGGAGCTCGGAGTCGCTCGCGGAGAACAGTTAGCGAGTCAACACGTCCAATGCAGTGCAACTACGTCTCGATGCTCTGAGCATTGAACCACCCAACCCCGTCCGCCATCCCAAAGCAGCGCGGGAACGCCACAACACGCGTCTATCTGGAAGATCGGCCTCATCGCTTCATTGCAAATCGGGCACTCATGCTGCTCGACATTCTGTTGCCACGCCGGCCAGCCAAGCAGCTTGTCGCCCTTGATCGGGAGCTGAAGGTCTTGTCGCCGCATATGGTCTTGCTCACGGGAAAGCGTCACGCCCAAAATCAGCAACTCTCGCTCGTGCGGGAGATCCGTCTTGCGCGTCCATCCGACGATGTGTTGCTCGTCATATAGCTCAGGATCGGGCAACTCGGTGAAAGCAGGCGGACCGACCGGATGACAGATTCTCAATAGGGCGGCGTTCGAGAATGCTTCGTGCGATTCGCACACACCGTCATGCGCAGTTTCATATGTGCATACGAAGACTTGCAGCAATCCGTCGATGTACTGGCGCGCGTCCTCGGGCAGTTCAGCGCTGTTTAACTGAAGAAATAGATTCATATAGCTGTCGCATTGCCCGCATCTTGGCCATTGCTCATCAAGACTGAGCCAAGGAATTCCTCCAAACTTCGACGACGTGGGCTCGCTGCGTTCTTCGACGAGCGTAGGGATCCACGCGGGTCTTTCAAAGGGCTTCAACTCCTGCATCAACTTCTCTGCCGTTGTAGCCTTGAGTGTTCGTTGCTCTTCTGCAGCTTCGGGACAGGTGTAAACATCATCCGATGTCGCTGGTTTCCGCTCGCGGTCGACCAATGAAATCGGCAGCGCGTCGTGAGAAGTCATGAATGATTGGAACTCTTCAACGAACACTATGCCTTGGTCATAGCGAAGTACTGCATCGTCACGTACTGGGCTGAACGCGTGCCCATACTGGGATAGCGTCGGTGCCGATGTCTTGTGAAGCAGCATCCCATCCGGGCTGTAGAGCTCACACGCTTCCTTGCGAGCCACGAATAACTTACCGTCGCTGAGCCAAGATGGTATCGACACTGCCTCGTACGGAACTGAAAAGATCTCAGTATCGTCGCCCAGATCCTTGACCGAAATGGCAGGGAATGAGTCCGTCACAATTCGAGATTCCCGCAACACGGGGTGAACGATCGACGTCGAAAGCTGAATCGTCGAACGTGGATACTCTGCAGGAGGCCAGGTCCATGTCTCCACCTTTGCTTCGCTTGTGATGACCACAAAGGCAGAATCTGTTTGTAGCCACTCAAGCTGCTTGACCTTTCTACCTTGTCTCCACAGTTCCCTTGCCGACTTCAAGTCGAACACAGCAATCTCATCGCAGAGTTTGCTCACCAAAGCGAAACGGCCGCAGTTCGACAGTGCGAAGTGACTGATGCGCGTGTTCAGATCCACCGTCTCACGGAGCTTCCCCGAGATGCCATCTCTGATATCTATGAAGCCATCTGCGTGCGCTAGCATCATTCCATCATCATGCAGACGAATGGAGATGCACCTAGACGTCAATCGCCCTCGGATCCGAAAGAGTCGTTCCAGCGACGGTACCGCGAACCCGCACAGATAGTCTCCTGAGGTATAGATCCAATCTCCGGTCGGAGCAAAGAACACCGTGTGAGCATTCCTCAGCACGCGTTTAGTGATGTTCATACGGGTGCGGTGTGAAAACGATTGTGGGTATGTCCAAACAAGAGAGTCTCACGCTAGCGCCCGTCTACGCTCGCCAAGCGCGACGCGAAAAAGAACCGCGGCAAACGCCAACTCAATACATCCCCCGGCGAACGCACCGGCCGCGGCGGGTGCACCGATGATCGCCAGCGCAAATCCTGCGATCGCGAGAGCTCCGCCGCATGGCCAGTATGCGCGTAAACGGTAGATGGTCGTGAAAATCAGGTAGCGACCGCCGACCACGAGCAGCATCGCAGGAAAGAACAGATCGCTGCGCACATTGAAGACGATGAACGCCAATGCAAGGCCGCAGAACATCATGAATGTCGACTCCAGCGCGAGTCGAGCGAGCGGATTGCCACGCTCGTGCGCACCACGCCGACCGAGCAGTTTCGAAATCATGATGCTCGCGGGATGAATCAGCATCCCGCCAACAAAGAGCGTGAGTAGACCTGCGACCGGTGAGTTTGAGGTCGATACCGCGGCCCCCGCTGCCAACCACACGATTCCCGAGACCAAGACTCCAGGACCACCCGCCACATAGGCGTCTCGCATGTCCGCTTGAGCATCGACCATCCGCATCGCTTCTCCCCAGGAATCGTTCTTTGTTCTATAGAGGCCGTCAGACGATTCTATTGGACATCCATCCTCCTGCGAACCGGAACGAGGAGCGCAGCGCGATCACTCGATGCGGGTCTGCAGCGGTGCAAACGACGAAGGGTAGTTCTTCAACCTCGCGGCCGTTGACACCGATCAATCTCGCGCATAGCTTGGGCGCAGGATTTCGCTCAGAACGAAAACTCAGAACAAGAATATGTTCAGCGGGGCGCGTATGGAGACCAGTACGGAAGCGGCGCGTTGTCGATGCATTGCATTGTCTCGCGAGTGCAATGCAAACGTGATTCGCTATCTCTTCGCGATGTTTCTTGCGGCGTGCTCGGCCAGCGCCGTAGCAGGCACGAACACGTGGACGTCCATGGGTTTGGAGGGAGGGACGGTCTACGATCTGGCGTTCCATCCGACGACGTCGTCGACGATGTACGCAGTTGCGCCGAACGGCTTTTACCGAAGCACGGATTCTGGCGCCACGTGGCAGAAGACCTCGGTCGACACCGGATTCTATTTCCGGCCGAGCAAGCTGGCGGTCACGCCAGGAAATCCGGATCACGTGTATGTCGGCATGATGGATGGCGGAGCGGTGCGAAGCACGGACCGCGGCAGCACGCTCTCGCGCACGAGCGGCCCCTTCCTCCTCACGCAAGTTAGCACATGGGGTATGGCCGCCTCGAGCGATGGATCGGTGATCTATTACGCCCTGAATGACAGTATTTATCGCAGCACCGATCAAGGAGCCACCAGGCAACTGTGCGGCACGTTGCCTATCGAGGGACTGATATCACAGCTCGTCGTCGATGCGAGCAATCCACAGCTCGTCCATGCTGCTCACTTCGGCGGTATTTATCGCAGCAGCGATGGTGCGGTGACTTGGCAGCCGGTGTTCGCGCCGACGGACAGCAGCGACGGCGTGTGGGGATTTGCCCTTGACCCGCAGAATGCCGATCGCATCTGGGTCGCAACCAATACGGCATTGCGCTTGAGCATCGATGGCGGCGCGACTTGGACCGCTGTTCTGAATGATGTCGCTGCCGACATCGACATCGACCCAGTAGCGCCGAACGTTGTCTATGTCTCGCTCACCGATGGCGGAGTCATGCGAAGTACCGATAGCGGTACGTCGTGGACTTCGCTGCCCGTACCGCAAAGATCGATCACGGGACGCCCTCGGCTCGCCATCGTTCCGGGTGAGAGCAACCACCTCTACATTTTCGGTACCACCGGAATATTTTCGAGCAGCGATGCGGGTAGCACGTGGCAGCGTGCAGACGCGGGCATTGATGCTACGTCGCCGGGCAGATTCTCTCGGACGATCGCAGGCGAGCAGCCGGTGTATTTCCCGATTGCAGAGTACGGTATCGGAATCATTGCGTCGGACATTACGATGGCGCATGTGCTTTTATCGCCATCGCTCTCGCAGGTGGCTGGCGCTCATCCGCCGCGTGTCACTGCAGTGACTGCCGGTGGAGATCAGTCCCGCGAGCTCGTTGCAGTACTCGACTCACGAGCGATTGCACTTTCCGATAATCACGGCAGCAACTGGCGCCCGGCAGGCACACCTCCTGAGGGCGTCCAGATCACAGATGTGAAGTGGGCAGGCTCGCGGACCGTGCTCGCTGCGACGAACGACGGCATCTACCGTTCCGTGGACGGTGGAGATCATTGGACCTCCGCCAACGGGTTGCCATCCGATGCTGTCGTGACGTCCTTGGTCAACACGGTGGATTCGATGATTCTGTATGCGACGATCGCGGAACAGATGGGCGCCGTCGCAAGTGCCATTTACAGGTCCATAGATGGCGGCATCACCTGGGCGCCGACTGCCAGTCAGATCTCGGCGGCAGCGCTCGGTGCGTTGATGCCTCACCCGCATGATCCCGAAGTCGTGTTCATCGGCAGCTCGGCTGGATCATTCAGGACCGCCGATGGTGGTGCGACGTGGACTGCGTTCCAGTCGGAACCGGAGTACGTGGCGCGTGTCGCGCATCCGATTGCGATTGACCCGACCGACCCGCAAATCCTTTACTTCGCCGACGGCGCTAGCGTGTCCAGCCGCCTGTTTCGCTCTGTCGACGGAGGCGCAACATTCCACAGTCTCGTCCCGGACTATTTCACCGAGGGCCATTTCGTTTCTCTGCTGCTCGATCCGACGCAGCCCGATCGACTCATCGCCGCGATGGAGGGCAACGGCGTTCGTGAATTCACGATCTCTCCGGATCTACAAATATCGTTCGCTCCGCCTCAATCCGTGGTTCAAGGACGACCAGCCTCGATCACGATGAGACTGACCAACCTAGGATCGTTCGATGCGACAGAGGCGCGGCTGGAGGCTCAGTTGCTCGATCAAGCCACAGGAGTTTCTGTTACTGGCAGCGGAGCCAACTGCACTGTCGCTGCGAGTGAGGCGACATGCAGCATCGGTATCTTGCGAGGCGGTGCATCGATGGACTTGACCCTGCTCGCTACACCGACTGCGTTAGGTGCTTTCCGCCTCAGTGCCACCGTGAGTGCACGACAACCCGATCCCGTCGGCACGAACAACGCAGCTTCAACCACTGTGCCAGTGACTGCCACTGGCGGTGGATCGACGGGTGGAGGAGGCGGAGGCGGCGGGGGAGGTGGCGGAACCGTCTCGTGGGAAATGTTGCTTCAGCTTCTGCTGCTCGCTCTTTGTCGCTTGAAGCTCGCCGATCCGCGCGATCCGTGCCGCGCAAGCCACGCGGGCGACTTCGAACGACTTATGCATCGAAGCTCATGCTCACGGATCTGAGTGGAGATGCAGCGAATTAACTCGTCCACCATATCGGTGTCCAGCGTCGCTCTCATACAACACGGCATTAGGTATTTTGTTGAGGCGTTTGCCTTCGAGCTGTCCGCACACCGGCACCGCAGGCCAAGAGCAGCAGCATCCAAAGCGGCATCGCGCCGCCGCCACCTCCACCGCTTCCACCTCCACCGGTATTGCCGCCACTAGAGGGTGGCGAGGCAGCAATGACGGCGGTTGACACCGCTGCTGAATTGTCAGCAGGGTCGAGATCGGTGCCGGCGGTCGTCAGCGTGCTCGTGGTTGTGAATGATCCAACTGCGTTTGCGGAAAGTGTCGTAAGCGTTATGGTTTCGCTGGCCCCGATCGTTACGGTCGGAATCGTGCAGGTCGCCGTGCTCGCACTGATCGTGCAGCTGCCGGCGGAAGCGACTGCGCTGGAATATCCGAGAGCGGGATTGAGCTCGAACGTCGCCGTCACGTTGGATGCATCATTCGGCCCTGAGTTGCCGACTGCGAACGCATGCACGATGGCATTGCCTTGTACGACTTGTGCCATTGGATTTGCCTGGATCGATACATCGCTTACTTCCGCAACGCTGATCGATGAGCTCACGGTGTTGTCGCTATTGGCGGCATCCGGCTGATCTCCCGACACCGACCCGGTGATCTGGAACTCTCCAGCAGTCGGTAGCGTGAAGAGCACCGAGATTTCGGCGGAAGCACCTACTCGGAGAATCGGCGTGATGCACGTCCCGGTGTTGGCACTCGTGGTGCAGGTGCCGGAGGAAGCGCTGACTGCGACGTCCGTTGCAGCGACGGGCAGCTCAATTTGTATTCGCACTCCGGTCGCATCGAAAGGACCGAGGTTTTCGATCGAAAACGTGGACGTTGCCGAAGTGCCGTATGCCTGCGGCGTGGCCGGAGTGCTCGCGGCAATGGACAGGTCGGGTTGGATGCTAATGCTTCGCACGCCGCCCGTTTGCAAGCCGACGAAGACCTTATGCGATCGAAGCGGATCGACGGCGAGTGCGTCGACGAAACGCGCGTAGGGATCGGACACATCGTCCATGACGGTCGTCTCCCACGTCTCTCCTGCATCGACGGAACGGAAGAGCTGCCCGATTGCACCAGCATAGATGACGTCCGGGTTCCTCGGATCGAGGGCAAGAACGCCGGTTAGAATGTGCAGGTGCGAAAGGCTCCCGAGCGTACTCCAGCTTTGTGCGCCGTCGATCGACTTGAACACGTTGAGCGAGTTGGACACGTAGAGCACGTTTTCATCGCGAGGATCGACCGCGATTGCCCTGAGTGCCTGAGAGCTCGAAGGCGCGATTACACGAGCCCATTGAGCTCCTGCATCGACGGACTTGTAGAGTGCCGAGGTCTCGGAGTCGCCCGGTGCTCTTCCGATGAGATAGACGACCGACAGGTTCGAAGCTGAAACAGCAAGGTTCGATGTCAGGGACTCTGCATCCGCGACAGGCGCTGAGCGCGTGAAGGACTCCCCGCCATTCACGCTTCGCCATACAGCTTCGTTCGTGATCGCAAGCACAGCGGCTCCGTCCGTCGAGACATTCGCGACTTGCATGACCTGCACGTCAGGAGCGACGAGATCGGTGCTCAAGGACCACGAGCTCCCGCTGTCCGACGATCGAGCAACGCCCGAAGGCAGGCTCGTGAACAAGCGGTCTTCTGTTCCAGAGACGACGGCGAAACCCGCGCTGAAGATCGTGGCCGTCGATGGATAAAGAGCTCGAAGTTCATCGTTGCCAAGAGGTGCGACGGTTTCGTCTTCGCCCGAGATCGCATAGACACCGCCGTACAAAGTGCGCGCGTAGATGCGATCAGATGCGGGCGCTGCGATGAGATCGGAGACGGTTACACCGTCGAGTCCTTCATTCCTCGTGGTCCATGTGTTTCCACCATCGAGCGAACCCATGATGCCATTCATCCCGGAGACAAGGATGTGGTGTGGAACCAGCGGGTTGATCGCAATGTCGGAGATGGCGCCGACGCGAGCGGTGCCTGGCACATCCGACCAAGCCGACCCATTGTTCGTGCTGCGCCGAAGGATGCGTCCACCGCCGGAATAGATAGTAGAAGTCGAGGTGGGATGGATCTCGACGGCGAAGCTGATATGCGAGACATCAACAGCCGTATAGAACGCACCGCCGTCATCGGAATAGCGCAGGTCGCCGCCGGCGAACCATATTCTAGGTGGGTTGGAGAGAGCGATCTCCATGTCGGCTATTGGACCGATCGGAGCCTCCCAAGGCGTCCACGTCGCTCCAGCGTCGGCACTTTGATACCGCTCAATGGCTCCCGCCGTGACGTAGAGCTGCGAGGGATTGAGTGGATCGATGTCAAGCGTGTTAACAGGCACGTCACCTTCAAGCGGAATCGAGCCTCGCAGTGCCCAGAGAAAGCCAGCGTTAATGCTCTGGTACACCTGATCGTCAGCGATCGCGTAGAGCGTGCCGTTGCGAGCATATTCGATGTGCCTGATGAGCTGAGAGTCCTCTGGAAAATCGCTCATGAGGCTGAAGGTTTCGCCAGAATCATCGCTCGCGAACAGGCCGGGACCCGGCGCGAGAAGAATCACACGCGACGGCGCCATCGAGCTCACCGCGATGACGCGCGGCTGAATGTCTTCTCGTATCAGCTGCCAGGACAGGCCCGCGTCGAGCGAACGGTAGAAGCCTCGCTCGCCCGCGGCGTAAGCGATCGTCTGGTCTGTGGGATGAAACGCAACATCATGGATCATCCCCCCTTGGGGACCGATCGGCGTCAGCGTATTGATACCCGCGTTCGCTGTTGCCGACCACAATGTCAGCTGAAGTGCGAAAACGCAGAAGTGCCTAGATCGGAGCACCTTCCCCGGACTGTCGTCGAGCAGCGTTGTCTTGGCAACACTTGTCCTTCCTCGATAAAGGGGTCTCGCGATACCCATCCCTGATTACCTCTTTATTATGTTACGAGTTGTCTATCACTCGAGCACAAAGCTTATCTTGAGTTGCCACATCGAGCGAGAAAACTCGTGCGTTGTACTGAGTCTAAGCGGTGGTGCTTAGTAACGCCGCTATTGCTTTGGCAACTCGCGCAAGAATGGATCGTCCATCCGCTCGGGAGCGGCGGTCCAGCGGAGCAAACCGCCGTATAGATTCAGCGTCACGGAATAGAAGAATCCCGCCTTGCCCATTCGCGTGTGCAAGTCGTCATCGAACGGCACGTAAGTGATCTACGGCGAGGGCGCTGCAACCATTCGCAACCGGTGCGTGTCTCAAGTGCCCACACCCCGTTGTGCGAGAAATGAACCTGGATGAATCTCCCTGCTATTAACAAGACAGTTGCAGCCCTTTGTTCAATACTGATTTCACTTTCTGGATGTTCGGAGTTCCAATCATCCAACTCAGGATACGAATATAAGATCAACGTCAATGAAATTGGCGGCGATGAGCTGCTAGTTGAACTTACCTTTACCGGCGCCTTAGCCGACGAAATAGCGAGCGATTGGACACCCACTCACCTGCAATCGCTTGTTTCTTGAGAGTTTCACTGTAACCCACAGGTCCGTAGTGGTGTTCATAAGGCGAGCCCCACGTCGCGGAGGAGCAATGAACATATCAGCACCGACTCTTGCTGCGCTGCTTGCTATCTGTGGTAGCGCCATCGCGGCGGACCTAGAACCTGAGCGACAAGTAGAAGACAACGTCCTGATTTCCGCATCGGATCCTAGCGTACGCATAACGTTGCCCACGCAGGCGCAGCACGTGGGCGCGCACCGCTGGGTGCTTTACGATGTCGCGGACTGCGAAGTTCACGTCTTCGTCGAAGCCGACGAGAACAAGAAAGTCGAGCGGCTGTACTGGATTCAGTTCGAGGGATACATCCCGAGCAAGCCAGACTTGCGTTATGACTATTCCAAGGATGAACCCATAACGATCGGAGGGCGGCAGTTCTTTGCGCGCCCGGCATTCGGCGAAAGCCAGAAGAAAGGCAAGCCTGGATCGGATCTCGAGACAGTGCAGCGCTTACTGCGTGAGAACGGCTACACGCTTCCGGATCACACGGTGAATACGCGCCTCGTGCATCTATTCGACGATCGGCGCAAGGAGCTCATGATTATCTACGCCGAAGACATGGCGCCTCTAGGCGTGACGTCGCCAGATCTGCGGTCCGGCGGATCGCAGGAGGCGCGTTGGCCGGAAGTATCGAAGCAGGTCGTAAAAAGCGCGCAATCACGAATAGAGCTGGAATGGTAGTCGTACCGCCGCCGGATCATTGAATCGTCGCCGCATCCTTGCGCTGCGATTTCACGTGCGCGGCGGGACTTCTTGCGAGCCAATGGGGCAACGCACGTCTTGCCCATGCGATGCCATGGGCCTTCAAGCGCTGCTGCTCGAGCGCGCGCGCGAGCGCGAGATCGCCACGGTAAATGTAGATCATGTCTGGCAAGGTCGTCTCAACGTAGAGATCGACTTCGAACCCCGGATCCAAGACGCATAGGGAGGCTCGTCCGTCTTCGTTGATGAACCACCAACTCTGTGTCGCCGACGGTTGATCGGTGAACGTGAGCTTCACGACGCAGCGGCGTGAGCCGAACGCGGCAGGATTGCTGTGAAGCTCGAGCGCCCACATGAGCAGCGTCAGATTGGCTTCGTGCTTCGTTAGTTCCCGCCTCGACCATCGCTGCCCCCACACAGCGAGCGCTTTGATCAACGGTGCGAACTCTCTGCCTGCGGGAGTTAGATGATACGTCCAGCCGCGCGCGGACTCGGAACGTCGCCGCTCGATCACTCCCTCACGCTCCAATTCTTTCAGGCGCCGCGACAACAATGTGGGCGACGCACTCGGTACTCCGCGCTTCAACTCTGTGAAGTGAGTGGCGCCGGCAATCAAGTCGCGAAGAATCAGGGCAGTCCAGCGCTCGCAGAACAACTCGGCTGCCTTCGCCACGGGACAAAACTGATCATAGCTTCGCATAGCTGGCGTCCTCCGCTGCTGGAAACGAGCCTAGCCCTCGTGACCACGACGCACTAGTACATTTCGTGGACTATGAGCGATCGCCGCGCGAGATGAGCATGTAGGTCCAGTGAACTTCCTTGGAGACCGATCATGATTCATCGAAAGAACAGTGTGCTCTTCGTGCTCCTCGCGTGCACCGCGGCCGCGTGGGGAACGCCTAAGGCCGATGCCGTGCTCGAATGGAACGAGGTCATGCTCACGACACTGACCGGATACTCGCCGCTCGACGAAACACGCGTCGCAGCGATTACACAACTCGCCGTCTTCGAGGCCGTCAATGCAGTCACCGCTCGCTACCACCCGTATCTGGGAACGCTCGATGCGAAACAGAACGCGTCTGCCGAAGCTGCGGCAATCGCGGCAGCTCATGCGACCCTGATCGAGTCCGTCCCTGCACGCAAGGCCGAGCTTGACGCTGCACGCGCGAAATCGCTAGCGTCAATCGCCGACGGGCCATCGAAGAATGACGGCATCGCACTAGGTGAAGCCGCAGCAAAGAAGGTCATCGAACTACGTATCAACGACGGCTCAGCAGTTCCCGAGTTCTACAAGCCGGCTTCTCCCACACCGGGCGCGTGGCAACTCACTCCGAGCTGTTCCGATGGAGTTGGAGTCGGTCTGCACATGGGTAACGTCAGACCGTTTGGGATTCGAAGCAGCAAACAGTTTCGCGCCGCACCACCGCCCCGATTGACGAGCCGTCGGTATGCGAAAGCCTACGATGAGCTCAGGCGAGTCGGTGGTGAGCTAAGTACCGAGCGGCCGCAGGACCGCTCTGATGTCGCTCGCTTCTATGCCGTGGTCTTGGCGATCAGAACTTGGAATCCAGTTGCGCGTCAGGTCGCGATGTCACAGGGGCGATCCATCTCAGAGAATGCGCGCGACCTCGCGCTCTTGAACATGGCAATGAGCGATGCGTTGGTCTCCGTTTTCGAAACGAAGTACCACGCCACGTTGTGGCGGCCGGAAACCGCGATTCGCGCTGGCGATCGCGACGGCAACCGTGCGACCCGCGGCGACCGCGACTTCGTCCCGTTCGTTGTCACGCCATGTCATCCGAGCTATCCCTCGGCCCATGCGAGCGCGGCGCACGCCGCGCGCGCCGTGCTCGAGCGGAGCTATGGATGCAACGCGCATGCAATCAAGCTCGCGAGCGCAGCGATACCAGAAGTCGTTCTAGAGTATCGACACTTCGACGAGATCACGGATGACATCGATGACGCGCGAATCTTTGGTGGCATTCACTTCCGCTTCGATCAAGAAGCAGGCGCTCGCCAGGGTCGGCGAGTGGGCGAGTACGTGTACGATCACAACCTGCAGCCTATATTTAAGGAGTCGCACACCGCCGAACGGTTCGGACGGGGACGCCGCTGCAAGTTGGAGCGACCCGACGTAAAGAAAGATGCGAACATCTCGTGATGCGAGCGCCGATCGGGGGCACGCACCTCGTGCGTGTCCCCGAAGTCGCACGGTGAGGATGACAGGATCCTTGTGGTCTTATGTAGCAAGACCAGCCCCTGCAGTGAGTGCATGTCAAGTAACGTGACCGATGCAACCGAGCCCGGATTACGCGCATCCAAGGACGGTTCGCTCTCTGAACACGAGGCTCAAGAATGAAGACTTCCATTGCTCGATACTTCTCCCGCTGACTCATCGAGTCGTGACTGCGCTACTCTTGTCATTCACGTGGAGTATGTCTTGCGCAGCACGCGAACGGAGGCATCGATGCGATCGACTATTCTTCTGATCGGCCTGATTGCGACGGTGTTTTCCGGCTGCGCCTCGCAGCAACACGGCCAAGTGCCAGACAAATCGTATCTACCCGCCGTCGAATCTCCCGCCTATCGCAAAGGTTCTGGTCCTGTACTTTGTCTAGACGAAGCGCACTTCAACTTCCACACGCTGGACGGCAGGTTCTGGGCATTCGGTTCGCTCGCGAGACGCGACGGTTTCAAAGTACGTGCTCTACGCGACAGCTTCGACGAACGTTCTCTCGACAAGTGCGACCTCTTGGTGATCTCGAACGCGCAACCAAGCGATGAGGAGTGGAGCACGTATCCATACCCGACTCCATCCGCATTCACGCCCGACGAAGTGAGCGTAACGCGCGAATGGGTTGAGGCAGGTGGGAGCTTGCTGCTCATTGCCGATCATATGCCTCTCGCCGGCGCAGCAGCCGATCTTGCAGTGGCATTCGATGTGAACTTCAATGACGGCTTCGCTGTCAGCGGTTTCGACAACCATGCCGATCTTCAAAGTGCATTCGCTCGTGAAACGATCTTCCGAGTCTCGGACGGCACTTTGCGATCTCATGCGATCGTGCGCGGGCGCAATCCGCAAGAGTCAGTCACGAAGGTGCGCAGCTTCGTCGGGCAGGCGTTCCAGGTCCCTTCCTCGGCGCAGCTCATCCTAGTAGTTCCGAATGATTTCATTTCGCTCATGCCAGAGAAAGCATGGCAGTTCTCGCCAGAAACGAAGAAGGTGCCGGTCGGTGGATGGGCACAAGGTGCCGTGATGACAGTAGGGAAGGGCCGCGCAGCGTTCTTCGGCGAAGCGGCGATGTTCAGCGCGCAACTTGGCAATGGCATGCCAATGGGAATGAACGCACCCGGCGCCGAAGAGAACTACAAGCTCGTGCTCAACCTGCTGCGATGGTTGTCAGGTGCATTGGCAGAGTCTTAGTGCGCCACAACGATAGCCACACACGCATCATGAAGCTGGACACACGAGTGGACACCCGATAGATCAGTATCAGCGAGCGATTGGACACCCACTCACCTGCAATCGAATCTTACGTGCGAGCATGGCGAGATCGACGCAAGAGGTCCTAGCAGCGTGAAACGCACGACTCGCGCCTTCGAATGCGCTGCTGACGAGAAGGCTATGGATGGGGAAAGTGGCGGAGCAGTGAGATGGGATCAGCGCGCGTAGGCGCGCTCGGCGTTGCGTACGCCGCGTACCCACGCTTGTCCAAGCGTTGCGGCGTGCAAGCGCATGGCATCAAGTCGGCCCATGGCGCGGCCGAAGAGTTTGCCGCGCGAGGAGATCAGCATCTCCCAAGCGTCGGGGCGTATGCCGAGTCGGTTGAGAATCGAAGGAAGCTCAGGATCGATCGCGCCGCGCTTATCGTCTCGAATGAGTCGCCCGCTGCAGTCGACGAGCGTAAAGTAGTCTCGAAGAGAGTAAGGCAGCGATCGACCTTTGTTCTCGGTCTGATCACTGAACAGTCGCAACGGAATCTTTACGCTGCGTCGCGAGCTCAGACGCCTGATGCGCTCACAGATTGATGTGAACTCCGAGTCTTCAGGGGTCTTCGCGATACCTGCTCGGATCGGATTCAGATCGACATACGCCATCGCACAGAGCAGGCCTGCTTCATCCAGCAGGGCTTGTGATTTGAAGCGGACTCCTGACCGACATGGATGTCGGAAATGCCGATCATGCAGGAGCAATTATCGGCCAAAAGCGGCCAGTACATCCATCTTCGGCATTCGCGAGCCGAGCAAGGTGCTCGTTCAGGCAGCGCATAAACCAACTAATGTCGTGCAAGCGAACGCGCCAGTTCTCGATGATTCCTTCCGCCGCGGCCCGCTCCGCATCCAGTGCCTCTCCGCTCTGCCAGCGTTTGACGAGTGTCGGAGCGCGAAAGAGCACCGTCCATCGCTCCATGACTTCTTGCTTTGTCCATCTCCGCGCGCGCTCACGGTCTACGTACAGCACGAGGTGGTAGTGGTTGCTCATCACAGCGTACGCGCATACCTCGACCGCGAAGATCGAGCAGAGCTGCTCGAGACGATCGATCACCCAGTGCTTGCGGTGTGAGTAGTTCCTCCCGGCGTACTCGTCTACGCCCCACAGCCATGCTCGGCGAACGCAGCGAGCGATGCAGTGATAGTAGGGAGTGTCCTGTAGAGACACGAGGTTCTTGCGTGCGTAGCCCATGAGCAGAGGCTACGCACTCGAGATCGAAACGGGCGAGCGGTTATCTAGGCGAATGAGGTACTAATTGGGTGGATGTTGAGATGGACGCCTCCCTCACTTCTGACGTGGTGTGCGTCAGAATTGGTGTTGTCTAGGCACCAAGAGAGAGGAGTCCACCGTGAGCAAGATTAAACTCGTCGCGATCGATCTGGCAAAGCACAGCTATCAGATCGGGGCATTCGATGAGCAGGGGAAGATTCTCTACAACCGCAAGCTCTCCCCCGCGAAGTTTGCGCTTGCAATTCAGCAACTCGAGCCGACCATCGTCGCCATGGAAGCGTGCGCGGCGGCGCACTACTGGGGTCGTCGGCTCATCGCGCTCGGGCACGAAGTTCGCTTAGTGCCGCCGCAGCATGCGAAGGCGTTTCGTCGAGTGCACAAAAGCGATTCACACGATGTGGTCAGCATCGCTGAAGCGGCGCTCAGGCCCAATATCCACTTCGTTCCGGTGAAGAACATTAGGCAGCAAGATCTTCAGCTGCTCGGCCGCGGCGTGTCACCTCATTGGACACCCACCGAATTACTGCCTCAATCGACTAGATAACCGCTGATCGGTGTGCGTTCGAACTCGTAGCCTTGAGTCATGGGCTACGCACGCAAGAACCTCGTCTCACTCCAAGACAC
>JAEZFW010000027.1 GCA_023417315.1 Pseudomonadota bacterium
TTGCCCTCACCCGCCGCTGCGCTAGCGACCTCTCCCGAAGGGAGTCCCCTCTCCCCGCGGGAGAGGGTTAGGGTGAGGGGCAGCGCGAACGCGCGCTTGCTGCACATTCTTGCGGCGCCTCTCGCACGGTGCCAGCAAGAAATGTCTACGGGAACGAGCTCGAGTGACTAGGGCGCGAAGGACACCACGGTGACCGAGGCCGGCGCCAGTTCCAATGTCGTTGCACTGCCCGCTCGCTTCCCTGCGATCGGCTTCGGCACTACCGTATTGGGCGCCTCGAACGTGTTCACGCTGTCGATCTTCGGCGCGACCAACGTCTCGCCACGAAGATTGACGTTCTTGTGATCAGCGCTCGCTACGCGAATCCGCACCGCGCGCTTCGGATCCACGTTCGCGACCGCGATCCACACCTTGCCTTCTTTATCCTTCGCGGCGATCGCATCGACTCGCGGAAGCTCGATGTCACCATTCCGATAGGTTTCGCTGTCGAGCCGGATCGGTACGAACGTCGCATCCTGGAATGGCACGTACATCTTGAACACATGGTACGTCGGCGTCTTCACGAGCTTTTCTTTGTCGGTGAGCAGCATCGCCTGAAGCACGTTCACCATCTGCGCGATGTTCGCCATGCGCACGCGATCTGCGTGACGCGCAAACGTATTGATGTTGAGTGCGGCGATGATGGCGTCGCGCTGGCTGTTCTGCTGCTCGAGAAATCCTTCCTTCGAGCCCGGCGTCGGCGCGAGCCATGCGCCCCACTCATCGACGACCAATGCAATCTTCTTCTCAGGATCGTACTTGTCCATGATCGCGCCGTGAGTGCGAATCAATTCCTCCATCCGCACCGTCTCTTTGAGGAGCTTCGCATACTCCTCTTCGCCAAAGCCCGTCGCCTGGTACTTCGCCGGCCAGCCGCCGACGGTGTAGTAATGCAATGAGAGCCCATCGATGTCCCAGCTCCAGTTGCGCTCCTTCCACGCTTTCATCACCGCCTCGGTGTAGCCGGTGTCAGCCGTGTCGGGACCGACCGCGATCTTCTTCATCGGATGCTTCGAGTTGTAGTTACGTGTGTAGCGCGCGTAGATGCGCAGCTGGCTCACGTAATAGTCCGGCGTCATCGAACCGCCGCATCCCCAGTTCTCGTTTCCGATGCCGACGAAGGAAATGCCAAACGGTTCGGGATGTCCGTTTGCCGCGCGTTCTTTCGCTAACGCTGTCGGTTGATCCGTGGTGAGATACTCGAACCAGTCCGCCGCTTCCTTCGGCGTGCCGGAACCGACGTTCACTGAGAGGTACGCTTCGGCGCCGATCTGGTGCACGAAATCCATGAACTCGTGCGTGCCGAACGTATTGGGCTCGATGACGCCTCCCCAATTCGGATTGAGCGTCGCCGGACGCTCGGCGCCGATCCCGTTCCTCCAATGATATTCATCGGCAAAACAGCCGCCGGGCCAGCGCACGTTCGGAACGCGCAACTCCTTCAGAGCCGCAACGACGTCGTTACGAATGCCGCGCGTGTTGGGGATGCTCGAATCGGGACCGACCCATACGCCTTCGTAGATGCCTCGACCGAGGTGCTCGGCGAATTGCCCGAAGATTTGACGGCTGATCGTCGGCCCGGTCTTGTCGGTGTCGACGGTCAGAACCAATGTGTCTTGTGCAAACGCGGCGCTTGCGATGAGCAAGCACGCGCTCGTCGCGAGCCCTAGCAGTCTCGTCTTCAGCATTCGGATTCTCCGTAGTCGATGGCGAAGGGGCGTTCGGCGCTCACGTCAACGGACCGCCGCTCTGATTCCCGTTTTGTTATTAACTCAGACAATAATCTTGATCGATCAACGCGCTCGTTGGTCCGATTGTACGAGCATCGTTCAGCGAGCACGACTGTTCAGCCTCATCGATATACACTCCCGGGCGGTTCCATTCCTACCATCAAGAGCCGCCGACGATGATGATGAAGAAACTGTTCGTTGTGGCTTGCGCCTCTGCAGCCTTCGTTGCGCGAGTCGCATCTGCGAGCGAGCCCAACTCCGTCGCGAGCCCAGATGAACGTATCCAAGTCCGCGTTCTCCTCGACGATGGCAAGCCTCGCTATTCCGTCTCACTCGAAGGCGCTGAAGTCCTCGCTCCTTCGCGCCTTGGCCTGCGCCGCGAGGATGCCGATTTCACTCAATCGCTCCAGCTCCTTTCGACCTCGAACATTGAAACCGTCACAGATCATTACGAACTCTTCACGAACAAGCGACGGCTCAACAAATACGAGGCTCGACGCAAGGTGTTCACGTTCCGGAATCCTGCCGGCCAACAGCTCGAAGTCATCTTTCAAGTGTCGAACGATGGGATTGCGTTCCGTTATCGCTTCCCTGAACGCAGCAGCGCCGTGCATAAGATCCTTTCGGAGGCTTCGTCATTTCGCTTCCAAGAAGACACGCGCGCCTATCTGCAGCCCATGGCTGTCGCGAAGACTGGATGGAACGGCACGAATCCGTCGTACGAGGAAACGTATGAACGTGATGCCCTCGTTGGGGCGCCTTCGCCAACCGGCGCGGGATGGGTCTTTCCGGCGCTCTTTCGGACTGGCGATGCATGGATGCTCGTGAGCGAAACCGGCTTGGATCGCAACTATTGCGGCACGCGCCTGCAGTCCGAGTGGAAAAGTTCTGAGTACTCGATTGCGTTTCCGAATCCGCTGGAAAGCATCGGCGAAGGTGCCGTCGCTCCGCAATCCACATTGCCATGGCTCACACCTTGGCGGCTGATCGTGATCGGCGATCTACGCACGATCGTCGAGTCCACACTGGGCACCGATCTGGCAGACAAGCCGAACGTGGCAAGCAACAGTTCCGCGCAGCTACCCGGCAAGGCATCTTGGAGCTGGCCGTTGATGGGCGATGCGCATACGGTCTATGACACGCAGAAGCAGTTCATCGACTACGCCGCGGAGATGCGTTGGCAGTACACGCTCATCGACGCTTCATGGGATCAGCAGATCGGCTATGACAAGCTCAAAGAGCTCGTCGACTATGCACGCACGAAAGGCGTCAAGATTCTGGTCTGGTACAACTCCGCCGGAGACTGGAACACGACACCCATGACGCCCCGCGACCGCATGCTCACGCACGAGAGTCGCGCGGCCGAGTTCGAGAGGCTCAAGAAGATCGGCGTTGCTGGTCTCAAGATCGACTTCTTTCCGGGCGATGGGCAATCGTCGATCGCTTACTACCACGACATTCTGCAAGATGCGGCTCGCTACGGCTTCGCCATCAACTTTCACGGTTCCACCTTGCCGCGCGGCTGGCACCGTACGTATCCGAATCTCATGACGATGGAGGCCGTGAAGGGGCTCGAGTTCGTCACGTTCGATCAGCGCAATGCTGAAGATGAGCCGACGCACGCTGCCATGCTGCCGTTCACCCGCAATGTGTTCGATCCGATGGATTTCACCCCGGTTGTACTGGACAAGATCAACAACATCGAACGTCGCACGAGCAGCGCGTTCGAGCTCGCGCTCTCGGTGCTGTTCACGTCTGGCATTCAGCACTACGCCGAGATTCCGGAAGGCATGGCGAAGGCTCCTTCGTATGTGCGCGACTTCTTGAAGCGTGTGCCGAGCGTCTGGGACGATGTGCGCTTTCTCACTGGCGACCCGGGAAAGTACGTCGCGCTCGCGCGGCGCGCTGGCGACAAATGGTACGTGGCGGGAATCAACGCAGAGCGAACCGAGCGCGAGCTCATGCTCGACCTGAGCTCGCTCGGTCCGCTGCGATCGGCGACGCTGATCAGCGATGGCGACGGCGGGAATTTGTCGTTCGCGACTCGCACGCTCGAGCTCAATAGCAAGCCAGTGCCCGTTCGCGTACGCGGACGAGGGGGTTTCGTCATTGAGATGCAATCGCGCTAGCGGTCGATATCCCGTTGACCCGCTCTTCGCTCTGATAGGCCCTCGCCTCCGCGAGGGTGACGAAGGTGGTTACGTGTGTCGGGTTGAAACCCGACCTACAGCGTCATCGTCCTCGCGAACGCGAGGATCCATCCGCTCTGCCTCAGAACCCTGATAGGCCCTCGCCTCGCGAGGGTGACGAAGGTGGTTGCGTGTGTCGGGTTGAAACCCGACCTACAACGTCGTCGTCCTCGCGAAGGCGGGGATCCATCCGCTCTGCCTCGAAGAACCCTGATAGGCCCTCGCCTCCGCGAGGGTGACGAACACTTAGAGTGCCTATCGAGTGCCAGCGCTGAGTCGCCCGAGCTCGGCGATCGCGCGCTCGATCGCCGGCGTGAACGGATGGCCGCAGTTGATGCGCAGACAATTGCCGAAGACTCGGCGGGCAGAGAACATCGGGCCCGGTGCGACGCTGATGTTCTCCGCGAGCGCCGCGCGATAGATCTTCATCGCGTCGGCGTCAGGCGGCAGCTCGACCCACACGAAATAGCCACCTTCCGGAACGGCGAGCCGATAACCTGCAGGGAAAGATCGTCTGATGCAGCGAACGACTTCAGCTTGTTGCGCGCGCAGCGCACGCCGAAGCTGCTGGAGATGCGCATCGAATCCATCGTGCCTCAGCATCGCTGCGATGCCATCCTGAATGGGCACGCTCGTGGCGATGCTGCTCGTGATCTTGCGACGCTGGACGTCTTGCGCAAACCGGCCTGCCGCCACCCACCCGAGCCGATAGCCGGGCGCTAGGCATTTCGCAAACGAACCGCAGTTCAACACGAGACCTTTCTTGTCGTACGCCTTTGCGGGCCGCGGCCGTTCATCGAAGTACAGCTCCGCGTACACATCATCTTCGATCAGCGGGATCTCATGACGTGCGAGCAAACTGACGAGATCGCGCTTGCGCTCGTCCGGCATGGTTGCACCGAGCGGATTCTGGAAACTCGTCATGAACCAGCATGCGCGAATATCGTGCTTCGCGATTGCGTTCTCGAGTGCTCCGAGATCGACACCGTGGACGGGGTGCGTCGGAATCTCGACCGCCTTCAGACCGGCAGACTCGATCGCTTGCAGGCACGCGTAGAACGTCGGCGATTCGATCGCGACCACATCGCCGGGACGCGTCAACGTCGCGAGGGCTAGGTTGAGCGCTTCAAGCGCGCCCGCGGTGATCACGATCTCGCTCGCATTGACACTGGCGCCGGAAAGCAAGTACCGGCGTGAGATTTGCCGGCGCAGCTCTTCGCTTCCGGGTGGAAGGCTCTGCACGCTTTCCCACGGATCCATGTGCCGCGCGCTGCTCCCTAAGAAGCGCGCGAGCTTCGCCCACGGAAACAGTGTGGGACTCGGGAATGCCGAGCCGAGCGGGACGATGTCGCGGTCGCGGGTGCTTTCGAGGATCTCGAATACGAGCTCACTGATCTCGACGCTCGTCGACTTGGATGGGGGGCTCGAACGCTTGGGCTCAGGAACTTCTCGCCGCCAACGTTCACTCACGTAATAGCCAGAGCGCGGCTTCGCTTCGATCAGATCCTGCGATTCGAGCACTTCGTAGGCACGCATCGCGGTGGCAGGACTGACGCCACGCTGACGCACCAGATCGCGGACAGAAGGGACGCGCTCGCCGACTTGCAGCGTGCCTTGCTTGATGAGCCCGGCGAGCTCATCCGCCAGGTTGCGATAGCGAGTCACTTTGGCTGTGAGCGCTAGGCTGTAGCCAGACGAGCATCAAAGCCGATGCGGCTCCAGAAGACCGAAGTGCCACCCGATGAACAACAATACGAACAAGGCGACGGACAATCCGATGCGAACGGTCAACGCGTTGACCATCTGCTTGCTGTCCTGCGGTCCTGAGACCATCGAGAACATCGCGCGACCCAGACTCGCAACGATCGCCACCAAAGTAGCAAGGATGAGCACCTTCATGATTGAACCTCCGTCGATGCGCTCTCGTTCGCAAGGCGTTCCTGTTCGCGCTGCTCCTTGCGGATCGTCATCACGAGGCCGCCGAACGCAACGCACATGAACAGCACGAGCGCGATCATGAGAAACGCCAGTCCGCCTGCGAGCCGAAAGGCTTCATTGATGCCGATGAGGACGCCGATCGGCGTCGTGACCAGCAGTAACGGTTTGGCGATGCGCACGTATTCACTCCACTCACAACCTTTTCCGTGGAGGTGAGCATAAACCCAACTGTGCTGCATAACAGTCACAGATCGGACGGGAAAAATTGACACAGATGGTCGGAGATAGTGGGTTGAACCAGACCCCCAGTTCGTTAGGACATCGGATTGGGGGGCGGCGCGGGGTCGCCGGGAAGAGGAATGAACTCGCTGTTGTCGAGATCTGGCAGCTTCATCCTGCCGGCGCGCCAGTCCGATTTCGCTTGCTCGATGCGCTCCTTCGATGATGAGACGAAGTTCCATTCGATGAATCGCTCGCCAACCGGCTCGCCGCCGAGCAGCATCACATTCGATTCTTCGAGCGCGCGCACGCGCGGTGCTCCGCCGGATCGAATGACCGCCATGTCGCCCATGCTCACGCGCTCTCCTTCGACTTCGACGGAACCTGTGACGACATACAACGCGCGTTCCGAATATCGAGAAGGCAACGCGCACTCCGCATCTCGAGCCAACTCGCCATGCAAGTAGAAGATCGGCGAATACACTCGAACGGCAGCCTTCAATCCATACGCCTCGCCGGCGATCAGACGCAGACGTGCACCGCCGTCCTCGACCACTGGCAACTCTCTGCCCTCGTGATGGGCAAACCAAGGATCGGTCTCCTCATGTTCATTCGGCAGCGCAACCCACGCTTGAATGCCGTTCATCTTGCCGCCTTCTCGGCGGGCGCGTTCGAACCGTTCTGAATGCGTAATGCCGCGGCCCGCAGTCATCCAATTCACTTCGCCCGGTCTGATGGGCTGCTCGGAGCCCACGCTGTCTCGATGCATGATCTCGCCTTCGAGCAGATACGTAATCGTCGCAAGTCCGATGTGCGGATGCGGACGCACATCCGTCGAACGTGGAATGCCCGGCTGAAAATCGATCGGGCCCATGTGATCGAAGAAGATGAACGGCCCGACCATTCGACGCTGCGCGAACGGCAGCACTCTGCCTACTTCGAATCCGCCGAGATCGCGGCGGCGTTGCTGAATGAGTAGATCGATCATATCCGGCTCCTTCGATCGTCGAAGGAGCTCTCATACAAGAGTTCGCGCGGATCGTCTACCAGCCCTTCTCTCGCGCGGACGCCTCCTCCTCGAGCGTGAGCGGCTCCCCTTCGATCCACTGATCGATGGCGGCGAGCACGCCCGCCGGTAGCGCCGACGATGCGCGCTCATATTGCGCTGATCGAGCCGGCGCTTCTGCAAGCGCGTGAATGTTCCATCCATCAGCGCCGCGGCAAGCAAGCCCTGAGAGATCATCTCGCGAAATGAATGCTCGACAGAATGCCCCGTTCCTGGAGCGAAAACTCAGCGCCACGCGGTGTTCTCCTTCGCCATCGGAGAGCTGCTCCTTGAGGGCGCGTTCGAGCGGACCGGCGGCAATGAGAGAGCCATCGCGTTCCACGAACGTCAACCGAGACTCGAGCGCCGTTAGACCGATCAGAACACCAAGCAGCAACGATGCCGCGATCGCAGCCCACTCGGGCCACGACCAACGCGCTCGCCCTCGTGTCTTGCCTTCTCTCGCATCGCGGAGATCGACCACTCGAGTTCTGGCGGGCGCATCGATTGCCGCGGTCAGCCGATCCGGGATGGGCTCATCGAGTACGGGCGCGAATGCGGCCTGCAATTGCTCGCGCGCGGCCCGATGCTCTTGCACGCGTGCCGCAAGCGCCGGATCGCGGGCGAGCGCTGCGGCGATCTCGGCACGCGCGCCCTCATCCAACTCACCGTCCGCATAAGCCATCAACTGCTCATCGGTGAAGCTCATGACCGCGCTCCTTCAAGATTGTCTGCAACGCTTCTCGAGCCCGTGCCAACCGGCTCATGACAGTCCCGATCGGGATCTCGAGCACATGCGCGGCTTCCTTGTAGGCAAGCCCTTCGACCAGGACCAGACCTACGACGAGCCGCTGCTCCAGCGGCAGGCGTTCGAGCGCGGCTTGGACAGACCAGGCATGTTCATGCGGCTCGAGCCCTCGATCGCCGATATTCTCGGCCTCATCTTCGCGTGCAAGGACGCGCCCTGCCCTTTGTCGCGATCGCATCTCATCGACCCAAGCGTTGCGCATGATGCCAAACATCCAGCTTTCGAACTTCGACTCACCGCCCCATTGCGCATGTCGCTCGAGGGCGCGTTCGATTGCGAGTTGCACGAGATCGTCTGCATCGTGCACGTGATGCGTGATCGTGCGCGCGAAACGCCGCAGCCGGGGCAAGGCCTCCGTGAGCTTCTCGCGAATGGTGTCCAGCGACGCTGTCATAATTTCGTACGTATCGTCGTATAGACGTCCGGGCCTGCGATTTTATTCCAGGCGCCGTTCATGACTGGATCGGGTCCGTCTTGCCCATTACGATTGGCCACGATGAAGACTACCCGCATGCATGTCCAGCTTCGAATACGCGTCGCGATCGCGATAGCGATGCTTGGCGGCGCGAGCGCTGAAGCGCAGGTGCTGCCCGGAGTCGAGCTGCCTCGCGCGCCTGTGATCGGCGATATGGTCGACGACACCCTCGATACCGTGGATAGGACACTACGCAGCACCAACCTGCGCGAGCTCAGGAAAGTGCAGATGCGCGACTTAGTGCGGAAACATCGGCGCGTACTGGAGCGAGATGCGCGAGGTGAGCCGGTCATTCGCCGCGAAGTGCTCAGTCTCGCGCCCTCGGAGGAAGCGCTCGAGGTAGCCGAGGCCGCGGGATTCTCGATCGCCCGCGAGCAAGCTTTCGATGAGCTCGGCACACGAATCGTCGTCCTGCTCGCACCAGAGCGAATGTCGGCGCGCCGTGCGCTGCGCCGCTTGCAAGAGCTCGACCCGAAAGGCACGTATGACTATAACCATCTGTACACCGGAAGCGGCGACACGCCTGGCGCTTTGACGAGCTCAGTGGCACCGCCTGCCCACGCACCACCGGCGCGAGCCGCGGCGGTACGGATCGGTTTGATCGACGGCGGCGTCTTGCAGACTCATTCGGTGTTCGGTACGACAACTTTCCGTGCGCATGGCTGCGACGGCCTCGATGTTCCGAGCGCACACGGCACATCGGTCGCTTCGCTGATAGCAGCGCAGGTCGACGATCGAGCCTTGGAATTGTTCAGTGCCGATGTCTATTGCGATCAACCGACGGGTGGCAGCGTAACCGCCATTGCAGCGGCCTTTGCTTGGATGGCGCGTGAGCACGTTCCCATCATCAATGTGAGTCTCGTCGGTCCATCGAATCGGATGCTGGAGCAGCTCGTCCGAGCAATGATCGAACGGGGTCATGTGATCGTCGCAGCTGTCGGCAACGATGGTCCGAACGCAAAGCCTCTCTATCCTGCTGCGTATGAAGGCGTCGTCGGCGTAACGGGCGTCGATAGGCGCGAGCGTGCGCTGCCCGAGGCGCTACGTGGGCGTCAGGTGGACTTTGCTGCTGCTGGGGCGGATATCGCGGCGGCGAGCCTCGATGGTAGGTACACGCTCGTGCGCGGAACCTCCTTTGCGGCGCCTATCGTTGCTGCGCTTCTCGCGACAGATTGTGGCGATGTGATGCCCGGCTCGCAGCGAGTCCTCCTCGAGAAATATTCGCAGCTCGCGCGAGATCTCGGGGCGCCGGGCTTCGATCCGACGTATGGCTTCGGGCTGTTGAGCGCCTCCGTCGTCGAGACGCACGCGCGACGCGTGGAATAAATCCGCCTTTCGATTCGTCCTTCCTTTGAACAGCGCGGATTCGCCGCGTGGAGAGGAGCACGAATCATGAACAAGCATCTCTTTCGAATCATCGTCGCGAGCGCCACGTTCGCTGCCGGCGCCTTCTGCAACGTCGCTTCAGCACAGGTGCTCGGTGGCGGGCTCACCGGCTCGATCGGCGGCACACTCAATAGTGTATCGGGTTCACTGAATGGAGCCGGTGCTATCGGTAGCACGCTGCACACCGAGCCGGTCCTGGGCCGATCTCGCGGCCTCGCTGATCGAACGGATGGGCTCACGCGGGACACGCGAGATCGCGTGCGTCAGCGTGCGCGCAGCACGACCAGCGTGCTGAAGACCGAAACCAAAGGCATCGCCGGCGACCTGAATAGCTCGGCGCAAGGCGTCTCGAACCTGGCGCAAGAAGAAGCGCCTGCACTGATCGAGGCTGCAAGCTCGAGCGTGGATGCAGCCGCGGAAGGTACCGGCAGCATCGCTATCGGGGCGACGACAGAAGAGCTGGCGAAAAGCACTGCGGGAACGGACCCAGTCCAGGAGGCGGATGATCAGAAGCCCGCTACGGAGACTGGCTCGTTGGTGCCAAGCCTCGGTGAGCCGGAGGCGTTGAAACTAGACGCGGACACACCGCATCCAAATGCTTCTGCATCGACGCGCACGAACGCACATGGGCAGAACGACAGCGCAGTCGAGATGTAGAGGCATCGGCCCCCTCGTTGACAGAGGCCGGCACAAGCCCGCCTCTGTCACTTGCTACTCGCGATGACTGTTTGCATCTTCGCAAAGGTACTGCGCCACCCGATCGCATAATCGTGAGTGGTTGCATAGCCCAAGCGGGAGTGCGTGAAACGCATTTTCGTACCTGCGCCATCCGGCTCGAGTCGCACCGTTACTAAGGTTTCAATGCCCGGCTCGCTGGCCCAGCTCCAAGTAAACGAGATGTCGACAGGCCTCTGTACATGTTGATACACGCCGGATGCCGTGTGTTGCGTGCCGTCGCTGTCCCTGAACGAAACCTCGAACCGCCCTCCTTGACGTGCATCGAGTTCAGCGCGAAGAACCTCGCCCTTGGGGTCAGATCCAAACCACCGCGCGACCCAGTCTGGATCCGTCCATGCCCGCCAGACGCGCTCAGGCGGGTCATCGAAATGCCAGTCAATCGTGAGCGATCTCGACTCAGGTGTGTTGCTCATCGCTTCTCTCGATTCCGCGGCAAAGATCGCGCTCAACAGACATAACGCCACGCTTACGATCCAACGAGCGTCGCACATGATGCCTCCTCGGTGACTAGCTGACACAAGGACGGCGATGGCCCCGGCAAGCCGACATCAACGAGGGCGGGTTGCGATTGCACGAGGCGCACCTACCCGCGGAGGATGTGTCATGTCCGAAAATGATCGATGCTGGTCTGATTGTTACGGGCAAGCGCGCCATTTCTAGCTGAAACTATCAGCCCTTGAGCCGGAGCCCACCCATGCGCACATGTCTTCTTGTGATCGACGCCCAGGAGTCCTTCCGCTATCGTCCGTACTTTTCGCCCCGCGACGTGCCTGCCTACCTGGATCGACAGAATGCACTGATCGACGGAGCCCGCGGTAGAGGGATCCCGGTCGTAAGGATCTTTCACGTGGAGCGCGCACCAGAGAGCGCGTTCTCGCTCGAGTCCGGAAATGTTCGGCCGCTGGCAGGCTTGATCGACTTCGATGCGGCAGTGACGTTTCGCAAGGGTCGTCATAGCGCGCTCGTGGGGAGCGGCTTGGACGTATGGCTCAACGAGAATGGGATCGACAGCATCATCGTGAGCGGCATTCGCACCGAGCAATGTTGCGAGACGACTGCTCGACATGCTTCTGATCTCGGCTATCGAGTTCGATATGTGACCGACGCGACGCTCACCTTCGATATGCGCCATGACGATGGATCCTTATTCGCCGCGGCAGACATCAAGCGACGGACAGCAGCGGTCCTCGAGGGCCGATTCGCAACGATCTGTTCAGTGGAGCAAGCGCTTGAAGCAAACCTCGCCAACTGAAATCTTGTTTGTGATCCTTCCGGACACTTTGCTGCTCGACTGGGCAGGCCCAGCGGAAGCATTCAGGATCGCCAATCAAAGCCTCGTGTTGCGGGACGCTGCGCCACGCTTCGCGTTGCGATTCGTTGGTCCCCGTGCGACGGCACCGAGCTCAGTCGGCGCGGTCATCGGCGGACTCGAGGCGCTTCCAGAGAAGCTGCCGAGCGGCGCTTGGGTTGTGTTGAGCGGCAGCCCCAGCGTTCCCCTCTTCGCGGATGCGACTGCGAATCGGGAAACGGTGAAGTGGCTGTCGCAGGTACGTCCTGGGGATGGCGATACTCGACTGATCACGATCTGCTCTGGCGCCGTGCTTGCCGCGCGCGCGGGTCTGCTCAAGGAGCGTTCGGCGACAACGCATCATCAGCATCTCGACGAGCTCGGGGCGACGGAATCGAGCTGCAAAGTCATCGGCAATCGCGTCTTCGTGAATGATGGTGCGGTTTGGTCGAGCGCTGGCATCACGGCGGGTATCGATCTGGCGCTGCACCTCATCGGATTGGAATGCGGACCAACCGTCGCAGCGAGCGCCGCGGAGACGATGGTGCTGGGCGTGCGACGAAGCAGCAACGATCCGCAGATCTCGCCGCTTCTTGCACATCGAAATCATCTGCACGCGGCTGTCCATCGCGTGCAGGACGCAGTAAACGAGGCGCCGACGCGCGATTGGACGCTCGATCGGATGGCGAAGGTCGCCCACACGTCGTCGCGACATCTGACGCGCTTGTTTCTCGAGCACACCGGCGCGACGCCGCTGCAGTACTTGCGCACCGTGCGACTTGCGTTAGCGGAGATGTCGTTGCGCGCTGGCCATAGCGTCACACGCGCAGCGGAGCTCGCGGGCTTTCGCTCGGATACGCAGTTGCGGCGCGCGTGGCGCGGCCTCGGACAGACAGGCACACCGTCGGCGGTCAGCCGAGGTCCTGCTGAGAGTCGATGAGAACGCGAGCTAGAAATGCGCCCTCACCCTAACCCTCTCCCTCGAGGGAGGAGGGTTGGGGTGAGCCAAGCTCCCTCTCCCTTGAGGGAGAGGGTTGGGGTGAGCCAAGCTCCCTCTCCCTCGAGGGAGAGGGTTGGGGTGAGGGCTCCCCCCACTCGTCTATCAACAAACAAAAGGAGCAAACAATGCTCGAGCTACGACCCAATTGTGAATGTTGCGATCGCGACCTGCCTCCCTCATCTGGCGATGCGCGCATCTGCTCTTTCGAGTGCACGTTCTGTTCGGCGTGCGCAGAGGATGTATTGGACGGACGATGCCCGAACTGCGGCGGCGAGTTGGTCACTCGACCACGCCGCCCCGAAGAGAAGCTCGCGAAGTACCCCGCATCGACGAAGCGCGTGCTGAAAGACGCGGGATGCGAAGCCCGCACGTAGGTCGGATTGCAATCCGACGAAGGATACACGGATGCAGGAAGGCCCGCGTTGCAGGGAGCATCCGCGAGATGTCGTGAAGCGCGCGTTTCTTCGCTCGCCGCAACCAACACAGTGCGCTACAGTCCGAGCGTCGCCTCTCACAAGAACCACAACGATGCTGCGGTCCCTTTGCGCTTTCGCAGTCGTTCTGCTTGCCATGTCTGCTCAGGCCGCCGAACGCTACGTTGCAATCACGATCGACGATCTGCCCTACCAACGTGGACCGACGCTCGCGGACGTGCAGCTACTCACGGACCACATGCTGGAGCAGATTCGCAAGCAGAAAGAACCCGTGATGGGCTTCGTGAACGAGAGCAAGCTCCACGACAAAGGTCCAGAGGAGCTTGCCGCTCGAACCGCTTTGCTGGAGCAATGGCTCGATGCCGGCGCTGAGCTCGGCAATCACACGTACTCGCACGCGGATATCAACGTCGTTGACTTCGAGAGCTACAAGCAAGACGTGCTCAAGGGCGGAGAGATCACGAGGCCCCTCCTGCGCGCGCGCAATCAGACGTTGCGCTACTTCCGACATCCGTACCTGCGTACCGGCAAAGACGAGGAGACGAAGAACGCTTTAGAGGTGTTCCTACGTGAGCACGACTACGTCGTTGCACCCGTGACGATCGACAATGACGAATGGATTTACGCGCTCGCGTACGATATCGCGGCGGAGCGTAAGGACGTCGCTACGATGCGTCGTTTAGGCCAAGATTACATCGCCTACATGACGCAAGCGTTCGAGTTCAGCGAGCATGTCGCGACGCAGATCTTCGGGCGCGACATCAAGCATGTACTGCTCATCCATGTGAACACGCTCAATGCCGACTACTACGATGAGCTCATGGCCATGATGAAGGCGCGTGGATACAAGATCGTGACGCTCGCGGAAGCGATGACGGATTCGGCGTATCAGCGTCAGAACTTGTATGTCGGGCCACAGGGTTGGTCTTGGCTGTTCCGCTGGTCTGTCGGCACGAAGCTCGACACGTCGAAGGCGCCGCAGATTCCCTCATATATAAGAGAGCTGAGCGGGATCGAGTAACGCGAGTTCTGACGCGAAGTACGCGCCCTCACCCCGACCCTCTCCCACGTGGGAGAGGGAGCTGTGCCCTCACCGCGACCCTCTCAACCGCCCCTACCATCCCGGTGTCGATATGACGTATTCGCGTTTTTGAGCTTTTCTCGAAGGGATCAGCCTCGCTAGACTTCTCGGACACTTTCGAGGAGGTCATGTTGAGCTCTCAGTCACACCGTTTGAGCCCCAGCTGGCTCGTCTTCTGCGCAGTTCTCGCGCACGCGATGCTTCCGTCCTCATTCGCACAGAACCTCACGCCAGATGTCGCGCACGCGTCGTTAGCACCGCGTGAGCGCGTCTCGATCAACGACGGCTGGCGATTTCATATTGGCGATCCCGAGGATGCGCCGGCCTACCTCATCTATGACGTGCGACCTGAGATCGCACAATCTGCGGACGGAAAAGTCGCTGACGCAAGACCCGAGGAAGCAGCGAAGGTTGCGGATTCGCGCGATGTTCTAAAGCCCTGGATTCTTCCGACTGGAAATCCGTTTCTTCCGGATCCCGCCAAGCATCACCGCCGACCGGACGGGAATCCTGGGAGCGACGTATCGTTCGTGCGCGCGAACTTCGAGGATAGCGGCTGGCGCTCGGTCACGCTGCCGCACGATTGGGCGGTGGAAGGTCCGTTCCTGACTGAAGGACCTTACGGCGGCATGGGACGGCTCAAAACTTGGGGACCCGTGTGGTATCGCAAGAAGCTTGACCTCACCGCGAGCGATCGAGCGCGCTCTGTCTTTCTCGATATCGATGGCGCGATGTCGTATGCCATCGTTTGGTTCAACGGAAAGTTGCTCGGAGGATGGCTTTACGGCTACGCCTCGTGGCGGATCGATCTCACACCGCACATCGTGCCTGGCGAGAATCAAATCGCGATCCGCCTCGACAATCCGCCCGAGTCGGCGCGTTGGTATCCCGGCGCGGGCCTGTACCGCAATGTGTGGCTCACGAAAACATACCCGGTACACATCGGACACTGGGGGACATTCGTTCGTACTCCGACCGTCTCGAAGGCATCTGCCACCGTCGAACTGGATGTCGCGATCGACAATGACAGCGATCATGAAGCAGCTGTTGATGTCGCCACGGAGATCTACGCGTTAGACGAGCGAGGTCGCCGAACAGGACGTGCCGTCGCACGCATCGACAAAGCGAGCCCGCGCATTCCCGCGCACGGCAGCACCAAAGTTTCAGGCTCGGTCACCATCGCCAAGCCGCGCTTGTGGGGACCGCGCCCGCACCAAACACCGCATCGTTATCTCGCGGTCACGACGCTTTCGCAAGACGGGAAGGCCATCGATCGCTACGAGACGCGCTTCGGTATCCGCTCGCTCGAGTACGACCCAAATCGCGGCGTGATCGTCAACGGCGAGCACATCCCGCTTCGAGGCGTGAACAATCATCACGATCTCGGCGCGCTCGGCGCAGCGTTCAACTATCGCGCGGCAGAGCGTCAGCTCGAGATCTTGCAAGAGATGGGGTCGAACGCGATTCGCATGGCACACAACCCGCCCGCGCCCGAACTGCTCGAGCTCACGGACCGAATGGGACTGCTCGTCATCGACGAGATCTTCGATTCGTGGGAGCGCAAGAAAACGCCGCTCGACTTTCACCTGATCTTCCCAGACTGGCACGAGCAAGACCTGCGCGCGTTCCTGCGCCGCGATCGCAATCATCCCTCGATCATCATGTGGAGCATCGGCAACGAGGTCGGCGAGCAATACACAGGCGAAGAAGGTGCCGCGATCGGGAGAAGGCTGCACACCATCGTGCGTGAAGAGGATCCGACGCGCCCCACGACGACTGGTATGAATTGGGCGAAGCCCGACATGCCGCTACCGGGCGTCGTCGACATCGTTGGGCTCAATTATCAAGGCGAAGGCATTCGCGATCGGCCGGAGTTCGAGGGCACCGATCGCATCCGCACGCCACCCATGTACAAGGCGTTCCGCGAAAAATTTCCAGACAAGGTGATCTACAGCAGCGAAACCGCGTCTGCGTTCAGCAGCCGCGGAATCTATCTATTCCCTGTCTCGCCTGAAGCAAGCGCGCCGGTGCGCGATGGTCGCGGCGGCGATTCAACGATCCACCACGTAACTTCGTACGAGCTGCACGCGGTCGATTTCGGCTCGAGCGCAGACAGGGTGTTCGCCTCGCTCGATCGACATCCCTTCGTCGCCGGCGAGTTCGTGTGGACCGGCTGGGACTATCTCGGCGAGCCGACGCCGTACTACACCTCGCGCAGCTCGTACACAGGCATCATCGATCTCGCTGGGTTGAAAAAGGACCGCTTCTATCTCTATCAATCCCGTTGGCGCCCCGATCTGCGCTTCGCACATATCCTTCCGCATTGGACCTGGCCCGAGCGTCAGGGCCAAGTGACACCGATTCACGTGTTCTCTTCCGCAGATGAAGCCGAGCTCTTCATTAATGGTCAGTCGCAAGGTCGGCGCAAGAAAGGTGCGTTCGAGTATCGGTTTCGTTGGGACGACGTGAAGTACGAGCCAGGTGAAGTCAGAGTGGTGACGTACAAGAACGGCAAGACGTGGGCCACTTCCAGCGTAAAGACCGCGGGCCCCGCGGCGAAGCTCGAGCTCACGCCCGATCGCGCAAAGATCCGTGCCGACGGTCGCGATCTTTCGCTCGTGACACTGCGCATCGCGGATAAGGATGGCGTCACCGCACCGCGCGCGACCGATCGAATCAAGTTCACGATCGAAGGGCCAGGGGAAATCGTTGCGACCGACAATGGCGATCCGACGAGCTTCGAATCCTTTCAGTCGCCCCAGCGCTCGGCATTCAGCTCATATGCCTTAGTCATCGTTCGCGGTACACCAGGCAAACCGGGGAAAATCACGGTCCGCGCGCAATCAGGCTCATTGGAGGAAGCGACGGCGGTTTTGCAAAGCGTCCGCTAGTTAAGGTATGCATCCTTTCTGGCTCGCCGGAGGCCTCCTCGCCGTGAGGCCCCCCCGGCGAGGGACGCAGCCCTCCCCGCAGACGAAGACAGGCCTCATTTGGCGATGTCGGATCGGCGCGATCTGGTTCGTCCTTGAAGCAGACGTTTCGTTCTAACGAAGGAGAGTAACCATGCCTTACATCGATGGCTTCGTAATCCCGGTGCCGACGGCGAACAAGGACAAGTTTATCGAGCACGCCAACAAAGGCGACAGCTACTTCATGGATTTGGGTGCCACTCGCATTCTCGAATGCTGGGGCGATGACGTTCCGAACGGGCAAGTCACAGACTTCCGGCGTGCAGTGCAGGCCAAGGATGACGAAACCGTCGTCTTCTCGTGGGTCGAGTGGCCCGATAAGGCTACACGCGATGCTGCCATGGCGAAGATGATGGATCCGGCGAACACGGATCCGCGCATGAACCCGGAGAAGAATCCGATGCCGTTCGACGGCAAGCGCCTGATCTTCGGCGGCTTCGCGCCGGTGGTGACGCTCGGGAAGTAGTCGAGCTTCGGCGATCGACTGTCCCCGCGAACGCGGGGACAGTTCTTCGGTTACGTCACTCTGCCATCGTCTTCCCGGTCTCGAGCAAGCTCTTGAGATCGCTCAAGATGAGAGTCCATCCACCACCACCCTGCTCGTCGTACTTGCTCTTGATCGCCGCCGCCATCATCGGCGCGTTCTGGAGCTCGTCGTGAATGACGGTCAGTCGCGTGAAGCCGGAATTGCTCGGCTCGATCTCCCAAGTGACGCGCGTGTAACCCTCGGCCTGATTTTGAGGAGTAAACAGCCAGCGATATGTCTGGACCAATCGGCGATAAGGCACGCATTCGATGATCTCGCCATCGATCATCGTCTCCGGAAGACCCATCGCCTGCATCTCCGCTGATGGGTGCGCGGAGAACCGGCCGCCCGGGCGCAGGTCGAATTTCATCGGTGCTCGATAGCCATACTTGGCATTCCACTCCGGATCGGTAATGGCTTCCCAGATCCGCTCGGCAGAAGATCTGATGTAGATCTCGAACACCTGGGTCGTCAGGCCCTCTTGCGCTTCGGTCGGCATTTCTTTCCCTCCAAGTCGGCTTTCAAATCGAGCAGCGCGCAGACGTGGTGCTCGGCATATTTGCGTGTCCAACGATCATGGATGAGTCGAATGGGCACCGGGTTCAAGAAGTGCAGCTTCTCGCGGCCGGCCTTCCTCGTGACTACGAGACCCGCATGCTCGAGCACGCGCAGATGCTTCATCACGCCGAAGCGCGACATTTCCAGAGTCGACTCGAGCTCGGTCAACGTTTGCCCATCGCGGGCGAACAGCAGGTCGAGAAGCTTGCGCCGGGTGACATCAGCGAGCGCTTTGAAAATCAGGTCGTCATCGAACACGATACGGACGATATGTGACCATATGGTCACATGTCAACGCGTAACCCCGCTGCTTCCGTAGCGTGAGTTGCGGCATGTAGGCCGCGCAGAACGGGAGGCGCCTTAGGCGGTCAGTCGCGGCATCACGAATTGGCGGCGAGCCATTGGACTGTGCAGCCGCGAAGGCTCATACCAGCGCATTAGAAAATCCGGCGCGAGAAGATCTGGATTGCTGCTGACGAAACTCGCTGGATCCAAGCTGGGCGCCGCCTCGAGCCGTTCGGCGATGATGGATAGAAAGGCAATTGTCACCGTCATATTGAACTTGTGCGGTGCGCCTGCTGCTGCGGCCAGCGCTTTGATTCCGCGTACGTATCGATCCACCGCTTCCATGAAAGGCGCTGCCTGCAACAAAGCAACCGCTGCTTCGATGTGCGCACGGTGATCGAACGTTCGCGGGTCGATGTCTCCACATTCGAAACGATGCAGCAGCTCGCTCATAACTCATCCTTCCGACTCGCGAAGATGATGGCTATCCGCGGCAGTCAGGGTATGGCCGTAGACGCTGCGAAGCTTCTTGATCTGCGCGAGAGTCTGCGGCGAGAAAGGCGCCTTACCCTCGAAAGAATGCAGCACGATGCCTTCGATGAGCTCGCCAAGACCGATATCGAGGTATGCGGCGAGGCCTTTGAGCACCTGCAGCGTCTGCTTCTCGATGCGGATGCCGGTCTGAACGCGTTTGATATCCTTGTACATTGGTACCAAGCTACCACAGTCCCATCGTACGGTGCAAGCACGACCCCCGTGCGGCCTTGCAGACTCGCAGCTAGCTTGGATTGCGCGCTTGCGCCGCTATGTCGACGGCCGGCTGTGTCTGGCGCAGGAATCGTCTGCACACGATCGCGGCCGTCAGCGCCAGGGCGGAGCTGACGATCGCCGCTGCATGCATTCCGCTCGTGAATGCATGGCGCGCAGTCGATTGAAGGGTCGTCCGCGCATCGCCGTCGAGCGCATTCGCAATCTCGATCGCTGCCGCGAGGGTCTCGCGTGCGGCGTTCAGCGCCGCAGGCGATAGCTCTGCGACACCAAGACCGCTCATTTGCGCTCGGTAGATTGCGCCGACGATGCTCCCGAGCACGGCGACGCCAAGTGCTGCACCGAACTCGAAGCTTGTCTCCGATATCCCTGAAGCCGCCCCTGCTCGCTCGGGCGGCACGGCCGAGATGACCAGATCGGTCGTGAGCGCACCCATCGGGGCGAGTCCTGCGCAGAACAACATGAAGCCGCAAATGAGGATCCAAAGATCCCCGCTCGGCGTCACTTGCGTGAGCACGCCGTAGCCGACGGCGGTCAACAGAAAGCCGCACGTCAGGATCGCGCTTGGCGTATATCGGCGCACGATGACCGGCGCGAGCACGGAGCCCAAGACGAATACGATTCCGGTCGGCATGAGCCACAAGCCTGCTTCGAGAGAACCCATACCCAGCACCAATTGCAGGTACTGCGTGATGAATAGAAACGACCCGAACGCGGCGAATACGCCGATGATGTTCACGCACAAGGCAGCAGAGAACATCGGGCGCTTAAAGAGGCGCAGGTCGATCATGGGATCCGCAAGCCGCCGCTGACGGCGAACGAACAGCGTGCCGAGAACGAGACCTGCGCCGAGCGCAATGAACGCCGTTAGTGCCGGACCGTAAATCGCGATGTGCTTCATACCGAAGATCATCGCGAGGACGGTGGTCGTTGCGAGCACCGCGCTCGGTATATCGAGCCGAGCGGCATGGGGATCTCGATACTCAGGCAAGAACAGCGGCGCCAGGATGAGCAACAGCACCATCATCGGCACAGCCACCAAGAACACCGATCCCCACCAGAAATACTCGAGCAGAACGCCGCCCACGATGGGCCCGACGACGCCACCGGCAGCGAAGCAGCCGACCCAAGTTCCGATGGCCGTGGTGCGTTCGCGTGCGTCGAGGAACATGTTGCGGATCAGCGAGAGCGTGGATGGCGCGAGCGTCGCGGCTGCTATGCCGAGCACTCCTCGTGCAAAGATCAGCATCTCGGTGCTGTTCGCGAAAGCAGCCAGCACAGATGCGGCGCCGAAGGCGCAGGCGCCGATCATCAACAAGCGCCGGCGCCCGATGCGATCGCCGAGCGTTCCCATCGTGATGAGGAACCCGGCCAGCAGGAAACCATAGATGTCGACGATCCAGAGAAGCTCTGTCGAGCTCGGATTCAAGTCGGCCGTGAGATGAGGAATCGCAAGATTGAGGACGTTCAAGTCCATCGAATAGAGCAGGCACGGGACCGCAATGACCGCGAGGCCGATCCATTCCTTTCGGGTAGCTTTTGGCGAAGCGACGGCGGGGGTAATCGTGGACATCTTGCGCAGATTGAACGGATGAGCCGGAAGTTTCGCACGTCTCAGCACGCGCTTGCGTGGCTAGCGTTTCGATGATTGCGCGCTTTGCGACCTGAGCGTTCGCTAAGATACCGGCCCCTCAAACTACAGGAGCTCGTCATGATTCGACGTATCGAGTCCGGCGCTCGGATGTCCCAAGCGGTCGTGGCCAATGGCTTTGTCTTCCTCGCAGGTCAGGTTGCGGATAACACCGACGTAGGCGTTCGACAACAGACGGAGCAAGTGCTGGCGAGCATCGATCGTCTACTCGCGGCTATAGGCAGCGACAAGAGCAAGATCGTGTCCGCGAATGTGTACTTGAGCGACATCGCCACGTTCGCGGAGATGAATGCGGCGTGGGACAAGTGGGTCGCAGCCGATGCGAAGCCGGCGCGGGCGACTGTGGAAGCGAAGCTCGCCGCACCCGAGTACAAGGTCGAGATCCAAGTCGTGGCGCTCGCGGGTTGAGACACCCTCACCCGCCGCTCCGCTGGCGGCCTCTCCCAAAGGGAGAGGCGCGTGTTCACATCCCTTCTCACTCCAGGGAGAAGGTTAGGATGAGGGCTCCTCACCCGCCGCTTCGCTAACGGCCTCTCCCAAAAGGAGAGGCGCATCGTTACGTCCCTTCTCCCTCCAGGGAGAAGGTTAGGATGAGGGCTCCTGACCCGCCGCTGCTCTAACGGCCTCTCCCAAAAAGAGAGGCGCATCGTTACGTCCCTTCTCCCTCCAGGGAGAAAGGTTAGGATGAGGGCTCTTCGTCCACGCGATACCTCATCTCAGCACCGGGCTAGAGATGTTTACCAAGGTAACGCGTTCCGGAAATCGGATTCGGTCGGTAAGCCTCGATCTCTCGAAAGCCCAATTGATCGTACAAGCGCTGTGCTTCGATCATCGTTGGCAGCGTATCGAGCACAACTTCCGAGTACCCGATCGCCTTGGCTGCCTCGAGCACTCTATCCACTAGGATGCGACCCACTCCCGTGCCGCGCGCACTCGGACGCACATACAGACGCTTCATCTCCCCACGCGTATCACTTACGCGTTGGAGCGCAACACAGCCAATTGGATCGCCGTCTAGAAAAGCAAGCAACAGGCAACCGGTTGGCGGCGCGTATGCGCCGGGAAGAGACGCGAGCTCCGCCTCGAATCCTTGGAAGCATAGATCGACATCGAGCGCTCGCTGATACTCGAGAAACAAAGTACGAGCGATTCCGACGTCCCGCTTGGTATCGACCGCAGCGATTCGAAGCATAAACGATGAGCCTGCCTTCAATTAACGCAAAGCATGGCGGTTGCATCGGCGCGCAACAAGGAACAGATCGAAGACTGGTGGCACAGCACAGCCAACCACCCACGCAGTGCTTCGCTGTAGACTCTTCGTTTCTGCAATCGAGCCGCGCGAGGGCCCCATGAAGATCGGTTTCATCGGCTTAGGAAAAATGGGCGTAGGCATGGCTACTAACCTCGTCAGAGCCGGCCATGAAGTGACCGTTTACAACCGCACTCCGGAAAAAGCACAGGCGATGCGCGAGCTCGGGGCGCGAGTTGCTTCGGATGTGAGCGGATGCTGCGGTGGCGAAGTCGTCATCTCGATGCTCGCTGACGATACCGCCTTCAACGATATCGTCCTGGCTGAGGGCGGCGTTGCCGCGCACCTGAGGAAAGGAAGCGTGCACCTCTCGATGAGCACGATCAGCGTCGCGCTCGCCGAGAAGCTGACTGACGTGCACGAGAGCAAAGGACAAGCGTTCGTCTCTGCACCGGTGTTCGGTCGGCCGGATGCAGCCGCAGCAGGCAGACTATTCATCATCGCCGCGGGTCCCGCGGCGGCGCTCACACTCGTCGAACCTCTGCTTTCCGTGATGGGCCAATCGACGCTCGTTGTCTCGGCGCACCCACGCGATGCCAACCTGATCAAGATCACGGGCAACTTCATGATCGCATCGATGACGCACGCATTCGCAGAAGCGATCGCGCTGGTCCGCAAGGCAGGCATTCCGCCGCAAACTTTCGTCGATGCAATGACGTCCACGATCTTCAACGTCCCAATCTACAAAAACTACGGAACGCTGATGGCGAAGGAGAAATTCTCGCCACCTGGATTCACTGCCGCGTTGGGCCGCAAAGACGTTAACCTCGCACTAAGCGCCGCTCAAGCGCTGAACGTTCCGATGCCGCTCGCCGAGTTGCTCAACGATCGGCTGCTGCGGCTCATCGAGGAAGGCGGCGCTGAGCTCGATTGGACGGCGCTCGCCAGATTGAGCGCTGCTGACGCGGGCCTCAGTACTCGAAGTGAGGACAACCCATGAGCTTTCACACCTGGCTCCAATTGGCCCAGCGGCTCGGCACCGGCGCTCTTCACGATCTGCTGTCAGATCGCGAGACAGAACGATCATGCGAAGCTTTGAGAAGCTCTGAGCGGCGCAGCCCCTCTCTATGACTTCTCTCGGTCATACGCACACGCATGATCTGCAGCCTTCGCTATGGGTGTGTCGGTTTGCGCATCTGATTCGCGAGCATGGCAATGTCATTGACGTCGCGTGCGGCACTGGTCGGCATGCAAAATGGCTTGCTAAGCTGGGATATAGGGTCGAGGCAGTCGACCGTGATTCGACAGCGCTCGCGGAGCTCGAGCACATACCCGGCATCAGAACCCGGATCGCCGACCTCGAAACCCCAGCGTGGCCTTATCGAGATGTGCAGTTCGATGGCGTCATCGTGACGAACTATCTGTGGCGTCCGCACTTCGACGCGCTCCTCTCGATGCTGAGTCCGGATGGTGTGCTGATTTACGAGACGTTCATGGTGGGCAACGAAAAGGTGGGTAGACCTTCGAATCCCGATTTCCTGCTGCAACCGGCCGAGCTTCTTGACCGAGTGCGAGGTCTTCTGACCGTCATCGCGTTCGAGCAAGGTCGCATTGATCTGCCGAAGCCAGCGTTCGTACAACGCATCTGTGCGAGAGCCGGCGCTGTCACGCTGTTGCCGCGATGAGGGAACTCCCGCACTGCGCGCGCATTCTCCTCGATGATTTGCGAGGAGAAACGTCATGGCACGGAAACGTTTGCGCACGAATGGATCGAGTCGGAAGGCTGTCCGCTATGCCGTAGTCGGGTTGGGCCACATTGCTCAAGCAGCAGTGCTGCCCGCATTTGAGAACGCGAAGCGCAATAGTGTGCTCGTGGCGCTCGTTTCGAGCGAAGCGAAAAAACTCAAGGAGCTCGGCCGACGTTACGGTGTGGAGCGATTATGCGGATACGACGAGGTCGATGAGCTCTTCGCGAGCGGCGAGATCGACGCAGTCTACATCGCCCTTCCGAACGACATGCACAAGGAATACACACTCAAGGCTGCAAAGGCGGGCTTGCACGTGCTGTGCGAAAAGCCGATGGCCGTGACAGCGCGTGAATGTGAGGCCATGATCCGCGCCACGCGCAACGCGAAAGTAAAGATGATGATCGCCTATCGGCTGCACTTCGAGCGCGCGACGCTCGAAGCAGTGCAGCTGGCGAAGAGCGGACAGCTCGGCGAGTTGCGTTACTTCAGCTCGGACTTCTCGATGCAGGTGAATGACGACAACATTCGCCTCAACCCCACGACCAAAGGGGGCGGCCCGTTGTACGACATCGGCATCTATTGTCTGAACGCCGCCCGCTACTGCTTGTCCGCAGACCCGATCGAGGTGTTCGCAACCGCGACGCGCAGCAAAGACCGCCGCTTCAAGAACGTCGACGAAACGTTATCGGCAATCCTGCGCTTCAAGGACGAGCGGATCGCGACCTTCACATGCAGCTTTGGCGCTGCCGACAGAGGCACCTTCACTATCGCAGGCTCGCAAAGCACCCTCACCATGGATCCCGCTTACGAGTACGCGGAGGGTCTCGCCTACGAAATGAAGGCGAAGGGTCGCCAGCGCAAGAAGGAGTTCTCGAAGAGCGACCAGTTCGCGCCGGAGCTGCTCCACTTCTCCGACTGTATCCTGAACAATCAGGATCCGGAGCCATCGGGCGAAGAAGGGCTCACGGACGTACGCATCATCGAAGCGCTGCTACGCTCCGCACGCACGGGACGCTGGGTGAAGATCGCTGCGCCACAGCGCAAACGCCGCCCCTCGATGAAGCAAGAGATCCGCCGACCGGCGATCAAGCGCGAGCCAAAGCTGGTGAACGCGGAGGCCGCCAGTCAGTAAAGGTTGAGAATCAAGAATCTCTCGCAAGGCGCGCGGAGCCCGCAAAGACAGAACTCAAGATAGAGTTTCGGACTTCTCGTCTCCGCGCCGCTTCTTGCGTCACCCGCTACGCTCACCCTATTCTGCCTTTGCCGGCTTCGCGTGCTTTGCGAGATTCTCTTCATTTCGCGGCCGCGTGTTCCTCGCGTGCAGCTCCCAATACTTCGCGCGCGGCATCCAGATTGATCGCGAAGATCGCAAGCCCGACGACGAGATCCGGCCAGCGCGAGAGCGTCATGGCTGTGAGCAACCCCGCTCCGATGATGCCTACGTTCGCGAAGGCATCATTGCGCGCCGATAAGAACGCGGCACGCGTCAGACTGCCGCTATGTTCACGTACACGTGCGAGGATGAACGCGCAGGCGACATTAACGACAAGAGCGCCTGCGCCGGTAAGAGAGAGCGCGACCGGCTCAGGAATCGTTTCGGACTGCCACGCATTCCACGCACTCCACAGCGTTGCGATGCCTGGCACCAGTAAGACAAACGCGAGCACCATCGCGAGTCGAGCGCGTGCCGCAGCCGCCCACCCCAATCCAACAAAGATGAGAAGGTTGACGGCCGTGTCTTCGAGGAAGTCGATCGAGTCCGCGAACAGCGAGACGGACTGAATCGCGAGCGCGACGCCGAACTCGACGAAGAAGAAGGCGAAGTTCGCGAGCGCGACGAAAAGCACCGCACGTCGCACCGCGCGCGTGGAGGAATGATCATCCGTCGTGTTCTGATGCATGCGTGACTGCGTTACTTCGACGTCTTAATCTGATATAGGGCGAGGAAAGATATTCTCTCGCGGCGCACGCGGCGAACGCGGCGCAAGAATGAGAAGATTATCTCGGGGAGACACGAAGGCTAGAGAGTGAAAAGCAGATCTCGAGTGGCTGATCTTCGCCGCGGTCGCCGCGTGCGCCGCGAGAGAATCTACCTCCAGTCCGAACTTGCGATATCCCCACCGCGAGCCACCTGCAAACCTCGTTCTGATGCGCGGGGCGCGCCGAGTTCATCCTCCGCTCAGCGCGCAGATCAAATGCACGGTGTCCCGCTCGTCGACCTTCTTCGAAAGATCGTTCACTCCATCCGTATTGATGAAGATTCTGATGTGCTGACGGATGCGTCCTTGCTCGTCGATCATGCGAAAGCGCATGCCGGGAAAGCGGCGATCGAGATCGGCGAGCACCGCTTCAATCGTTCCACCCTGCGCAGAGACGGTAGGCGCACCGCCGGTATAGGAACGAAGCGGGCTTGGAACATTGACTGTAGGCATTTGCGTATTCCTGAATCCTCAGACCCTCACCCTACCCTCTCCCATCGGGAGAGGGACGCGAGGTTGTGCGTCAAGCGAGTCCAATCCTCACACTCGCGGTTAGTGAAGCAAGTCCCTCTCCCTCAGAGACGGGGTTAGAGTGAGGCCAAGCCCCCTTCCCTCGGGGAGAGGGTTAGGGTGAGGGCCCTCCCTCTCACACACACGTCACCGAATAAATCTCAGGCAGATTCCGCGCGACGCAGCGCCACGATTCACCTTCATTCGCGCTCGCCCACACTTCACCGCCCGTCGTTCCGAAATAGACGCCGACGCGCGGCTCGCGATCTGCACACATCGCTTGGCGCAGCACAGTCATCCATGCTTGCTCCGGCGGCAGACCTTTGTCTTGCCGCAGCCATGTCTTGCCCGCATCGCGCGTCATGTACACCGCAGGCTTACCATCGATGCTCGTGCGCGGCCACACGGTTTGTCCGTCCATCGGATGCACCCATGCGACGTCAGGATTCGCATGATGCAGGACGATCGGAAAACCGATATCGCCGACCTTCTTCGGCATCGCCTTACCGATGCGAATCCAACGGCGCTCGGGCCGATCGAGGCGATAGATGCCGCAGTGATTCTGTTGATAGAGCCGGTCAGGTTTCAGCGGATGCAGAACAACGCAATGAGGATCGTGCCCGAACGGCACATTGGGATCGGGCATGAAGTCCGCAGCGCAGCCTTCGTTCAGCGGCGCCCAATCGCTGCCTCCATCGGTGGACTCGAACACACCACCACCCGAAAGCCCCACATACATATGAGATGGATCGCGCGGATCGACGAGGATGGAGTGCAGCAGCGGACCGTCGGGAGTTCCTCCATCACCGATCCACTCCCGATACATCGGATGATCGTTGAAGCCAGCTACTGGTTCCCAATGTTCACCCGCGTCCTCTGAACGGAACAGCCCGATCGGCGACGTACCTGCGTACCACACACCGGGTTGCGATGCGTGACCTGGCGTCACCCAGAAGACACGTTCGACCGATCGTGCTGCTGCGCCTTCTGCAGCCTTACGGAATGCGGGCGGCTGCGCCGCTTCCTTCCAGGTCTTGCCACGATCGTTTGAACGAAACACGGTCGGCCCCAAGTGACCGGTCTTCGCGGCGATCAACACGGATTTCGGATTACGCGGATCGGGAACGATGTGATGGATCACATGTCCCAGAAACTGCGGCCCAACGAGCTTCCATTGCTTGCGGCGCTCGTCCGAACGCAGCGCAAAGGCGCCTTTGCGCGTGCCGATCCAGATCGTCTGTGCTGCCATGAGAGCGCCTCATTGTTGTTGGGAATGCCCAAGGACGAATGACACGGGGCGAAACAGACCGGTACCGCGACTTCCTTTAGTCTCATTCGCGAGCAGCCTCGTCGATCATACCCGGGCAGGGCGCGTGCCGCGAAAGCGCCCGACCGGAACCTCGCAGGTGATGAGACGTTGTCGCTGTGAACGCAGGCATCGTAGGAGAACGGTATGTTGCGAGCATTCAATGATTTGCGGGGACTCTCGCTCGGCGCACTCGACGGCGAGATCGGCTCCGTCAAAGATGCCTACTTTGACGACGCGGCGTGGACACTGCGTTACTTCGTGGTGACGACCGGCAGTTGGTTGAGCGGTCGCGACGTGTTGATCGCTCCGCCGTCAGTGCGCGGCGTGAGCTGGGACGAAAAACGACTCGAGCTGAATCTGACGCGCGAGCAGATTCAGAAAGCTCCGAGCCCCGAGACGGATCGCCCAGTGTCGCGGCAATGGGAAGCCACGTACTTCGATTATTACGGCTACCCTTATTACTGGGCGAGCACACAAGCCTGGGATCCGATCGGGTTTCCGGGCGTCGCCGCACCGCCTCCCGGACTCGGCGCCTCGACGCAACAACCTCCAGCGGACCCCTCCGAGCAGCGAGGCGATCCTCATCTGCGCAGCGCCCGAGAGGTCTCGGGTTACTCGATCGAAAGTGCCGACGGCGCGATCGGCGAGGTCGACGACTTTCTCTTCGATGATGCGAGCTGGGCGTTGCGCTTCTTCGTCATCGACACTCGCAAGTGGCTGCCGGGCCGGCAAGTGCTGCTCTCGACGGAGTGGATCGAGGAAGTGAACTGGGAGCGACGCTTCGTGCGCGTCGCGATGACTCGCGAGGAAGTGCGCACGAGCCCCGATTACGAAGCGCGGCAGTTCAGCGAGCAGCATGAAGAGTCGCTCTATCGACACTACGGACGCAGTCCGCGCACCGCAACGCGCGTACAAATTCGTTAGCGCGCGATGATTATCACCGTGAATCCGACGCTCGCTTCACGAGCGCCGTGCCGGCGTTTCGGCGCGCGCGAGCCCGCAAAGTCATCATCGAGCGACTACTTTGATCGAAGGGGCTGCAGGTCAGCGAGTAGTCTGCACAACGCGCAACTTGATTGCGAACGTATATCTCGCCACGAAGCAGTTTCGGTTCGGCGGTCTGCCTGCATGGCGGATCGCGCCGTCGAACAGAACGAGGCGCCCCGGCTTCGGGCTCACGGCGATCTGCGCATCGCTCGTCTGATCGAAGAAGATTGTCTCACCGCCCCACTCGACGTCCCATCGCTCGCACAGAAACCACAGCGCCGTGAGCTCACGCGCGTTCGGCAGCGCATCGACGTGCGTGAGCAGCACGTCGCCGAATGAGGCGTAGTTCGTGTAGCAACGATAAGGGTGGTACTGCTCGTTCGGGCGCATGCTTGCGATCGCTTGCTGCGTCGCCGGCCACAAACTCGTACGCGGCAGGTGTTGCAGCGGCATTTCGCACACCCAGTGGCGATACTCGATCGTATCCGGTCGAGCCATTTCCGTGCGAGTGAAGCTCGCATGCGAGATCGCGACGAAGTAGCGCGCGATCTCCTCAGCGCTGACGAGATCGTCATAGACGGCAATCTCTCTGCCATCGATGACAGCGGTGCGGACTGCGGCGCTCACGTCGCCATCGCCTCCAGGGGAGCCGCCGCACACTGTTCGCGAATGTAGGCATCGTGAGTGGGGAACGATGCGACTCGCTTTTCCACGTCGCTTCGAATCAGATCGAATCTGCGTTGGAGCTCTTGATCGTTGGGCACATCGGCGAACGGATGATACGACTTAGGCGCGACGCCTTGTCCGGTGAAGACCGCGAACCAGCTCGATTCCTTGAACAGCTCAGGCGGCGCCATGACGAGATTACCGTTCGCCTCGTACATGTCCCAACGCTGCTTGAGGGAATCGGTCAGCGGCAACGAGCGGCAGTGTTGCCAGAATGCTGTATCCGTTCGCTCCGTCGCTTTGTAATGCAGCAACAGGAAATCGCGGATCTCCTCCATCTCGACTCGAGCGAGCTCGTTGTACTTGAAGATCGTGGCAGGATCGAAGCGCTCTCCAGGGAACATCAACAGCAGCCGCGCGACCGAGGTTTGAATCAAGTGAATGCTGGTCGATTCCAGCGGCTCCAAGAACCCGCTCGCGAGCCCTAATGCCACGCAGTTCTTCTTCCACACTTCCTTGCGGCGGCCTGCGATGAATCGGAGCGGCCGAGGATCCGCACGCGGTGTGCCGTCCAAGCGAGTGAGTAGTAGTCGTGCCGCTTCATCGTCGCTCAAGTACTCACTGCAATACACGTAGCCGTTGCCGATACGATGCTGCAAGGGAATGCGCCACTGCCATCCGGCTTCGCGCGCGGTCGAACGCGTATAGGGTGTTGTCGTCGCGAGTCTCTCGCATGGGACAGCCATCGCGCGATCGCACGGCAGCCAGCGACTCCAGTCCTCATAGCCCGCCTTCAGCGTCTGCTCGATGAGAAGACCTCGGAATCCCGAGCAGTCGATGAAGAGATCGCCCTCGATCTTTCGTTGATCAGAGAGCACGACCGCCTCGATGAACCCATCCTCGCTGCGAAGTCGCACATCGACGATGCGCCCTTCGTGCCGCCTCGTGCCGCGTGCTTCGGCATAGCGACGCAGGAAGCGCGCGTACAGTCCCGCATCGAAGTGATACGCGTAGGCGAGCGGCGGTAGCGGGGAGCGATCGGTGGGCATCGGCCGCGCAAAACGCCCTGCTCGTGCAGCCATCGTGCTCGAGTTGAAACAATCGTGGCTCAGCTCTCCGCCACTCGCCCGATGGCGCAGCCAGAAATGATGGAAGTGAATCCCATGCATCTCGACGCCGTACGTGCCGAAGGGGTGAATATACGAGTGATCGAGCCGGGTCCAATCGACGAACTCGATGCCGAGCTTGAAGCTCGCCTGCGTCGCCTTGATGAACTCGATCTCATCGATACCGAGCGTGCGATTGAACAGCAAGATGGGCGGGATGGTCGCCTCGCCGACGCCGACCGTGCCGATCTCATCGGACTCGACGACCTCGATCGTGTACTCGCTGCCTTGAAGCATCTTCGAGCAGGCAGCAGCCGCCATCCAACCCGCGGTGCCCCCACCGACGATGACGATTCTTCTCACTTTGTGCCGCATGAGCGCGCGATCAACCATGCTGTCTCACGAAATCCATGTGCCGTGGCATCGAGGCCGCGAGCTGGCGGATCGACTCGCGGAGAGTTGCAATGTCATCGAGGCGCGTACGCTCCAATGTCGATCGCACATGTAGACCGATCGTGTCGGGTGTGCAGCCCGTGCCGAGCAGCACCCACGCCCAATCGGCTTCTTCGAACGTCTCGTTGTCGAGCAGGTTGAGTCGCGCCGCTGCGCGATAGAGATCCAATCTGGCGGCCAGACGCTCGGGAAGCGGCGCCGCTTGCGTTGCAGCCCAGTACTCACCCGCCCGCGTGCGTCCCGCGCGGTAGTGCGCAATCGTGAAATCGCGCAGTGCATCCGCGTGCTCGCCGATGATGTGGTTGTACTCGATCGCCTCGAGCCTGCTCGTCGGACCGAGCGGAAACATCTCGATGAAGATTGCGATGCCGAGCTGCGTCAGATGCAGATTCGCCCCCACGAGCGGTTCGAGCTGCACAGCCGCATCGCCCAGCGCGAGGCAGTTTCGTTCCCAGAAGTTGCGGCGACGTCCTTGGGCTATGGAAGCTCGAACGGCCTGCCCTTCCACTCCTGGCGCGGATTTCTGCAAGTGGGCAACCGCTTGTGCATCGGCCAAGAACGCACTGCTGTAAACCAAACCTACAACCGAGCTCCGCGCGAGCGGGATTCGCCACATCCAGCCGCCATCGAGCGCGCTCGTTTCCGTCACCGCTCGTGCCTCCGGCACTGGCGCGGCCCGCATGGAAATCACTCGATCGTTCAAGAGCCACGCCGACCAATCGATACGGGCCTCGCTCGATAGCTGTGTAATCAACGTAGGCTCGCAACCTGAGCAATCGATGTAGAAGTCCGCAGCGACTCGAACATCATGATCCAGCTGAACGGCTGCAATACTCCCATCGTCCCTCAGGAGGACGTCGCTGATTCGACCGCCGTGGCGCCTGACCCCGAGCTTCTCCGCATGCTCGCGCAGGTAAGTCGTGTACGCCGCTTCATCGAGATGGAAGCCGTACGTGAAGCTGGAGGTCAAGGCACTGTGTGACATCGGGCGTGCGAAACGCCCCATCCGCGCGGCGAGCGCGGCGAGCGAGTAGTCCTCGATGGGCTCGTGACGCCCGAGCGCCGCCTGCAGCAGTAAATATTTGTAGAAAGCGATTCCTTGCAACTCCGAGCCGATCTCACCATGCGCGTGAACATATCGACTGCGCTCGCTTTGCCATCCGTGATGTTCCGTCGCCAGCTTGAATGTGGCTCCTGTACGTGCGACGAGCTCGGCTTCCTTGACGCCCATGAGCGCGTGGGTGCCTCGCAGGGAAGGCAGCGTCCAGCGCCCGAGGGTGGTTTGTTGAGGCCTTTCTTCCTCGATCACGAGAATGTCGATGTCGAGATGCCGAAAGGCTCGCTTCAAAGCGGCCGCCGCCAACCACGCATGACAATCGCTACCAACGATCGCAATCCGACGCGGGACGCTCATGAGGACGCGCTCCGCGAAAAGCCTGAAATCGGCTCCGCCGGGCAGTACCTGCTCAAGAACAACTCGTGCGAAGGCATGCGCACGGCCGCATCTGCAATTTGTTTGCGCATCACATCGAGACGCTGATCGAGCTCGGCTGAGTCGAGCGCACCCGCAAGCGGCTCGTAAGCGCGCGGCATGACGCGCTGTCCGAAGTAGACCGCAAGCCAGCTCGGCTCCAGGAACAAGCCATCCTTGTAGGAGATGACCCGGCCGCGCTCGCGGAAGAGCTCCATCCGATGCGCGAGGCTATCGGGAATCTCCATGGTGCGCACGTAGTTCCAGATCGGCGCGTCGTCGCGCTGGGTCGCATGGTAGTGAAGGATCAAGAAATCGCGCACCCGATCGTATTCCATATCGATCCACCGGTTGAACGCATCCACGATGCGCGGATCGAACGTGTCCTCGGTCAGATAATCGATCAGAGTGGTGATCGCGATCTGGATGAGATAAATGCTCGTCGACTCGAGCGGCTCGAGGAAGCCGCCGGAGAGACCGACGGCGACGCAGTTCTTGTTCCACGTCTTGCGTCTGCGACCGGCGACGAAACGCAAGAAGCGCGGCGCTGCGAGCGCCTTGCCCTCGAGCCGCGACAGCAACCGCTCGGCGGCTTCATCGTCACTGATGAAGTTGCTGCCGTAGACATAGCCATTACCCATGCGATGCTGCAGGGGAATGCGCCACTGCCAACCTGCTTCGCGCGCCGTCGCGCGGGTGTATGGCGTAAGCGGACCCGAGTTCTGCGAGGGCACCGCAACCGCTCGGTCGCATGGCAGCCAGCGCGTCCACTCGTCGTAGCCCGTCTTCAATGTTTGCTCGATGAGAAGGCCGCGGAATCCAGAGCAGTCGATGAAGAGATCGCCCTCGACGATCGAGCCATTCTCCATCGTCAGCGATTCGATCCAACCATCTTCACCGCGCTGTTTGACGTGAACGACCTTGCCTTCGATACGTTTCACGCCGCGCTGCTCCGAGAACCGACGCAGGTACTTGGCGTAGAGCGAAGCATCGAACTGAAACGCGTACCCGAATGTGGACAGCACGGAGGTCGCGTCCTCCGCTGGCAGCATGAACTTGTTGGCTCGCGATGCGACGATGGGCAGCGAGTACGCCTCCAAAGGTGTCTCTCTGCCTTCGAGCGCCTGTCTCAGCCAATGCTGGTGAAACGGCACGCCCGCGATGCGCGAGCCGTATGCGCCAAAAGGATGGATGTAGCTGTCGCCGATCCGGGCCCAATCGGCGAACTCGATGCCGAGCTTGAACGTCGCTTGCGTGGTCGCCATCAACTCGCGCTCGTCGATACCGATGCGCCGGTTGAAATAGCGAATGTGCGGCAGGGTCGCCTCGCCCACCCCGACAGTGCCGATTTCTTCGGATTCGATCAGGGAGACTTGCCTGATCTCAGGTTTCAACGTGGAAATGAAGGCCGCAGCAGCCATCCAGCCTGCCGTTCCACCGCCGACGATGACGATTCTCAGCGGTCGCGTAGGCGCCGATGTCGGCGCAGGACGCACGGTCTCGATGCTGCTCATGGCGTGATGAGTGCGCCGCACGTTGCGGC
>JAEZFW010000003.1 GCA_023417315.1 Pseudomonadota bacterium
GAGGAGGAGGGGTGCAGGGCGGCGGCGGGATGGGAATGGGTCTTGGCATCGGAGGCAGAGCGGCAGCGGACAGCGACATCGATCGCGGAAGCTGAGGTCGGGTTTCAACCCGGACATCCGAGCGCTGTCCGGCACCCTACGCAGAGCCGTACGAAAGGGCATTGCGAGTTGCTACATCAGCGCGCAGGCTTCGTGGATCTCTTGCACTCCAAGCCGCTGAGAAAGATCATGAGGACTGCGAGTCGGCTGCTGACAACAGTAATGGTGCTCGCGCTGCTCGCCACCGCTGCGAACGCCAACGAAGACGTGCACGCTCATGCAAACGAGCCGGGCAGAGTCGATTTCCCAACTTCCTGTTCTGATCTCGCGCAGGCGCAGTTCGATCGCGCGCTCGCGCTCCTGCATCACATGACCTACCCGCAAGCGCGCGAAGGATTCGAGCGCGCCGCACAGATCGACGCGCGGTGTGCGATGGCGCATTGGGGCATCGCGATGACGCTCTTCCAGCCGCTCTGGCCGACGCGGCCTTCTGTGGAAGCCTTGCAACGCGGATGGAACGAAGTGCAGACGGCCAAGACTCTGCCGCTCTCCGAACACGAACGGATGTTCGTCGAAGCGGCCGAAGCGTTCTTCGTCGAGCCACATGCACCAGATTACTGGGCACGCATTCGGCGATGGGAGCAGGCGGCCGAAAAAGCGTATGTTTCGATGCCTGCGGATCCCGAGGCCGCAGTCTTCTACGCGCTCGCTCACTTGGCAACGACGCCAGCGAACGTGAGTACACGCGAGCACGCGGACAGGGCGGCGGGGATCTTGATTCGCGTGTACGAACGCAATCCAGATCATCCCGGCGCCATGCACTATCTGGTACACGCAAACGACGTTCCTGGGCGTGAGCGCGAGCTCTTGGAGGTGACCCGCAAGTACGATGCGATTGCGCCGAACAACCCTCACGCGTTGCACATGCCCACTCATATATATACGCGTCTGGGCGAGTGGGAGAGGGTGATCTCAGGGAACTTGCGCGCGGCGGATGCAGCTTTGCTCCATCCAGCGGGCGCCGCTGGAGAGCTCGTTTGGGATGAGTTTCCGCACGCGATCGAGTATCTCGTGTATGCCTACCTGCAGCAGGCGGAGGATGAAGCTGCGGCGACCCAGTTGAAGCGTCTGCACGATATTCAGCGTTTGGAACCGACGTTCAAGACGGCGTTTCATCTCGCATCGACGCAGGCGCGCTACGCGTTGGAGCGTCGCGCCTGGCAAGAAGCACTCGCGATCGAGCCGCGCGCTCCAGCCGTTCTGGATTGGGACCGCATGACGTGGCCCGAGGCCATCCAGCAATTCGCGCGCGGATTGGGAGCAGTTCATCTCGGTAAGGACGCGCAAGTGAGCCGCTCGATCGAGCGTCTCGGCGAGCTCGAACAGAAGACGCGCGACAGCGGTGAGGATCTCTTCGCGCGCAATATCAGCGTGTTGAAGCTGGAGCTCAGCGCGTGGCGCGCTCACAGGCTCGGAGATCCAACGAATAGCGTGCGCCTGATGCGCGAGGCGGTCGCATTGGAAACCGCGACGCCTAAGCACGCGGTCACACCTGCTCCAACACTGCCGGCCTATGAGCAGCTCGGCGATTTGTATATGGACCAGGAACAGCCTTCCGAGGCGCTGGCCGCCTACAGGAAATCGCTCGAACTCTACCCGAATCGATTCAACTCGCTGCTTGGCGCGGCCCGAGCCGCTCGCGCGAATGCAGACGATACTGCGGCTCGCGGCTTCTACGAACGAGTCCTGGATGTCGCGGGAAGCGGAACGCGAGAAGCACCGCTCACGGAAGCGCGCACGCATCTCAAGCGGTAGGTCGGATTCCAATCCGACACGATGGAACGAACGAGGCTCCGCCGCCCGGAGTACGCGACAACTCGCACATGGCACCGGGGCACGCCCTGAGATAACGTGCGGACAAGTTGCGCTCAGCGGCCAGAAGGAGTCCCATGAGATCGCGTGCCCAGCTATCTGTCTTAGCTTTCGTATGCCTGTTCGCATTCGTCACGCGAGCCCAATCGTTCGAGGTCATCACGTTCGACTCGACCCCCAGGCAATCGAAGCAGCAACTCGTGTCGAGCTGGCACGGTGTTCCCGCGAAGAAGCGCTCTGCCATCGAATCTTATCTACTCATCGGCCTCGGTCTATCGTCGACAGGTACGGTGCAATTAATCGGCGTGTATCGCGAAACCGAGAACCCCTTGCTGCATTTTCAGCACCTCGACTTGCATGGCGCTCGGCTCGTCTGGTCGGTGCTCGTGGACCCGACGAACATGAGTGCCCGCGTGATCTATCACCAGGATGAGGCGCTGATCTCAGACAGATTTGTTGCGATATCTAGGGCGACGGCAGAGGATGCGGAAAAATAGCGTGTCGCCCCGATCGTGGAGGCTTGGATTCGGGCACCGAAGCCTCACCTCCACCTGAAAGGACTTCACTTCGGGTAGCGAGGTCCGCTAACGAAAGCAGTCATCGTTCAATCGACAGACTGCGACTTCTTCGCGCTGCCGCCCATCAGCCAGCGGTTGTCAAATAGCACACGACTTCTTCGCGGCGCCGGACGTGCGTTACATGCATTTTCAAACGGCCATGACGCCGTGTGAATAGCGCCGAGTCTCACATCTCTGTGTTCCGTTAGGTATGCATAGTCGGCACCGCGAGAGGTGTCGCGCCCAAGAATGGTCTTGCTATCTATCTAGGTCAGCTAGACATCGAATCCATGCACTCGCGCGTGCGCGCAGATCGCATCGCGCAGTAGACCGCGCGAGCGTGGCTCGAGCACTCGGCCGAGGATTGCGGAGCTCGATCCGTGAGCGACATAGCCCGTGGTAACGATGCGATAGGTCGCACCTCCTTGCACGCTCTTGCCGCGCGCTCGCAGACGCTGGGCGATCTCCGATGAAAGATCCGCGCCACGCGCTTCAAGCAAGACGAGCTCATCTATCCAGCTCTCAGCCGCCCAGATGTCGCCGTTCCTCACCGCACCTTCCCGCAATCGTCCAACGACGCTGCTTGATGGCATGTAAGCGAGGTCCGCTTCGCCCTGTGTGCACATCGCGGTTTCGAAGAAGGCGCGGAGGTTCTCGCCTTCGAGCACGCGAGGATTCTCGCCGAGCCTCTCTCCAAGGCTGAGCGGACGATCGCCGTCCATCGCCACATTGATGAACGCATGGACATGCGGCTCACCGCGAAAATGAAACACCGCGGAAGGGCCTTCCAAGCGGAAGATTTGCGACGGCTCGTGTCCCGCGCGCCGCGATCCGTGGAAATCCTCCTCATAGTCGGCGAAGCGCAGCGCATCCACGCCGCCATTGCGCGCTAGACATTGCCAGGCATAGGCAGCGTCTTGCTCAGCATAGGTATCTAGAATGCCTGCAACTAGATCGTGGGCGAGTGCGCGCTTGGAGGCCGAAAGCTCTCCAATCGCCAAGCCGTCGAAGCGGCCGTTGCGTCCTTGCAGACCGATATTCACTTGAGCCGGCGCTCGTGCAACGCGCACAGCAGTGCGTTCGGCGGACGTGAGCGTGGTGACGAACCGGTGCGCTCTCTGCCATTGATAGCGATAAGCGTTGCCGGGCAACCCTGCGACCTCGTCGCCGCGCTGATCGCCGTACACCTGCGGGCCGCCAAACGCGATGCCCTCGGCCCGCGCATCGCCCAGTCTCAAGTTGAGGTGAATCCCAGACAACACGATTTGATAGGGCGGCTTGCGAGGGTCGCCGCAGATGAGCAGTTGCATGAAGTTCACGCCAGCCCAGCGGGTCGCATCCTGATACGGTACGCGTAATCGGCCAACGGGAGAAAGCCCGGCATGGAGCAGATCGGAGATTGCGCAACGCGTGTCCCAATCGAGGTGGAGCGCAGTCACGTTCACGCCGCCCATGCCCAGACCGCGGTTGTGACACTGCCGCAGAGGATGGTCGTAAGACACGCACGCGCGTTCTCTAATGTCTTGTGGAAGAGCCTCGTAGATGCGCACCGCGAGCGCGTCGACGCTGTCCAGCTGCGCACTTGTAGGTGGCGCAACGAGTGCGTACCGCCCTAACGCGGCTCCACTAGCGAGAACGCCCAGACCTGCGGCGGCTTTGAGAATGTGGCGTCGATTCATGGGGTTTGCCATTTACAACGAACTGGAACACCTCTTCCAGGCTCACCTCGAACGTGTATGCGATTCGGTAGGCGACCTCGAGCGAAGGCGAGTACTTACCCAGCTCGATCGCATTCACCGTCTGACGTGTGACGCCGATGCGATCCGCCAGCTCCTGCTGCGTCATCTCGCCGCGATCGAAGCGCAGGCGGCGTATGTTGTTGGTGATCTCGATCTTCTCCATGTGCAGTGCTCGCAGCGATCAGGAGCCGCGCCTGTGGTAGACGATGCGCGCGGTCTGATTGCAGATCTCCGCGACGACGAACGACAGGAGTACGAAGAAGCCGACAGCGCGACCACTGGCTCCATGGTGCAGCGTGAGGACCGCGAGGAACGTTCCAAGCACGTAGACATACGATGCGAGTCGTATCGCTTTCAGATCGATTAACTGCTCGCGCTCATCCTTAGGCGTGCGCGCGTCTTTTGGATTGCGAACATACAAGACCACCTGCGCGATGATCTTGATCAAGAGGAATGCGACGAAGCTCGAGATCATCGCCTGGAACGCCGCGGAGTGCGGATGTGGCACGAAGATGTTTGGGCCGTGAGAAAAGAACAGAGCGCATACGACCAGTATGGCAATCAATGTGACCCAGGCGCTCTTCTCTCGGAAAGACATGTCAACTCCTCGCCGATTCTTGTCGGGGGGAGTGTAGCTGCGTCGAATCGGTGTGTCTAGTTTTCTTTACATCATGTCCCTTATACTAGACATCGTGAAATCCCGGCTTTGGCTATACCAAGCGGACACAACAGTCAGACTTCATTGGAAGTAGTCCCATACGCGCCGGCGCTGCGCATCCGATTCTCGGAGCCTCCAGCGTCAGTGTGAGCTATTGGTGCGTGTGCTGAGCCGCGAGGCGCGCCGGAACCCGACGCGACTCGCATACATTCTGTGCTCAGCTATGACTGGCGTCTTTGGTGAGCAAATCTAAGGAGTTCTCATGCTCGACCATACGGGTTTCGTCGTGTCGGATCTCGCGAAAGCGCGTCGGTTCTACGATGCGATTGCAAAGGCGCTCGACCTCGGCACGATCGACAACGGCGATCAAGCATTCGTGCTCGGCAAGAGTGCAGAGGAGCCGCTTCCTTACCTATGGATTGGAACGCTGCGGCCTTCGTATTGGGCCGAGGGCTCGCGTGCCGGGCTCAATCAAATGCACGTTGCGTTCGTCGCGAAGAGCAAGGCGATGGTGGATGAGTTTCACCGCGCAGCGATCGCGGCGGGTGGGCGCGACTTCGGCAAACCCGGACCGCGCGAAGGCGCGATGGCCTACTACGGCGCCTTCGTCCTCGATCCGGACGGCAACAACATCGAGGCGTGCTATCGCGAACAGGGCTGACATACAGCCGCTAACATACATATATATGTGTGCATGTGTGGCTCTGGTCGCTCTGGGATACTACGCGGCGACATCGTGATACGAGAAAGACAGAAGAACCGGATGGATCCCCGCCGCGCGGGACGACGAATGAAATAGGCGGAGCAACCAACATGTTCGTCGCCCTCGCGTAGGCGAGGGTCTATCAGAAGCGACGCTGCTGGACGTGAAGGAGCTGCAGCACCCGAGGGAAGGACTCTTCGACTGTTACGACGCTATGGCAGCGCTCTCTTCCTTGGGCTCGGATTGTGGGATCGTTGTTGGTTCCGGGCCGCGTGTCGTTGCTGTCGCGCTGCGGCGCTGTCCGCTCAATCCGCTGTACCAGCGAGGCAAGCTGATGGTCGTCTCGACACAGAACGCGAGTCCTTCGGGAACGACCTCGAGCGTCTTCTTCGCATTGCGCGGCAGCGGGATCTTGGCCAATCGACAATAGTTGATGATGGCAGCGGCGAGCGTAGGCAAGTTGAACGTATAGTCCTGGATCGCCTCTGACTTGCGCGATCGCACCATCAGCACTAGACAGGGTGCGGGGTCGGTGTCGATCCGTGCCTCGATGACCGTATCTTGCGCAAGCCGACCGCCGCTGTCGGAATCGAACTGCAGCACAGCCTGCACTGCCGTTTCGAGGGGAAGGACGAGTCGTCTGCTTTCTTGGATGGAGAGCGCCATGCTGCAAGGCTAGGACTCTTTACCTATTGCAGGAGTGACCGAGTGCGCACCCGACGGCGGTGCATGGATGGCCTCACGCGCGCATACGGGGATTCCCGGCAGATGTTCTTGCTTGAATCGCAGCGGGCGCGCGGCTTGCACATACTACGAATAGCCCCTAACCGCTCCCTAGGCATACTTGGGCACTGCCGGCGAGTAGACATCGAGCGCACCAGCAGCAAAGTCCATGTGCGCACTCTGCCGCTTGGCGCGTCACCAGCATCCGACCGGCTCATTGCACTCTAGATGAGGAGTTGCCCATGTTGCGACCATCGATGCTTGGGCCGTTTGTTTCAACCGCGACATGCATGCTCGTGATGATGGTGCTCGGCGCGTGCGGCGAGGGACCTCGCGCTACAGCACCGACGGCGGAGAGCAACACGATGAGTGCGACTTCAGCGCAGACGAGCGCTCGACCGAGCGCAGGCGCCGAGATCAAGGGCGTGGCGACCTATCGCGAGAGGATGGCGCTTCCACCGGATGCCCGCTTCGAAGCGACGCTCGAGGATGTCTCTCGAGCGGATGCACCCTCGCAGGTGATCGGACGAACCGAGAGTGCGCCTGCGGGTCAACCGCCGTTCCGCTTCAGCATTTCGTACGATCCAGCGCAGATCCAACAAGGTCGCAGTTATGCCGTTCGCGCGCGTGTGAGCCATGCGGGCCGGTTGCTGTTCACGACCGATCGCCACTACGCATTACCCGCTGCCGGACAGGAGCTCGAGATCATGCTCGTGCGCGCGCAGTCACCCGCAGATGAAACCGCATCGACGGCAACGCTCGAGAACACCTATTGGAAGCTCATGACCCTCGGCGATATGACTGTGAATGTGGCGTCCGAGCAGCGCGAACCTTATCTGGTGCTCCATGCGGATGAACAGCGTGTCGCCGGGTATGGTGGCTGCAATCGTTTGCTTGGCAGTTATTCATTGAGCGGGGATTCGCTCACCTTCTCGCAGATGGCCGGTACGATGATGGCGTGCGATGAAGGCATGGAGTATGAGCAGGCCTTCCATGACGCACTCGGCAAAGTGGCGAGCTGGAGAATCGACGGTGAGAGACTCGAGCTCCTCGATGGCAACGGGACTGCCGTGGCGCAGTTCGAGTCTAGATACATGCCATGAGAGGTGACGAATGACGGGCAAGAGAGCGCAGGGATAGCGCCAGCGAGAGCTCGGACGTTCGGGTCAGACGGAGCGATCAACAGTCCGTCGCCCTCCCTTAGGCGAGGCTCTATCAGAGCAAGAGCAGAAATCGGATGGATCCCCGCCTCCGCGGGGACGACGAATCAAGTAGAGAGGCAACCAACGTGTCCGTCGCCTCGCGAAAGCGAGGGCCTATCAGAGCAAGAACACAGATCGGATGGATCCCCGCCTCCGCGGAGACGACGAATCAAGTAGAGGGGCAACCAACGTGTCCGTCGCCTCGCGAATGCGAGGGTCTATCAGAGCAAGAACACAGATCAGATGGATCCCCGCCTCCGCGGAGACGACGAATCAAGTAGAGGGACAACCAACGTGTCCGTCGCCTCGCGAATGCGAGGGCCTATCAGAGCAAGAACACAGATCGGATGGATCCCCGCCTCCGCGGGGACGACGAATCAAGTAGACAGAGCAACCAACATGTCCGTCGCCCTCGCGGAGGCGAGGGTCTATCAGAGCAGGAGCCAAGAAGCGGATGGGTCCCCGCCTCCGCAGGGACGACGAATCAAGTAGACAGAGCAACCAACATGTCCGTCGCCCTCGCGGAGGCGAGGGTCTATCAGAGCAGGAGCGAAGAAGCGGATCCCCGCCTCTGCGACGAACAGATTGAAAACGAGTTAACGCCGGGTGCGTAGGGGGTGACGCCCCTTCAGCTCGCTTCGCTGCGATTCACGACGCGCGCATACACCTGATCGTCATTCGTAACTTCTGCGATGACGACGCGGATGTTCGCGGCGGCGAACGGTTCGAGCTCTTCGCGTGTCGCACCGTCGTCCGTGACCAGCGTCGAGATGCGATCGAGTGCCGCCACGATCATGGATGAGTGCTGCCGCAGTTTGCGGCTATCCGCGAGTACGACGACCTCTTCCGCGCGCTGCAGGAGTTTCGTCTGCGCCTGCACGATCAGCGGATCGGCTTCCATCAATCCGAGTCGATTGATGGCGTAGCAGCTCGTGAACAGCTTGCGGCCCCAGAAGTTACTCATGCTGTCATCCTGAAACGGACTCAAGATGATGTTCTGCTCGCGAAAGATCGTGCCGCCCGGCAGAGTGACTCGGTTCTGACTCGTCGCGAGCAGCGCGGCAGCGATCGGAAAGGAGTTCGTCAGGATGTCGACCTGCTGATGCGCGAGGAACTCGGCCATCGCGTATGTCGTGGTTCCGCCATTGATCAGAAGGCTGTCTCCAGGGGAGATCAATGCAACCGCTGCGCGCGCGATCGCGCGCTTCTGTGCAGCCGCGATGCCGGAGCTCACCGAGAACGGCATGCCTTTGAGAGGCGCGAGCCGGCGAGGCCGCAACGTCTCGGCGCCGCCGCGGATGCGCCGCACCTCACCGCGTTCAGCAAGTGCAGTGATGTCACGCCGAATCGTGGCTTCCGACACATCGAGGATCGAGAGCAACTCCGTCACGCTGACGAAGGCTCGCTCCTCGACCAGCTTCATGATGAAGGTTTGACGTTCTCGTTCCAGCACGATGATTGATTCCGATGGTGCGTGTTGTCTTTGCCGTTGCTCATGCAGTACCTGCATCGGGAGCGGCTTGCATTCGATGCAACTGACGAGTCGAAGCGCTGCGTCCCCACAAGTCTTCGTATCGCCATCCAGTCAGATCCTCGACGATGCGGCGGTTCTCCGGCGTGGGTTCCGTTCCGGGTTGAGTCTTGAAGCGCTCGATCTCGCTCATCAGCACTGCATGCGTATCGCGATTCAGATTGAACCGCAGCGATACGATGAACCCGAACGCGAGCAAGGTGAGCGTGCCGACGCCAAGCACTGTGATGATCGTCGCGATCGCGCTCGCAGTCTGAGACGTGCTGCCCGAGACGAAGCCGCCCGCTTGCAGAATCAAGCCCACGCCCATGATCGCGAGTGCCTGCGTGGTCTTGCGAATGAACGTCATGACGCCGGCAAACGCGCCTTCACGACGGCGGCCGGTGACGATCTCATCCACGTCGGCCATGTAGTTGTAGGTGTTCCAAGGAATGTAGTTGAGCCCGCCGCGGCCGAGTCCGGCAATGAGCACCGGCACGTAGAGCCACAGCAGCGCGTTCGCTGGCGCGGCCCGATGAAGCAGCAGGAATCCGATCACGCTCACCGCAAAGAGCGAGACTGCAATTCGATAGGAAGGGCCGGGGTGCAGGTGCAAGCACATCGGGATGAAAACGGCGACCGCCACCAGCTGCGCGAACGCCATCGTCCCCAAGAAGTTCGATGCGATGACGACCGTGCTGCCGAGCGCGAACACGATGAAGTACGTGAACACGGCGTTGAAGATGTCCTGGCTGATGTAGCCGCCGAGATACATCCCGAGATGCAGCCGGAACGCGCGAATCTTCATCGTGGCCCAAAGATCGCCGTAGAGACGCTTGATGCCGTCAACGAGGCCGCCGGGGCTTTGCGTTTGCACGATGCTTTCGATCTGATCGCGCGGCCTTTCCCAGCTGAAGAAGAACACGGCGAGCGCCACGAGCATGAAGATCACCGAGAAGATGACGCCCATGTACAAGAACGTATCGGCGGAGTCGTTGCCCAAGGCTTCGATGATTCGACCGGGAAGGATGCCTGCGAGAATTGCCGAGATCTGGCCGCACAGAATGCGTGCCCCGGCGAATTTTGCCTTGACCTTGTAGTCAGGGGACATCTCCGCTGCGAGCGTCTCGTACGGGATGATCTCCATTGCGTACACGAGCTCGAAGAAAACGTATGTGATGAGGTAGTACCAGAAGGTCTGCCCCTCGACCCACATCAGAGCGAAGCTCGGCAACAGCGGCACCGCAAGCAAGATGAAGAAGCGCCGTCGTCCGAACCGCTTGCCCAGGCGAGTGCGGTGGAAGTGGTCCGACACATAACCGATCAGAGGGCTCGCGACGGCATCGAGCAGCCGCGCGATCGCAAAGATCGCTGCCGCTTGCACCGGCGTGAGCCCACCGAACGTCGTGTAGAAGAATAGAACCCAGCCGCTGATAACGGCCATCGCACCGGCGCCAAGAAAATCGTTGGAACCGTATGCGAGGTAGTGACCGAAGCGGACTGTTTTCATAGAAGCGGTTAGCGGTTAGCGTCTTCGATTGTGGAGCCGGTTTTCGGGTCGTGGTCGCGAGTCGTTTCAGAACTAACCGCTAACCCCTGACCGCTAACCGCTTCTCTCAGATATACGTCCTCATGAACTCCGCCAGGCACAGGATGGCGAGTGCCTGCCCATACGGCATGGAGGTGAGCGGGATCTTCTTGTAGAAGTCGAGATCGTTGCCCATCGCAGTGCCGAACGACACGTTCTTGAGCTCGCCATCCGAGCTGATGTTCGCGAGCACGCCCCGCAGCGCCTTCACGCCGATGTCGCGGTACTCCGCAGGCAAGTAGCCCTTGCGCACGGATTTCAAGATCCCATACGCGAAGCCTGCCGTCGCCGACGCTTCGAGATAGGAGCTCTCATCTGGAATGAGGGTGTGCCACAGACCGCTCTTGTCTTGATACTTCGCGAGCGCCGCGACCTGCGCGTACAGTGTTTCGAGCAGGAAGCGTCGCAGCGGGTCGTTCTCCGTGAGATTCAACATCTCGATGATCTCGGGAATCGCGATCGTCACCCAGCAATTACCTCGTGCCCACAACGCTTCGGCGAAATTGTGCCGGCCTTCGAACGTCCAGCCGTGAAACCACAGACCGCTCTTGCGATCGAAGAGATACTTGATGTGAACGAGGAACTGATGTCGCGCTTCGTCGACGTAGTGCGGACGGTTGAGCAGCAGGCCGATCTTCGCGAGCGGCAGCACGCTCATCATCAGGGTGTCATCCCAAAGCTGTTGCCGATTCTCGGCATTGAACACGATGTGTTGCAGACCGCCGTCCTCGGTGCGCGGCATGTCGTTCATCACCCACTCCGCCCACGTGTCGAGGTACGGCAGGTACGACTTCTCGCGCGTTTCCTCATATAGATAGGCGAGCGTCAGCATCGCTGCCATCGTGTTGACGTTCTTCGTTGGGGTGCCAGCGCGGAAACGATCGCGAAACCAAGCTTCGATGACCTGCCGAGAATTCTGGTCGTTCGTCAGCTCGTAGAACTTGTAGATCCCGTACAAGCCGATGCCGTGCGTCCATTCCCAATCGTTCCAGCCCTTCGTGTCGATCACGCGCCCGTCATCGAGCTTCAGCAAGAATTCGCCGGAGGAATCCTTGAGGTCGACGAGATTGGCGATCAGCTTGCGGATGCTGCGCTCGACATCGCTGAAGTGAATCGAATCGGCCAGTTTCGGCATGGATCATTCTCCGGAAATCATCGGAGCGTCGAACGCTCCGCGTAAATCGTCGTACGAGGGCGAGGCAACGAGCTCGAGCGGAGCGCCGCCGCGCGCTGAGTGAAGTGTGACGAGTTGGATGGCTTCGAGATGGCTCTCACTGTTCCCATCGCTCGTGACGGCGAGCGCAAGCGTGTTGCGACCGCGTGGGTTCAGGATTCCAGTCGGCAGCACGAAAGTGCGTTGTGGCCCGACATGCGCGATGAACTGGCCGACGTTCCAGCCATTCAAGAAGATGAGGGCGCGGTATCGACCACGCGAGCGGAGCGCTGTCGGATCGCCGATCGTGAGACCGAGAGACACGTCGTGATCTTTCGGGATCGCAAGGTCGAACTCGGTTCGATACCAAGAGGTCCCAGCGAACGCGTGCAGCGCGGGTACAGAAGTCGTCTGCCAATCGTTCGTCGGAAACCCCGGCAAGTGCCAGCCCATGCGTTCACCGTACGAACCGCCGTTGTTGAGCGGGCCGCGGGTAGGATCTGGCAGATCCTCGCCGCCGAGATGACCTTGGATCTTCCACGTGATGGGAACGGCGAATGTCTTGCCTGCTTGCGACGACAAGGACGCCGAGATCAAGCCGCGACCCTCTTTGTGTGCATCGTCGCCATCGAGATCCCAATTGTGGGAGTTGTTGCGGACCATGATGGAGATGAGGTGCTCTGAAGATGCCCCCACCCTAACCCTCCCCCGCGCTGCAGAGGAGGGAGGCGGATGTTGAGAAGATGTTCCCTCCCCCGCAGTGCGGGGGAGGGTTAGGGTGGGGGCAT
>JAEZFW010000015.1 GCA_023417315.1 Pseudomonadota bacterium
CCCTATCCCCGATCCCCCATCCCCTTCGCATTCACACGATCACATTCTTGAATTGCCAGGGATCGCTCTTGTCCAAGTCTTCGGGGAACAAGCGTTCGCGCTCGAAGAGCGGCGTCCACTGCGTGTACTCGCCGACGACCGGGCCAAGGTAGGGCATGCAGATCTCGAGGTTGCGACGAAAATCCATTTCATCCGGCTCGACGAGACCTTCCTCAGGATTCTCGATCGCCCATACCATTCCCGAGAGCACCGCGACACACACCTGCAGACTCGTCGCCGTGTTGTGCGGCACGAGATTGCGGGCTTCGTGGATCGACAGTTGCGAGCCGTACCAATAGGCATTCTTCTTGTGGCCCGCGAGCAGCACGCCGAGCTCATCGATCCCATCGATGATTTCCGGGTTCAGGATCCGCTTCGTCTCCTGCAGCTGCCAGTTGTGTCCAGCGAACTCATGCACCGAGAGCACGGCGTCATCGCACGGGTGATACGCGTAGTGCACAGTTGGCCGATAGACGACTTTGTCACCCTCGCGATGCGTGAAGTAGTCGGAGATGGAGATCGATTCACCGTGCGTGATCAGAAAGCCGTGGAAGTGCCCCGCTTTCGGCGTCCACGTGCGCACCTTCGTGCCCGCTCCCGGTTGCATTAGATAGATCGCGCTTTGCCGGCCGAACTCATGCCGGCGACCCTGCGGCGGCAGCGCCTTCTCATGCGTACCCCAGCCGAGCTCCGCCGGTTGCGCGCCCTCCGATACGAAACCATCGACCGACCACGTATTCACGAATTCGCGCAAACGCTTCGGCGTATTCGCCACTTGCGTGTCGCGCTCGGCGATGTGGATCACTTTGACCCCAAGCTTGTGTGCGAGCGCCGCCCAGTCTGCGCGCGAGCCCGGCATGCCGGCATCGACATTCGTGTCGCTCGCGATGTTGAGCAGCGCCTGCTTGACGAAGTGCGAGACGAGTCCCGGGTTCGCTCCGTGCGTGATCACGGCAGTCGCTCCCTTCTTGAGCTTGTCGCGCAGCGCCAGCGCCTTCTCGCGCAGCGCATAGTTCGTGCGATGCGACGGCGAGAGCGAGGGGTCCGTGTAGCCGCCCGGCCACGGCTCAATGCACGTATCGATATACAACGCGCCCTTCTCACGCGCGAACTCGATGAGCGCAAGGCTGGACACATCGACAGACAAATTCACGAGGAAGTCGCCGCGCTTGAGCAACGGATCCAGCACCTGGCGGAAATTCGCCTGCGTCAGGGGATTGATCGTGAACTTGATGCCGTACTCCTTCGCTTCCGCGAGGCCGGCTTCGTCCGCAGTGATGATCGTGATTCGATCTGGCGTGATCCCGATGTGACGCAGGATCAACGGTGTGACGCCTTGGCCGATGCTGCCATAACCGACCATGACGACACGACCTGGAAAGTCGACGTGCATTGGATGCTTGGACATGATGATGCGAGCTCACCTTAACGAAGCCGATGGAGGCTCGAAGTGTAATAGCGTGAGCCAATCGGGTCGACATGCACGGAGCGCATTGTCGCCCGCGCTCAGATGCGGTGCAGCGCTACTGTTCGCGCCAATGCGGTGGATATGTTTTTTCGTAGCCCGGTATCGTTTCCACGCGTTTGAGCCACGCAGCGATCGCCGGGAAATTCGCATCCACAGGAATCAAGCGCCCGCGCAACTCCTGCGCCTCGCGCCGCTCCAGCACACGCAGCAACATGCGGATCCCTGGGAAAATCACGATGTCTGCAGCCGAGAAGCTTTCACCTACTAGCCACGCAGACGATGCGAGACGCCGCTCGATGGTGCGCGCCTCGGCGAGAATATGCGACATGGCGCGCTCGATCTCATCCATGTGCCCTTCGACGCCCTGGAACAGGACGACGTAGATGACTTTCTGAATGTGGTCTTCCGCGTACCACTCGTACTCGCTGATCACACGATTGATCGTGCCCGCCTCCTCCGGCGTCGTTCCGAAGAGCGGCGGATCGGGAAACTTGCGATCGAGATAGTGCAGGATCGCAAGGGACTCGAAGCACACGAAATCCCCGTCTTTCAGGACCGGCACTCGCCCGCGAGGATTCATGCTCAGCATCTGCGGCGACTTGTGCTCTTGCTTCGCGAACTGCACTTGATGCGAAACATAGGGCAGCCGCTTGTATTCGAGCGCCAACAACGCTCGCCATGAATACGGGCTACCGCTGCCCCACCAGAGTTCGAGTGACATGATGAGTACGTAACGAGTGAGGAGTGACGAGCAAGAGTGTAGCGGTAAACGTTATGGTGGACAGGTGTGATCCGTCTACTATGAAGATTGGTATGACTTGATCATGACTGGCAAGCTCAACCTTGTGCGCAGTCCCTTTTTGCTCATCACACGTCACTCCTTATGCCATTCACCACCCTGATCTCCGCCTCCGAGCTCGCCGCCGCGCACGCCACCGACGACAACTGGCTCATCGTCGACTGCCGCTTCGATCTCGCGAATCCCGATAGCGGCGAGCTGGCGTATCGAGAAGGTCATATTCCAGGTGCGGTGTACGCGCACTTGGATCGCGATCTGTCGAGTCCGATTACGCCCGAAACCGGCAGACACCCGCTTCCGAATCCAGAGCGCTTCGCGCAACGCCTCGGCGAATGGGGCGTGTCGCCCACGACTCAGGTCGTTGCTTACGATGCCGATACGGGAGCGATTGCCGCTCGCCTGTGGTGGCTTCTTCGTTGGATGGGGCACGATTCGGTCGCGGTGCTCGATGGCGGTCTGCGTGCATGGCGCGAAGCTGGATTGTCCTTGAGCACAGACACGCCGATGCGCGAACCGAGCCGATTCATTGCGCACCCAAATCGCGCTGCGTGGTTGTCGGCGGATGAAGTCGCCGAACGCGTCCGCGCCGGCTGGCGCCTGCTCGATGCACGCGCACCCGAACGTTTCGCGGGCAAGGTCGAGCCAATCGATCCGGTGGCAGGCCATGTTCCGGGCGCGCACAATCACCCGTTCTCCACGAATCTCGGGCCCGGCGGTCGTTTCTTGAGCGCGGATGAGTTACGCAAGCGCTACGAGGCCGTGCAAGCGGGGGTACCCGACGATCGCACGATCGCGATGTGCGGCTCCGGTGTAACCGCGTGTCATCTGTTATTGGCGATGGAAGCCGCGGGTAAGAAAGGTGCGCGATTGTATGCAGGGTCGTGGAGCGAATGGATTAGAGATCAGAGAAGAGAGAAGGCGATCGGGGATAGCGGATAGGCGATGGACGAAGAGCGGATCCTCTACGCGACGACCTGTCGCAGCGATACAATTTCAGAAGCGTCACGCATGGAACACGCGCGGCGGGCTTCGCTTTCTCTCTCTGACCATCCCCTATCCGCCATCCCCTATCCCCTTCTCTCTTAGGACCCGTCGTGGATCACGAAGCGAAGAAATTCACTCTGAGCGCGCCCTGGAACATCGAGGATTCGCTCGATCTATATCAGGTGCCTAAATGGGGTCAGGGCTACTTCAGCATCAACGAGGCGGGCCATGTCGTCGTGCGCCCGTATGGCGAACCCGATGCTGAAATCGACCTGCTGGAAGTCGTGCAAGGTTTGCGGGCGCGCGATCTCACGACCCCCGTCGTCGTGCGCTTCTCCGATATCTTGAGACATCGACTCGGGCGGCTGCACAAGGCATTCGCGCGCGCGATTGAGGAAAACGACTACAAGAATCGTTACTGCGCGGTCTTCCCGATCAAGGTCAATCAACAGCGCCTCGTGGTCGAGGAGGTCTACCGCTACGGCAAGGAATTCGGATTCGGGCTCGAGGCCGGCTCGAAGCCGGAGCTGCTCGCGGTCATGGCGATGACAGAGGATGCGCCCGATCGCATGATCGTCTGCAACGGCTTCAAGGACGACAGCTACATCGAAGCCGTCATCCTCGCAACGAAGCTCGGGCGCACGATCATCCCCGTGATCGAGAACTTCGATGAGCTGCGTCTCGTGCTCCGCCATGCGCAGAAGTATCAAGTGCGGCCGCGCATCGGCGTGCGCGTGAAGCTGGCGAGTGAAGGCGCGGGACGGTGGCGCGACTCAGCCGGCGAGAAATCGAAGTTCGGCTTGTTCGTGAGCGAAATTCTCGAGCTCGTCGACACGCTGAAAGAGCACGGCATGCTCGACTGCCTCGAGCTCGTGCACTGTCATCCGGGCAGTCAGCTGCAGGACATCCGTCGCGTCAAGGATGCGATCAACGAGCTCGCGCACGTCTACGCCGAGCTCAAGCTGATGGGCGCAGGACTCAAGTACATCGACGTGGGAGGCGGCCTCGGCGTCGACTACGACGGCAGCGGCACGAACTTCGAATCATCGATGAACTACACGATGAACGAGTACGCAAGCGATGTGGTGTATCGAATCGCAAGCGTGTGCAACGCACGCCAGATCGAGCACCCGATCATCGTGAGCGAATCGGGACGCGCGACGGCCGCACATCACAGCGTGCTCATCTTCAATGCGCTCGGCTCGTCGGCGCTCGATCAGTTCCGTGTTGCCGGGCGAATCGAGGAAGACTACTGCGGCAAAGAAGAATTGCCGCAACCCGTGCTGGATTTGTTCGAAGCCTATCGCAGCGTCTCCGCACGCAGACTCGTCGAGTGCTACCACGATGCGTTGCAGGCACGCGAGCAGGTGCTGCAGATGTTCAACCTCGGTCTACTCAGCCTCGAGTTCCGCGGCCTCGCGGAACGCTTGTACTGGGCGACATGCGCAAAGATCCGCGACTTCTGCCGCAAGCTCGAAACGGTTCCAGAGGAGCTCGAGAATCTCGAGCTCATTCTGTCGGATACGTATTTCTGTAATTTCTCGGTTTTTCAATCGCTGCCTGACAGCTGGGCGATCGGCCAACTCTTTCCGATCATGCCGATTCATCGGCTCAACGAGAAACCCACTCGCAATGCAGTGCTCGCCGATATCACCTGCGATTCCGATGGCAAGATCGATCGGTTCGTGAGTCAACGCGACGTGAAGCGCACGCTGGAGCTGCACGAGCTCAAAGCGAACGAGGAATATTATCTAGCCGTGTTCCTCGTCGGCGCATATCAAGAAACGCTCGGCGATCTGCACAACCTCTTCGGGGATACGCATGTCGTGCATATTCGTTTGCACGACCAAGGCGGCTGGTGGATCGAGGAGATCGTAAAAGGCGACACCGCTGGCAAGGTGCTCACCTATATGCAGTACGACGTCGACCGCCTTTACCCGCAGTTCACGCGTGATTGCGAGCGGGCCGTGCGCGAGGGACGCATGACACTCGCAGAAAGCCAGGCTCTGAGGCGCTTCTACGAGTGGGAGCTGAATGGCTATACCTATTTAGAACCAGACTAGACAGAAGGCGATAGGGGATTGCGGATAGGCGATAGGTAGAGCCAACCCAGCCGACGGACAGTCTTGCCCATCCTGGTCGAGCGTTATGTGCACTGCGGAAAGGCCTGCGAAACCTTGTCTATCGCCTCTGCGAAACCTTGTCTATCGCCTATCCGCGATCCCTATCGCCTTCTCCTCCTATCCCGTTGCAAGGTCAAAACCCCTGACGTAGTATCGGGTCAGGTCTGCTGAATGTAATCAACTAAAGAGCGACCAGTTCGGTAAGCCCAGCTCATAAGCAACGACTCTAATCGCCCGTCCGGGACATCCCTCCTTCGTTTATCCGGAATAGTTGATTGCACGTGACCAAGCCGCAGTACGTCTCTCGCCATTTCGAGACCCGTCGTCATGGACGTTCGGACTCGACGCGAGCGGCATTGTCTGCACCTCCTGTCTGGCCTCAAGAGTGATGTATCGATGACGACGATCTACGTTGGGAATCTGCCGTTCAGCGCAACCGAAGCAGAAGTGCGCGGACTGTTCGAAAAACATGGGGCGGTCCAGTCCGTCAAGCTGGTCAACGACCGTGAGACCGGGCGTCCGCGAGGCTTCGGCTTCGTGGAGATGCCGCCGTCCGATGCGCAAACCGCGATTCAGCACATGAACGGTTTCCAGATGGGCGGCCGTCCGCTGCGCGTCAACGAAGCACGCGAGCGTGAGGCGCGTCCACCGCGTCAGAACAACGGCGGCGCACGCTGGTAACTGCATCGCATCCTGCCCTTCCGCGCGTTTCGAACATCGAAATGCCCGCGGAACGAAGGTAGAGCGAGCGCACCAGCTCTGTGATGCACTCCGCAGCTGCTTGGCTGCGGAGCAGCCGTATCGCGCTAGCCGCTGCGGCGCGATTACTCTATCGTTGCCCTCTTGTTCGATCGAAGAGGGTTTCGCGGATGCGTTTGCAGGCTCTGTTGGCCGGTATTGCGGTGTTCGTCGCGGGCTGTGCTGGGCAACCTGCTAGCAATCCCGAAGTCGCCGCACAGCTCGATCGAGCCCTAGCCTCCCAGCACCGCTCAGCAGCCTATCGGACCCGCGATCGGTACCGTCATCCAAAAGAGACGCTCGAGTTCTTCGGTATTCGCCCGGACATGACGGTCGTCGAAGTGTGGCCCGGCGCCGGCTGGTACACCGAGATCCTCGCTCCGTTTCTGCGCGAGAAGGGCAAGCTCTACGTCGCGCAGCTCGATCCGCAGGGTAGCGACTATGCGAAACGGATCGTGGGGGATTTCCGAGCCAAGCTCGATGAACGCCCTGACCTTTACAGCAACATCACGGTCACGACGTTGGCGGCGAGCTCGCAGGCTCCGATCGCACCAGCGGGCTCGGCCGACCTCGTCCTGACGTTCCGCAATCTCCACAACTGGATGATGTTTGGGTGGGAGCAACAAGCGCTGGCCGCCATGCATGCGGCGCTAAAGCCCGGCGGTATTCTCGGCATCGTCGAGCATCGTGGCGATCCGAACGTCGCACAAGATCCCAAGGCAGCCTCCGGCTATGTGAATGAAGCGTATGCCATCGAGCTGATCGAACGCGTAGGTTTCGAGCTCATCGACCGATCGGAAGTGAACGCGAACCCGCAAGACGAAAAGAATTACGAAAAGGGTGTATGGGCACTGCCACCGACATTCGCAGCCGGGGATGAGGACCGCGAACGCTACGCCCGCATCGGGGAGAGCGACCGCTTCACACTGAAATTTCGCAAGCTGCCGTAATGAAAGAAGTCCACAGCGGCATGCGCGGCCGCACAGTTGCCACTCTTCTCTACACACTCATCGCTGCGCTGATGGCAAGCGTCGCGACACCAAGCCACGCGCAAAGCGGCGCCGAGCTGAAACCGAAATCGCGCTTGCGGCTGCTCGGCACTGAAGTCGCGCCTGGAACACGCAAGCGGCTGAGCTGGAGCAGCGGTGCTGCGATCGAGGGTTTCGCCTCACCCGCACCCGTGATCGTGTTGAACGGCTCGGGCCCGGGCCCAGTGTTATGCCTAACCGCAGCCGTACACGGAGATGAGCTCAATGGCATCGAGGTCGTGCGCCGCGTGTTGGATGAGATCGAGCTCGAGGAGCTGAACGGTGCAATCATCGGCGTGCCCATCGTCAACATACAGGGGTTTTATCGGGGCACACGCTATCTTCCGGATCGCCGCGATCTCAATCGTCACTTCCCCGGCAATGCACGCGGGAGCGCCGCCACACGCATGGCGCACTCGTTCTTCACCGAAGTCATTCGTCATTGTTCGGCGTTGATCGACTTGCACACTGGGTCGCTCAATCGCACCAACCTCCCCCAGGTCCGCGCGAATTTGAACATCGCTTCCGTCACGCGCATGACTCAGGCGTTCGGCGCAACGGTCGTCTTGCACAGCACCGGCGATAAAGGCTCACTGCGTCGAGCCGCAACCGAAGCAGGCATTCCTGCAGTCACATTCGAGATGGGCGAGCCGATGCGCGTTCAACCGGAACAGGTCGAGCACGGCGCCAAGGCGATCGAGACATTGATGTACTCGCTCGGCATGACGCGTACGCGACGCTATTGGGGCGAACCGGAGCCGGTGTACTACGCATCGAAATGGGTCCGCGTCGATCACGGCGGCATCTTGTTCTCGGATGTCGCGCTCGGCGAGCGCGTGAGCGAAGGCGAGCTTCTCGGCGTCGTGACCGATCCCATCTCGAACGAGCAATATCGCCTCTATGCACCGACGAGTGGCCGCATCCTGGGCATGGCACTCAACCAAGTCGTTCTTCCCGGATTCGCCGCCTACCGCATCGGCACGGAAACGTCGAAGTCGACGGCGGCCAAGGCGCGAGAAGAGGAGCTCCCCGAAGAGGATACGCTCGAAGATGATGCCGCTCCGGATGAGGAGCCGCGCGGCTAGCGCGACTGATGTAAGTGATGTAAGTGATGCAAGTGATTAAAGTGACGTAGGCTACGCTACAACTCCCCACTCGCAGGGCACCGCAGCTGCCTGACCTGCATCACTCACATCACTTACATCACCTTCGTCATATGTCTCTCCTGTCTCTGACCGAAATTTTCCAGGGCCGCGTCATCAAGCTGAATCTCGAGCGCGTGCGCCTGCCCAATGGCAACGTCGCGGAGCTCGAGATGATTCATCATCCGGGCGGAGCCGCCGTCGTCGCGATCGATAACGATGATCGCGTGTGCTTGCTGCGTCAGTTTCGTCACGCTGCCAACGGATATATTTGGGAACTTCCCGCCGGCAAGATCGACCATTGCGAGCCGCCCTTTCAGACGGTGCAGCGAGAGCTCGAAGAAGAAGCTGGTCGCAAAGCAGCGGCGTGGCGCGAGCTCGGCAAGTACTACAGCTCACCCGGTATCTTCACTGAGGCCGTGTACCTCTACATGGCGCAAGAGCTCGAGCCGGTAGACACCAATCTCGAAGCCCATGAAGTGATCGAAGTGCATTGGAAGCCATTCGACGAAGCGCTCGCCATGGCGCACTCCGGAGAGATCGCGGATGGGAAAACGCTCGTGGGGATCTTTCGCGCAGCCCTCGCTCGCCACGAGGCGAAGTGACGAAGTGACAAGGTGACGAAGTCAGAGCCCGCACCTCCAACAGAGCGCCACATCTGTAGCTTACAGACGCCCAAGCCAGCTCTACGAAGGTCAAAGCATGTCGAGCTGCATCCTTCTGACTTCGTCACTTCGTCACCCCGTCGCCTCGTCGCCTCGTCACTTTGAAGCAAAACTGTGAAGCGTTCCGTAAATCGCTTCTGAATCGAACCGCGCTGCAAAGTTCTAACACTCACGCGTCGCTCTCGAACGAAGCCCGCGAGTGTCGATGGGCTTTACGACTGCAACATCGCGATGCGATTCCGCCAGCTCCGTCACACTTTTCGCGCTTGCTCGCTTCGGTGTCACGCACTTCAATAAGACCTTGGATGACGCGCGCATGTGAAGGCGCACACATAAGGAATATGTCGAGGAATTCTACAATCTCGTGGAATTCTGTCTTGAGCCGAAATTGACGAGTTGGTGATCGAAGTTGAACGAAGACGATTTGAGAAAGCTGGGCCTCCGCGTCCGCACGCGACCCGAGCCCGTCGATCGACAGAAGCAGCCCGGGCACATCGCGTTCGATGATCGTGGCAATGCGGTCTACGAATGGAACGACGATCGATTGGGTCAGGACGGAGAAGACGGTGAGCGAGCGCGTAAGCGCGCGCTGGCGCATCCTGGGTTGTCGATGATGGAAGATGAGCCCAATCCGAACGATCCGATCCGCAGCAATCCCAAGGGACTGCGCGTCGGTTACAACCCATATGAGAGCGGATTGCTGGCGAAAAAGGAGCGCAGGCCCAAGCGCGATCTTCGCGAGCTGTCGAAATGGATCGAGACGAAAAAGAAGGTCAACGATCGGACGGATGAATGAGCCCGAGCGTAGATGTGTAGCCGTGTGGACGTGTAGGCGTAAGATGCAGCTACGTACATTCTGACGTCTACACGATCTGCACGCCCACACGTTCGCACGATTCAGACCGCTAACTGCCTGATCTTCTCCTGGTGACTGCAGCGAAAGAAGCGGCGCAGCTCCGCTAGCCACAGCTCGGGCCGCCGTCTGCGGGAACGCAGGAATCGCTGCTCGAGCGAGCGGCAGTAGCGTGCCGCGTGGCGGTTCGCTTCCTCGTAACGCTGCCTCGCAATCTCATCCAGTGCGGGCAAGAAGCTCACCGCGTGAAACAGACGTGCGTGCAGCCCCTCGGGGAACCGGCCGTTGCGCTGCTGCGTAAACAGCGCGACGGCACTCGCGTACTTGTCTACTTCAGCCTGCAACTCGAGCTCGAGCAGCGAGACGTCCCGCCGGCGCGTCAGACTCCACATCAAGTAGTGAAAATGACTGACACCTTCGAGCGCCGTGCAGTAGTCGTGTAGATTGTTCTCGTGCAGCGACTGTAGCGGATCGCAGTGCTGTAGGCGCTCCAACACGGCGCCATCGATATACACGCCGACACGCACCTCGTCCTCTTCCTGCATGAGGAATACCTGCTCATCGGCGGCTTCGTGCGCTTGATCGCCAATCAGACATGCAAGCCGCGCGCGATCGGTGACGAGAAAATCGTCCACCCGATGCTCCACGGGCGCATCGTACAGCTGGGCGAGCAACGCCTGCATGCGCTGCAGGACCATCATGACTACTGCTCCGTGCGCGCACCCGCGCTGACCGGCTCCACACCCAAGCGCCTCAAGATGGCGTACGCGCGCGGGCTGCCGGTTTTGAGCCAGATCTCATACAGTCGCAGGATGTCCTTATCGCTGTGTTGATAAGCCATTTCTGCCACTTCGTTGAGCACATCGACGAGTCGCTGAAACTTCTGCGCGAGCTCCATGAAGATCGTAGCGAATGCCTGCCCTCGAAGTGTGCCGCGCATACTCTCGGCGAGCGTGCCGTAAGCGCGCCCTCCCATCGCAATGTGGTAGTCGACATCGACCAGCCTGCGCGCGAAGCTTTGCGCGAAGAACCCCGCGACGAACAACGAGACATCGCCCAAGCGGCGTAGCGCCTCATCGCGCTTGTGGGCAGTGGGGGCTTCGGAAGCTTCCGCGAGCATGTGAGCGAGCGGCTTCAGGCGAATGCCTTCGGGAGTGCGCTCGTACAACTCTTCCGAGCGCGCGAACATCGTAAGAACGTTGACGACATAGTGCTCGGTGTGATCGTCGACCGAGACTCGCTGCTGACGCAGAGCCGTCTGAACGGAATCGTGAAAGAACTCGCGTAGATTGGTGACCGCGAGCAGGGACTTATTCTCTATCGCATCCTCCATTCTTCAGCACCTCGTTCATTGCACATCTCCCCCGGGGTCGCCCATGTTCTCCATCGCTCGTATCGTTCTTCCAACCACGCCGTAGACTGAATTCTTGGTCAGATCTATCGGTTCCAGCTGAGCGTGCAACGAATACAAGGACAATTCAACAGGTAACGTGTGAGCCACATCGCAGTTGCGAGTTGGCAGCAGGGAGCACGGAGTGCTAGCGCGAGGCGCGCGCCTCGCGGAGTGATGAAAGTGACGTAGGTGATGGAAGTGAAGAAGGTCAGCTCGCTCTGCTCGCTCTCAAGCACGGACATCCGGACTGGGAACAGCGTGATGCTTTGCGGTCAGAGCACACCTCTGGCCTACAGCACTTCCATCACTTTCATCACCCATCACTTCCTTTGCGCGACCGCTCGCGCAAAGAAAAACCCCGCGACACTTTCGCATCGCGGGGTCTTCTTTCGTCTTTCGACCGGGGTGATTTACCAGCGTCCGCCGCCGCCACCACCACCGCCACCGCCACGGGGACCACGGCCACCGCCGCCGCCACCTTGACGCTCCTGCGCTTCGTTCACACGGAGCGGACGACCGCCCATATCCTTGCCGTTCAGGGACTGAATGGCACGTTGGGCATCGGCACGCGGCATCTCAACGAAACCGAAGCCGCGCGGACGGCCGGTTTCACGATCGTTGATCAGCGCGACGGACTCGACCGTCCCGTGTTGCTCGAACAACTGGCGAACCTGAGTTTCGTCTGCGGAGAACGGCAGGTTCCCGACATAGATCTTCGTCATAACAATACGATCTCTCTGAAAAAAGCCTCGAGAGCGATCTCGATCGCCACAAGAGGCCTGGTTACAAACGGGCTCCTACGCGATTCGACGGCACAGGCCGTCGCTCGGTAGGTCCCAGGCCTAACGTTCGCGGTCTCGTCGGATTTTTCAGAAGTTGGCCGGGAAGGGTGGGTCTTCAATGACCCGGCTGGCCAAGCCAGAGAAAAAAGCGGGCAAAGGCAACGAACGGGGCGGAATGTACGACAAAGCACAATGCAAGGCAATTAGCCCGAATGCGAATCGTGTGGGGCGGCACCTTGTGCCCTCGTGGACTCTCCAACGGCCGGCGACCTCACACTCAAGCGGCCCGTTCCATCCGGTATGCAAGCTCCAAAACCGTGCGGACCGTGAGGGTAGGCGGGTCGATATGACCCGGGAAAGGCTCGCCGATGCGATCGATCCAGACGGGATGCATCCCGGCGTCGCGAGCCCCTACGACATCGAGCTCGGGGTCGTCCCCGACATAAAGAACTTCGTGCATCGATAAGCCCGTTCCCTCGATCGCCTTCTCGAAGATCCTGGGGTCAGGCTTAAGCGCCCCGACGTCGCGTGCGGCAACCGTGCGCTCGAACAAGTGCTTGAGCCCAATCTGCTCGAGGTCGGCATTACCGTTGCTCGCAGTGAATAGGCGATACCGCCTGCGCAGCCTTTCGAGCCCGGGCAGCACGTCGTCGTACAACTCGACTTTATTGCGCGCCCGAATGAAGACGTCGAACGCTTCTTCCACCATGCACTCGGCATATCCGAACTCCTCGGCATGCTCGCGCAACGTCTGCTTCCGCAGGAACGTGAAGTCGTGCTTCATCTGCGGATAGCGAGCGGCAGTCTCTTCGCGAGCCGCGCGCATCGCTTCCACGGTGAGTGCCGCGACGACTTTCGGATAGCGCTCGGAGAGAAACTCGTACATCTCCTGCTCTGCTCGCCGGATCACGGGCCACACGTCCCACAACGTGTTGTCGAGGTCGAAGCAGATCGCTCGAATAGGTTGATGAAACATGATGCTAAAGGGCCGCAAGGCCGCGCTGCAGATCTTCCCGCAGATCCTCGACGTGCTCGAGACCTACCGAAATGCGCAGCAACCCTTCGTTGATCCCTGCTCGCTCGCGCTCTTCGGCGGTGATGCGCGAATGAGTCGTCGTCGAAGGATGCGTGATCGTGGTCTTCACATCGCCGAGATTCGCCGTGATCGACATCAAACGAGTTGCATCGATGAAGGACCAGGCGCCGTTTCGACCGCCCTCGACTTCGAATGCGACTATGCTGCCGAAGGCGGACTGCTGCCGCTTCGCAAGCGCGTGCTGTGGATGGGACGGTAAGCCTGCGTAGTGCACTTTACGAATTTTCGCCTGCTGCTCGAGCCAAACCGCGAGCTCCAAAGCCGCCACGGATTGAGCACGCATTCGGATTTCCAGCGTCTCGAGTCCCTTGAGGAACACCCACGCGTTGAAGGGGCTCATGGTCGGACCCGCGGTGCGAATGAACCCGAACACCTCTTTGCCGACCAGTAACTCATCGCCGACGACGGCGCCACCGAGACACCGCCCCTGACCATCGAGGAACTTCGTAGCAGAATGAATGACCAGATCTGCTCCGAGCTCGAATGGCTTCTGGAGCGCGGGCGTGCAGAAGCAATTGTCGACCGCGAGCAGGATGCCTCGCGCATGGGCGATGTCGGCCAGCGCGCGAATGTCGCCTACACCCGAGAGCGGGTTCGACGGTGTTTCCAAGTAGAACAACTTGGTGCTCGCTTTGGCGGCCGCGGCCCACGCCGCTGGGTCATCGAGACGCACGTAAGTGACCTCGACGCCGAATTTCACCAGGTAGCGGTTGATCAGGGCGATCGTTGAGCCGAACACGCTCTCGGAGCACACGAGGTGGTCGCCGGCTTTGAGCACGCTCATGCACGTCGCAAGGATCGCGGCCATGCCAGAGGCCGTCGCGACGCATGAGGTACCGCCTTCCATCGCTGCAAGACGCTCTTCGAAACAACGAACCGTCGGGTTCGTGAAGCGCGAATAGATGTTGCCCTTCTCCGTCTCTGCGAAGCGCGCAGCCGCTTCGGCGGCATTGCGAAACACGTAGCTCGAGGTCGTGAAGATCGGTTCGGCGTGCTCGCCTTCTTGAGTGCGGATTTGGCCGGCGCGCACACCGAGTGTCGAAAGATGCGGCATAGGAAGCGATGAGTACTCTCAGCGGTTAGTCGGGCAGCGCGGACCTCGACGGACGCGGGGCATTGCGCTGTGTAAGCAAATTCATGATACCGGCGAATCATACCGCTCGGATCGCCGAGCGGGCGACCTCGCCCTGGAGCACCAAGCAAACGGTATACGCATTCTTGCTAACTGCGAACCCCGATCCGCTCACCGGTTCTGCATATAGAATCGGCCGCTCGACTTTTGAGCTGGAAGTGCGCATGCGTTGGTCATCTGCCGTCGATACTGATCGCTCGTTGGACGCCGCTGTCGAGCGAGCCGCGGAAAGCGTATTCCTAGGGTTAGGCCGTAAAGAGCCGGACCTGCTCATCGCATTCCTAAGCGCGCATCACGCGGCCCGTTTCGAAGCCCTCCCCGAGCTCGTGCGTCGTGAATTCGACGGCACGATGCTGTTCGGTTGTTGCGCCCACGGCGTGATCGGCGGCGGACGAGAGATCGAAGATCAACCCAGCGTATCGCTCACCGGTGCATCGCTGCCGGGCGTGAAGCTCAAAGTTGCGCACTTCGATGCCGCACAGATCCCGCCGGTCTACGCCGAACCGCGCGTGTGGGAAGACACACTGCGCCTTACCCCAAATCAACAGCCTTCCTTCTTGGTATTGGCAGATCCGTTCAGCTTCGAGACAGAAACGTTTCTCAAAGGCCTCGATCGCGTGTTTCCACTTGCACCGAAGATCGGTGGGCTGGCAAGCGGTGCGCGACAACCCGGCGGTGCGGCACTCTTCGTCGGCAATCAAGTGCACCGTTCCGGCTGCGCCCTCCTCGCCCTCACGGGCAACATCGAGGTCGATACGATCGTCGCGCAAGGATGTCGCCCGATCGGAGATCCCATGTTCGTGACCGCCGCACACGAGAACCTCATTCGCGAATTGGACGGTCACTCACCGCGCGATGTGCTTGCGGATTTGTTCGAGCGGCTACCGGCCTCCGATCGAGAGGCCTTTAGTCAATCGCTCTTCCTGGGCCTGGCGATGCGCAGCGATGCCAGCCAATACGTGCCCGGCGATTTTCTGATTCGCAATATCCTCGGCATGGATCCGCAAAGCGGTGCACTGTGGGTGAATGAGCACGTGCCGAGCAATAGCGTGGTGCAATTTCATCTACGCGATGCCGCCACTTCGGCGCACGATCTGGAGCGCATGCTCACGACCTATCGCGTCTCGCACGCCGTGACGAACGACTGCGGCGCCTTACTGTTCTCGTGCGAAGGTCGCGGCATGGGGTTGTATGGACAAGCCGATCACGACAGCAACGCGTTTCGCCGCCTCATCAGCGATATCCCCATCGGCGGATTCTTCTGCGCCGGGGAAATCGGCCCCGTGCAGAACGCAACGTACCTGCACGGGTATACAAGTGCGTTCGCGGTCTTTCGCGAACGCAAGTGACGAGGTGACGAAGTGACGGAGTGACGAGGTCGAATGTACAGCTGGAGTTCTCTCTGACTCCGTCACTTCGTCGCTCCGTCACTTCACCGTATACTCCGGCGCTTCGCGTCCTGGAGTTCGTTCATGCAGCTTCTCTCGTCTCGCTTGGCGCTGTGTCTACTCGCCTTCGGTTCCGTGCACGCGCAAGAGCGCGAGCCCTTCTCCGTCGAGCACCTCGTGCGCCTGCAGCGCGTGTCCGAGCCTGCGCTATCGCCCGATGGGGGCGCGGTGGTGTTCACCGTGCGCGATACCGACATGGAAGCGAATCGGGGTCGACAGGACTTGTGGATTCTCGATCTCGAGATCAAAGGCAGCCAACCGCGTCGTCTCACGTCGCATCCTGAGGCCGATCACTCGGCGCAATGGTCGCCGGATGGTCAGTACATCTATTTCTTGTCCACGCGAACGGGTTCATCGCAAGTCTGGCGCGTGCCGAATCGGCGCGGCGAAGCCGAACAAGTCACGCGCTTACCGCTCGATGTGGGCTCATATCGAATCGCTCCGAACGGTTCTCGGCTCGCGCTCACGTTGGAGGTCCACCCGGATTGCGAAAGCCTCGAGTGCTCGAGCGAGCGAGTGAAGAAGGCCGGAGACTCTCGCGAAAGCGGCATGGGCTTCGATCGCATTTTCGTGCGCCACTGGGACACGTGGAGCGATGGCCGGATTTCCCAGCTCTTTGTCGCCGAGATCGAGAATGGACGCGCGGTCGATCCGGTCTCCGTCAGCGCCGAGCTCGATGCTGACATCCCGTCCAAGCCGTTCGGCGATGCGAGCGAGTACGTCTTCTCGCCGGACAGTACGAAGCTTGCGTTCAATGCGCGCATGAAAGGCAACTCAGAACCTTGGTCGACGAACTTCGACATTTATCAAGTGAACGTCGATGGCAGTGGTCTTACGAATCTGACCGGTAACAATCCCGCGTGGGATACGCAACCTGTCTACTCACCCGATGGCGGCCATCTCGCCTGGCGTGCCATGAAGCGCCCTGGATTCGAAGCCGACCGCTTCCATATCGTGATCGCAGACCTGAGTACCGGAGAGCGCCGCGCGCTCACCGACGGGTGGGATCGCTCGGTCGATACGATGCAGTTCTCGAAGGACGGTCGCACGCTGTTCGCCGCGGCAGATCACTTCGGGCAGCACCCGCTCTGGTCCATCGACGTGAAGACAGGCAAGGCGACGATGCTCACAGGCCCGGGACGCGTGGAATCCTTCAGCGTCGGCGAGAAGGAAATCGTGTATTCGCTCGCCTCTTTGAAATCCCCCGCCGAGCTATATGCAGTGACGTTGCGCAACGGCGATCTGCGCGAGCTGCCGAAGCTCAATGCCGAGCGGCTCGCGAACGTCGCGCTCGGCGAGCCCGAGCAGTTCACGTTCGTCGGAGCCAACGACGAAACGGTGTATGGCTACGTCATGCGCCCCGCGAACTTCGATGCCAAACGCAGCTATCCAGTGGCGTTCATCGTGCATGGCGGACCGCAAGTCTCGTTCGGCAATGCTTGGAGCTATCGCTGGAATCCGCAAACCTACGCGGGTGCGGGATACGCATCGATCTTCATCGACTTTCATGGCTCACCCGGCTACGGCCAAGCTTTCACGGATTCGATCAGCGGCGATTGGGGCGGCAAGCCACTCGAAGACCTTCAGAAGGGGCTCGATGCAGCGCTCGCCAAGTTTCCGTGGCTCGATGGAAAGCGCATGTGCGCGCTCGGCGCCTCGTATGGCGGCTACATGATCAATTGGATCGCAGGCAATTGGTCCGAGCCCTTCAAGTGCCTGGTGAATCATGCGGGCATCTTCGACAGCCGCGCGATGGGCTACACGACCGAGGAGCTGTGGTTCGACGAATGGGAGCACGGCGGGACACCGTTCGAGGTGCCGGAGAATTACGAGAAGCACAACCCAGTGAGCCGCGTCACCGAGTGGCGCACGCCGATGCTCGTCATCCACGGACAACGCGACTATCGCGTCCCCTACTCGCAAGGCATCGCGACATTCACCGCGCTCCAACGTCGCGGAATTCCCAGCCGCCTACTGATCTTCCCGGACGAGAATCATTGGGTGCTCAAACCCTCGAACAGCATTCAGTGGCATCGGGAAGTGAAGGAATGGCTGAATCGCTGGACCAGGCGCGAAGCCGAATGAGTTGTCGCTGTGACGGGTGACGTGTGACGGGCAAGAGCCCCACTCTGCCCCTTCACCGCGGGCGCGAGGAAAGGGTTTATTCTTGCTCGTCACACGTCACACGTCACGCGTCACGTAGCGCGAGCTACTCATCGCTCGTCACCCACGCCGCCTGATAGTTGCACCCGAGCCGAATGATCTGCTCGAGCAGTGCAGGGTACTCGACGCCTGCTGCTTTCGCCGAATCTGCGAAATCCTCTTGATAGCTGATGTTGGGGTTTGCGTTCGCCTCGAGCACGAACACGCTACCGTCGGGGCGCATGCGAAAATCCATGCGCGCATAGCCGCTCAAGTACAGCGCGCGAAAGATGCGCTTCGAAAGCTTGTCTAGATAGGCAGCCAACCCTTCCGGCAAGTTCTCCGCCGCCCCGGTGCGGATGCCGTGCTTCTTCTGATACCGCCGATCCCACTTCACCTTGCGTGTAGCGATGCCTGCCATCACATCGGGCAGCGTTCCGAAATCCATCTCCCATACCGGAAATGTGCGCAGGCGCTCGTTGCCCAGCACTCCCACGTACAGCTCGCGGCCTTCGATGTACTCCTCGACGAGCGCATCCGAGTTGGTCTGTTCGTGAATGAACTCGATCCGCTCCTTCAGCCGTTCCGCATCCGCAACGATCGAAGCTTGCGAGATGCCGACCGATGCATCCTCCGTTGCCGACTTCACGAACAGCGGGAACTTCAGCTTACGAGGTAGATTGTAGCGACGCCCGCGGCGGAACACGGCGAAGCCCGGCGTCGGAATTCGGTGATAAGACAAGATCTGCTTCGATAGCGCCTTGTCGCGAGAAATCATCATGCCGCGCGGATTACAGCCGGTGTACGGCTGACGCATGAGCTCGAGGAACGCGACGACGTACTGATCGTACGTCACGATGCTCTGGAACTCCTCGAGCAAGTTGAATGCGATGTCCGGCTTCCAGTCCGTGATGGCAGCACGAAGGTCGGACAGATTGTCCTGTAAACCCAATGCGCGCACCGTGTGGCCCGCCTTCTCGAGTGCAGCCATCACGTCGTATTCAGTCCTGAACTCGTCGATTTCCTTATCGGAGTAACCCTTCAGGCTCGGTGGCGGCACGAGACTTTCGTGCATCAACATCAACACGCGCAGCGGCTTCATACGCATTTATTCTTCATAGCGTGTATCGCTCTTGGTCGCGTCGCAGAATATCTATCATGATGCGCTCCAGGACGCCGAGCACCGCACGTTTCGCCTCGCGCTTGCCCGTATCGACGACCAAGTCCAGCTCGCGGCAACGCTGTATTACCGTGCGCAGCACATGGTGCACGAGATAGGGATGCAAACGCGAGCGGCGCATCAGCATACGCTCGAGTTGCGGCCGGCATTCGCGTACGAATGTGCTCGCTCGCAGCTGCCGCTTGCGCTCCTGACGCTTGCCGAACACCCGCTTTAGACGCAGATCATAGGCATCGGGCGTATCGAGGCCGTAGCGCGCGCGCTTGCGACGATAGTGTTCGGCCAACGTGCGCGTATTATCTGCGATCGGCTCCACATAATCGCGATTGTCTACGAGGGGCCGCTCGCCGCGGATCTCGTTCATCAACCAATCGACGTACTCGAGCTTTTCAAGCGCCGGCCAGCCGTGATACTCGCGCCGCCAACGCGCCTTCGGCTGCATCCAGACCGCGAACGTTTCTGCGAAATCCTCGGTCGGATGGCTTTGCGCGTACCAATGTCCGAGATGGAGCACATAGTTGCGGCTGGCAGGCCGCACGCGATAGATGTTCGGATACGGCTTCGAGGCCTTACCGAACGTCTTGCGCCATCCTTTTCGCCGCCGCAACCGGAAGGCGTTATCGAGGGCGTGACCGACCTCGTGGCGCATGATGCGCATCATCCAATTCGCGTTGCCACCTTCCACCTCACCCATCATCTGTCGCTCCAAGCGCATGAGCCGCGGATGGGCTAGGTAGAAAGGGATCGCGATGCCGGGAATGCCGTCCGGCGAGAACCATTCTACGGACAGCCACACGTGCGGGCGCACGCGAATGCCGCGACGACGCAACTCACGATGAATATCACGGACGGCGCGTTGAATCGCCTCGTTACGTAACGACAGCTTGAGATCGCAAAAGCGCAGCTTGAGCAGTGCGTCGTCCGAAAGGCGCGTCCACGCTGGCTCGCGCCTTAGACGAGGGCGAGAGCGGCTGCGACTGCGTTTACGCGTTGCCATCGCTCACATCTGGAAATGGCGCGCCAGCGAACGCAACGCCGGCTCTTCGGCCAACTTCGCCCGCCACTCGCTCGGAATCGTTTCGATTCCGTAGTGCGCTCCCGCCAGCGCGCCGCATAGCGCTGCGGCTGATGCGCTTGCCCGTCCCTGCGCGACACATCGAAGAAGCGCATCCCGAAACGTAGCAGTACGAGTGAAGCAATCGAACGCGTGATTCGACACTTCGAGTGCGTCGGCTGCCTGCTCGATGACTGCGTTCTGACGTTCGATGAAGGCCTTCACCTGCGGCTTGAGAGAGCGCTGCTTGAGGTGCTGAGCAGCGGATCCTGCAAAGCTCGTGAGCGTCATCTTCGCAGCTCCGTTCAATGCATCGACCCACAACGCAGCCCAGACTCGACACAAGTCTAGAACGATAGGCGACTGCTGGGTCGTGCGAGAAACCTCGACGGCGAGATCGATGGCCGCTGATGGATTGCCGGCGTAGTAAACAGACACGGCCAACGTGCGAGCGAGCGTATGCGAATCGAGATTTCTCGGATCGTGAGATCCCGCGAAGGGTTTCTTCGACCATTGCCAAACGGCCAAGGCGCGCTTCAAATCCGGCGGTACCCAGGCGGAAGTCGATCGGGTCCAGGCGAGATATCGTTCAAGCTGGTCTCTCGGCTCGTGTCGATGATGGGTGAGCAAGCTCTCCCCGACCGCTCGCGTCATCGCCGTATCCGCTCCCGGCGTGAGAACGCCTAGCTCACGCGCACGCATTACCAACGTGGAAGCATCGAACGCACTCGAGCTCACCAGCAATCCGAGCGCCTCACCGATCGCAAGACCCACGAATGCACCCTCACGTCGGGCGCGCACATCGAGCTCGCGTTGCTCGCCTTCGCCACGGTCGCGCCATGCGCGTACGTAGGCGACCTGCTCATCCGTCTCCGGCACACTCGGCCAACTTCGCGAGCGCGCACATGGACGCCAGAGCCGCTGCAGCTCCACAAGCGCCGCTTCATTCGTAAGCCCGCTGCGAATCAAGTGACATGCGATCGTCGTGCCTGTCCGCCCGATCCCGGCACGGCAGTGCACGTATACCCGTCGGCCCGTTTCGAGCTCCGCGTGCAGATGATCGAGGATGTCGGACATCCGCGCGGAGGATTCAGGAATGCTGTGATCCGAAATCGAAAAGCGGCGATAACGGATCGGCTGCTCCGTGAGCTCCGGGAGCAGCGCGTGATACGCGGGCAGCTCATCCTGTTCCGTCAGATCCAGAAAGCTCGTGACGCCCGCGTCCAAGAACCGTTTCAAGCGCGCGATCGAGTCAGACCGAGAGGTCCCGCTCGGATGCTCCCCCGCGAGAAGCCGGTTGGGAATGACCCAGTAACTGTTCGGGATTGGGGTGGGTGCGGTTAAATCTTCATCGGCCATGTGAACCAATCATACGGCATGAGACCCCTGACCAGCGGGCTACTGGCCATTGGCAAACTGGCAACTGGCCGGAATGGCAGACCAGTACGCATCTGACCAGCGGCCGGTTTGCCAGTAGGCCGGCTTCAGCGTGCACAGTGGCCACTCGTGATTCGACACTGTACGCTGCGGCGGATCGCCAATACGAAAATGACTCAAGCGACGAGGTCTCGATGTCCCTGCTCAAACGACTCTTCGCGGTGCGCTCCGTGGATTCGATCGTGAAGGACCTCGAGGGCGCGCCGCCGCTCAAGCGCGTGTTGACGGCGCGATCGCTCACCGCAATCGGGCTCGGCGGCACGATCGGCACGGGCATTTTCATCCTGACGGGGACGGTCGCGGCGAATCACGCTGGGCCCGCGTTGACGCTCGCATTGCTCATCGCAGCGATCGGCTCGGCGTTGGCCGCGATTTGCTACGCAGAATTCGCGGCAATGATTCCAGTTTCGGGCAGCGCCTACACCTACTCATATGCAACGCTCGGCGAAGCCATTGCCTGGATCGTAGGGTGGAATCTGTCGCTCGAGTACCTCATGTCCGCATCAGCAGTCGCAGTCGGATGGTCGGAGTACGTCGTGAACGTTCTCGGTGAGTGGGGCGTGCAGTTTCCGAGCACGCTGATCAATGCACCCTTCGGAAAGGGTGAGGACGGGTTCCTCGCGTTGACGGGCGCGATCATCAATCTGCCCGCGGTGTTCATCATCGTCGTGCTCGGCGCAATCTGTTACGTCGGTGTGCGCGAATCTGCCGGCGCGAATTCCTTGATGGTGGTGATCAAGGTGGGCGTCATCGTGCTGTTCATCGGTGCAGGCCTGGCATTCGTGGACACGTCCAATTGGATACCGTATGTCCCGGAGAACACCGGAACGTTCGGCGAGTTCGGCTGGAGCGGCGTGCTCCAAGGCGCCGGCATCATCTTCTTCTCGTATGTGGGGTTTGACACGGCGTGTACGACCGCTCGCGAAACGCGCAATCCGCAACGCGATGTCCCGCGCGGCATTCTCGCAGCTCTCGCCATCTCCGCAGTGCTGTATATCGGCATGGCTGCCGTAATGACTGGAATGGTTCCATTCACGCAACTCGATGTGGCTGCGCCTGTGGCGGTCGCGCTGGATGCGCACCCCGAGCTCAAGTGGCTCGGCGGGCTCGTGAAGCTCGGCGCCATCATCGGAATGACTTCGGTGGTGTTGATGTCGCTGCTTGGTCAGCCGCGCATCTTTCTCGCCATGAGCGAAGATGGATTGCTTCCGCCCGCGATGCGCAAAGTGCACGCAACGTATCGAACCCCGCACATCGCGACGCTTTGGACCGTGATCCCTGCCGCGTTGATCGCAGGACTGTTTCCCCTGAACGTGCTCGGTGAATTGATCTCCATCGGCATCCTGCTCGCATTCACCGCTGTGTGCATCGGCGTGCTCGTGCTGCGCTCTACCAAACCCGATATACCCCGCCCCTTCCGAGTGCCGTTCGCACCGGTGACCTGTGTCTTAGGCGCGCTCGTCTGCGGCGGCATGACGTACTTCCTCCCCGCCGATACGTGGTGGCGTCTCGCAATCTGGACTGCCCTCGGATTCTCGATCTATGCCGCATATGGGTATCGGCACAGCAAGCTCCGCGCGACAGAGGTGAAGTGACGAGGTGACGAAGTGACAAGGTGACGAAGTCAGAACTCCAATACAGCGCTGCGCCAGGACTCTGACGTCGTCACTCTGATGCACAGGGGATGTGTCCCGCGGAATGTCGGTTGGTCACGAATAGCGGAGCGTATGGATGCGCCGCGAGCGGCCGTCACTGCGTCACTTCGTCACTTCGTCGCTCGGCCCCAGTAGATAGGTGAATCCCATACACCACACTCTTGCTCGCTCACCAGGCGATTGAATTCCCCTTTCTGCGGTCCTATTAGGGCACGAGCGACGCGAATGGTTCGCGCGCGATAGCACTACCAGACTGCCGCAAGTGCGGCAAAGGGGTACTCGTGATTACTGAGCTCGACGTCCGCAGTTTCGATGCTGCACTGAAGGAGGCCGAAGGGCCCGTGCTCGTGGATTTCTGGGCGCCATGGTGCGGTCCGTGCCGAGTTCAACTGCCGATTCTGGAACGGGTCGCATCGAACGCTGCGGGCGCGTATCGTGTGTTCAAGGTGAACGTCGATGACAACGACCAGCTCGCGGTTCGTTATGGCATCACGTCGATTCCAACGTTGCTGCTGTTCCGCAAGGGCGAGCTCGTGCGTCGTCTGACCGGGTTGCAGCAAGAAGGTTTGTTGCGACAAGCGTTGCAAGCCGCCGCAGATACGGGAGCTCCAGATGCGTCCAACCATATCGTCTCGAAAGTCAGTGCCTGAGCGTTCTGCCAGCGGACATGATCTACGTCCGCTCGGCGAAGCCGAGCGAGCGAAGCTCGCAGCTGACTTGAGCCCCGAGGAACGGCGCGTCCTCCTGCATCAGGGCACCGAACCGCCGTTCTGCGGAACGCTGCTGAACAATAAAGCGGCAGGCACGTACGTGTGCCGGCTTTGCAGCTTGCCGCTGTTCAAAGCGAATGCGAAGTTCGAATCCGGCACAGGCTGGCCGAGCTTCTACGAGCCTTTCGACCCCGACCACATCAAAGAGCTCACCGACGAAAGCCACGGCATGATCCGCGTGGAGATCCGCTGCCAGCGCTGCGACGGGCACTTGGGGCACGTCTTCGAGGATGGCCCGCCGCCCACCCACAAGCGCTATTGCTTGAATTCGGTGTCGATGAGGTTCGACGCGGACCAGCCGCAGTGACGGAAGTGATGGAAGTGACGAAAGTGATGAAGGAAAGAAACGCAACGGTCCTCTGACCTACGTCACCTTCATCACTTGCATCACTTATCTTTACTCGTCCTTCTTCCGCTGCCCTGCGAACGACATTCGATCCAGCACGCCCATCATCACGGCCGAGACGACGAACGTGAGATGGATGATGACGTACCAGAACAGGGTTTCGTTCTTGTGAGACGGAGCGTTCATGAACGCGCGCAGCAGGTGAATCGAGGAGATCGCGACGATCGAGGATGCGACTTTGAGCTTGAGCGAGTTTGCATCGAGCTTGCCGAGCCAACCGAGCTTTTCACCGGACTCCTCGACGTCGAGCCGCGAGACGAAGTTCTCGTAGCCCGAGAACATCACCATGATGATGAGGCTGCCGACGAGCACCATGTCGACCAGTGCGAGGAGCACCAGCACCAAATCAGACTCGCTGGTCTGGAAAACGTGCGTGATGAGGTGGTACAGCTCTAGAAAGAACTTGATGCCGAGCGCGACCAGCGCGATGGACATCCCTAGGTAGATGGGAGCCAGCAGCCATCGGCTTGCGAACAACAAACGTTCGATCGTCTTTTCCATTGAGCAGGATCCGGAGGGAGGAGGAGTGAGAGCGCGCGTATTCTAGCGGGCCGTCGCCGCGAACGTCTGAGAACCTTGCCCCTCCCGCGCACGGCCTCCAGGATGGGGCGCAGGTTCAGGGATTTGCCTATTAGAAACTCCTACGTGGAGCGCTATGGCGGCTCTAGCACGCGAGGCGTAAAGTCGGCAGGAACGCGGATCGCTCGCGTCTATGGAAGCGTTAGAAGCTGCATGGTTGCCCGAGATGTCAGCTCACTCGATGCCCGCTTAGCGGATCTAGACGCCGCGCGTCTTGAGCTCGCGCGACTACACGCCTACGACGGGCAATCGCTGCGCGATGTCTGGGTGAAGCTGGCAGAGATCGCTGCTCACGCGCTGCAAGTGGAGCGAGTCGGCTGCTGGACGCTCATCGATGACGGACGCGCCCTACGATGCCGCTATCTCCTTCAGCGCTCCGACCATCAGCTATTCCAGGGTGCCGTGCTACGCCGGCAGGATTTCCCGAGCTACTTCGATGCGATGAACGTGCGTCGTGCGATCGTGGCAGACGATGCAAAGCGCTCGAAGCTCACCGGCGAGTTGCGTGACGCGTATCTAGATCCGCTCGGCATCGTTTCGATGCTCGATGCGCCCATCTACTTCGAAGGACGCCTCGTCGGCATCGTTTGCCATGAGCACGTCGGTGAGCCTCGCGAATGGACTGAAGCGGAATGCGCCTTCGCGGGCGCGATCGCGGATAACATCGCGCGCTTGTATGGAGAGCACGAGCACCATCACGCCGAGAACGCGCTCGCTGCGTATCAGCGCCATCTAATGGAGCTGCATCGCATGGAGGCGGTCGGACGCATGGCCGCAGGCATTGCGCACGACTTCCGCGGAATCATCGGCGCCGCGCTCGGCTTTGCCGAGTTAATACGACGCGTGCCGGAGTTACCCGCGCAGGCGGATCAATACGCTGAACGCGTAATTGAAGCGCTCGAACGCGGACGCAAGCTCACGCAGCAGGTCATGAACTTCGGTAAGGACGATCCGGTCTCGCCCCGCGTGCTGGAGCCGGGCGCGTTGATCACGAATCTGGCGAGAATGTTGACGGCGATGCTCGGCAAAGACATTCAGCTCGATCTTCGACTCGATCCCGCCGCGAGTCGCATCTTCATGGATCCGACTCAGCTCGAGCGTGCGCTGCTCAACTTGGTTCTGAATGCGCGCGATGCCATGCCGAACGGAGGTCAGCTCACAATCGAGCTCGCGGATGTCCAGATGGAAGATGACGAAGGCGACCGCACGACGTTCGTGACCATGGCGGTGAAGGACACGGGCTTAGGCATGGACGCGGATACGTGCAACAAAGCGTTACAACCGTTCTTCACGACCAAAGGAGAGCACGGCACCGGCTTGGGTCTGGTCATTGTCGATCAAATCGTATCCCGCTCTGGCGGGCACGTCTCCATCCACAGCGAGCTGGGCCGCGGCACAACCGTACGCATGAACTTGCCGCGCATCGCGGGTTCGAGTTAGTCGCTCCAACGACACCAACAGCGTCGCCCTCTCGCCGGCGCGTCGCCACTCAGAAGAGAATGGTCGCGGATCTTGATGTCCGCAAGCGTACGACCGTTGCTAACCCGAGCGCGACTCAATCAAGCGACGGCCTACGTCGGGATAGCTCCCACTCCGGACAGCAGCGCGCCTGCGGCGAGGACGACAAAGGCATTGCAGCCTCGACTGGAACTGCGTGCGAGTTCTTTGTCTTAGCCTCCGATTGCCGGATCATCCTCCGCCACGGCGTAATCCGGATACGCTTCGCGGAAGGCTTTCCACTCTCGATTCGCCTCTTCGGTCTTACCCGCTTGACGCAGCTCGCGAATCGCACGCAGCCATTGTTGCGGATCGCGCGGCACACTGGCCTTCTTCGCTTCGCCCATGAATGCAGCGTCGCCGACAGCTTGCGACTGCTCTGATCTGCTTGCCTGTGCAGGTGACGCGGGCGCAGGCTGAGGCGCTGCACTACGCATCCGTAGTTGCCGCTCATCTTCCGTCCGCTCCTGAGCGATAGCCATCTCTTGCTCGCGTGCCTCTGTCGCTGCAGGGGCCGCTGCGCGGCCAGACACAGGCGCGGCCGCTTGCGCTCGCCGCTCAGCCCTCTCGCGTATGACGCTCGATTCGATGTCGTGTCGTGCCGCCGCCTCCTCTCGTTCGTCGATATCGGACGATGCGGCACCTACAGGCGCAGCAACATCGGTGCCCGTGGCGGACTCCGCCTGCAGATCGACGGGTGCACGCGCCGGTTCAGCTTGTGTGGTTACCGGATAGGTCGGCGCTCGCGTCAGAGCCTGCTCATGCTGCCCACTCTCGAGCACGATCGAAACGGCCAACACCGTCGAGGCCGCGAGTGCCACAGGCACGCTCCAACGCCGCCAGCGCCGGTGCTTTGCCACGCCCTCTGCACGCACGGCCTCTTCAGCGCGGCCCAAGATCGCACGATCGAGCTCGGACGGCACTTCATCCGCATCGAGCGCCTGATAATGTTGCGACACAGGCGAGCCTCGCTTCAGGTATTCCTCGAACGCTTTGTCGTCGAGCGGACCGTTCACGTTCGTGCACCTGCGGGTTGATGATGACTCAAGGCAGCGCGCAACTTCGCGACCGCGTAGCGCAAGCGGCTCTTTGCGGTTTCCATTGCCACGCCGGTGACTTTGCCGATCTCATCGAGCGTAAGGCCGGTTTCCTCGTATAGAACGAATACATCTCGTTGCTCCGCCGGCAAGGCATCCAGCGCACGCCTGAAATCCGCGCGCACTTCATGCTCCGAGAGCGCGGCGTCGGGACGCGTCTGCTCGCCCGCAGGCAGTTCCTCCGCGATAACATCGACATCCTGAGCCGTGCTCTCGTGCACGCGCGCAGCACGCCGGAAATAGTCGATCGCACAGTTGTGTGCGATCCGATACAGAAACGTGGTGAACTGCGCGCGCACTTCATATCGCTCTCGACTCCCGATGATCTTGCCCCACACCTCCTGGAAGAGGTCGTTCGCCACCTCCTTGCTGCGACAGGTACGCTGCAGATAGCGATACAAAGGCGCCTTGTGACGTGCATACAGGATCTCGAACGCGCGCACATCGCCACCCCGATACCGCAGCATCAATGCGGAGTCGTCCTCGATGCTCCGGACGGTGGCTCCGTCGCGAGAGGCCCCCGCAAGCGAGACCTCCGCGACGGTCGTGGTTGGAGTTGAGCTTGGCACCAGATCCATGCGGCTATTCTAAACTGGGACAACCTACGCGCTTAGCGCCCTGCTTGGCTGACTTGTTGGCTACCCTGACCCGCGAGCGACTGCGCGAGCTTCACGAGCGAGACAAACTCGCGACGATATCCGTCCTTATCGCGAGCGAGGGCCGGTTGTGCGAGCGCCTCCACATCGGCATAGCCGAAGTCTCCGAGGTATTTACCGCCGCGCAACAGCTGGCCGAAAGCTGCGACGCTCGTCGCGAAGCGAAAGTCGACGGACGTGTCCTCGATCTTCGCAAGGGCGGTCTTCTGAATCGGATACTCGAGCAGCTTGCTGGTGTCGGAGTCAGGAAGCTTGTAGCGCAACCGGATATTCGCAAGCTCCGCGAGCCTGGAAGTCTCAGCCGTGGGGCGCGAGCCATAACGAAGCGGATCGACTCTGCCCTTCGCTCCCACTGGCACGACTTCGTACAACGCAGTGACACGATGGCCTGCGCCGATCTCGCCTGCATCGACCTTGTCGTTGTTGAAGTCCTCCCGCGCCAACATCCGGTTCTCGTATCCGATCAACCTGTATTCCACCACCTGCGACGGATTGAATTCCACTTGGATCTTGACGTCCTTCGCAATGGTCATCAGCGTCGAGGTCAATTCGGACACGAGCACTTTGCGCGCTTCCGACAGCGTGTCGATGTACGAGTAATTGCCATTGCCCGCGTCGGCTAAGCGTTCCAACAGATGATCGTTGTAGTTGCCCGTCCCGAATCCGAGCGTCGTAAGTGCGGTGCCGGACGCGCGCTCTCGTTCCGCGATGTCCAGGAGCGCCTCGAAGTTGACGACACCCACGTTGAAATCGCCATCCGTCGCGAGCACAACTCGATTGATGCCGCCCTCAATGTGAGCCTCGCGCGCGAGCTCGTAGGCTTGTTCGATTCCCGCTGCCCCGTTCGTCGAGCCACCCGCTTCCAGGCGCTCGATGGCGGCCAGGATCTTGCGCTGTTCATTTCCCGCAGTGGGCTCGAGCACGACACCTGAGGAGCCTGCGTAGACGACGAGCGAGACGCGATCCTTCGCTGTGAGCTGATGAGTCAGGAGACGAAACGCGTTCTTCAGGAGCGGCAGCTTGTCTGGCGATTGCATCGAGCCCGACACGTCGATCAAGAACACGAGATTCGCGGCAGGCCGTTGCTCTGCAGGCACTTCATAGCCTTTGATGCCAATGCGCAGCAAGAGCGCCTCGCTATTCCAGGGCGCGGTAGCAAGATCGGTCGTCACACTGAAAGGAGTGTCGCGCGTGGTTGGCGCTGTGTAGTCATAGTCGAAATAGTTCACCAACTCCTCCACTCGCACTGCATCCTGGGGCGGGAGCTGTCCACCGTTGAGATAGCGGCGTACGTTCGCATACGCGCCCGTATCGACGTCGATCGAGAATGTGGAAACGGGGTGTTCCGCTGCCAGCTTCACTGGATTGTCATTCAGGTGCTCATAGCGTTCGGTGTTCGCCAACGGCGGTAATGGCGGCGGGCAACACGTTTCCATGGTCGGCGCTGGGGCGACCGCAAACCTCTGCCCTGCCACCTTCGCCTCCGCCTCGGTACGCTGCACGGTCGCTGCGCTCGAAGCATCCTGCACGACATGGTCCTGGCGAGTGCGCGCATCGCGCTGCTCCCGGGCCATCTCATCCGATGCGGCACCGACCGACTGCTGAGTCTCCCGAGGCGCGGCACACGCCGCCAGCACCGCGGCCATCACGAGCACTGAGCTATGAGACATATTCTTCATTGGATTCATCTCCCGACTCGCGCAATGGGCGCGCTTGAGGAGATAAACGGCGAACGGATGGCGATCGGGTTAATAAACCGAGAAGGCCTGCCGTTGTCGCCGGGGAGGCCTAGGGGCGAGGAGGCCGCTTCGCAGCGAGAGCGTGACGGCGAGCCAGAGTAGGAGAACCACAGAGTGCATCCATACTCAATCGCGCGTAATTGATGTTCAACTTGCGTTCTGGCCCACCGATAGATCTCCTCGCTGTGAGGCCTCCCCGGCGACAACGGCAGCCCTGCGCCTACCTGGGCGCCCATAGATACTCATCAAGGGACTCCGCCGATTCGGGCCAACCGTACTTGCGCAGATCGACGCATCCGCCGGCGAAAACGATCCCTTCCGCTTCGAGCTTGCTTCGCTGGCACTGATACGCGTCGCTCCCCCGCGGGAACGAGATTCGGCCGCTCGCGTTGATTACACGAAACCAGGGGATGTTCTTCAGGCTGGTCGTACGCAGCACGGTACCGACGAGTCTCGCGCGACGGGGCAATTCCGCGAGGTGCGCGACGCCTCCGTACGTACACACCCGACCGCGTGGAATGCGCATCACGGCCTTGAGAATGCGCTCATGGTGTTCGAGCGCGTCTTCGTTCTTATTGGCGCGCTGCTCTTTCCCACGGCCGCGAGGCGCCCCCTCCCTAACCCTCCCCCGCTTCGCGGAGGAGGGGATTGTCTGTGCCCGTTTGGTCGCCAACGTCGCTTCTTCCTCTCCCCTATCCCCTATCCGCTATCCCCT
>JAEZFW010000039.1 GCA_023417315.1 Pseudomonadota bacterium
GCGCAATTCACATCGCGTCGGAAGGAGGAGGACACATGTCACGCGCAATCGCCACCACCGATCATCAAACCATTCGTAGCTGGGTCGAAGCACGCAATGGCCATCCGTCTGTCGTTCGATCGACCGAGAGTGATCGACCCGGCCAGGCAGGTTTGCTTCGAATCGATTTCAACAAACCCGAGGAGGAGCTCGACGAGGTGAGCTGGGACCACTTCTTCGAAACGTTCGACGAGAACCAACTCGCGTTTCTGTACCAGGAGAAAACCGCCTCAGGCCGCAAGAGCCGCTTCAACAAATTCGTGAGCCGCGATTCGGTCGACACGCAGGATACGGAAAGCGACAGCGGTGCGGAACGCGCGGAAGCAAGCGAAGAACGATCGGGGAGCTCGCGGCGTAGCGCGAGTGCGCTGAGCGAAGAGGAAGCGGAAGAAATCGACGAGGAAGATGCGCTCGAGGAGGATGAGGACGAAGATGAGGACGATCGGCGTTGAGGAGACTTCGAACAGCAATGCGCTTACCTGGCGGAAGCCGGAGTCCCAACATCGGTCGTGCTCAGCCTGGATTCCGGCCTTCGCTCAGTCGTTCCGAGAAAGTTCAGGCGCGACTTTGTCGGATCAACTCAGCGAGTTCCCTCGAGAGGAGATTCTCGCGGCGACGCGGCGAAGATAATAGCGATTCTAAACTCGGACTGTTGATAGCCTTCTTCTCCTCGCCGCGTCGCCGCGCCGCCGCGAGATGCTTCTCTTCATACGCCTGCCACACACACCGGAACGGGCTGCTATCACAGAGGTCAGTAAGCTCGCTCGGAAGAATCTCCATTGCTAGTCACGGACTGCACACACCATCCATCGAGCGCTCGCCGTCCCCAAAGATTTCGAGGATGCGATCTAGATCAGCTGGCGCCTCCCCCGGAACCGGCCTACATAGATAGAACTCGTGCTCCGGACGATCGATCACTTCGAAGTTTGTCGAGCGCAACAGCGCTTCCACGCACGCGTGATTCGGTGCCCACCAATTCGTCGCATCGCCCGCGACGCGGTGCTCGATGAACGCCATTTTCGGCCAACCCGGCTCCAGAAACTCAGTGCGCTCATCGAGCGGAAGATCGACCGGGGGATCGTGCACCTCTTCGCCGGGCATCGTCATCGTCTGAAACATCATCAAACGTTTCGTGAGTCGGCGCACGATGTCGAGCGCGAGCGTCGGGTAGCGAAGGTGATAGAACACGCCAGTGAACCAGACGAGATCGTACCGCCGTTCTTCACGGACGAGCTGGTAGACCTGTCGCTCGACGAACTGCAAGCGATCCGTCAATCCACAGCGCTCTGCCGCCCATTGAGCTTGTTTGAGATAGAGTGGCTCCACGTCGATTCCGAGTACGTTCGCTCCGCGCCGCGCGAGCTCGATACTGTAGAAGCCGGCGTTGCATCCGATGTCGAGGACCGACCATCCCGATAGATCTTCTGGAACCGCATCGGCGAGGTGCTCCCATTTGAAGCGCGGAAAGTCGCCGAATCTGTGACCAGGTGCAGTTTGAACGCCATCCGGTAAGTGCAAGTTGTGAAACCACGGACCCAAGGCCTCGATTTCGCGCCGAACATCGCCCGAGCTCGTTGACATAGTTGGCCTCGTTTCGACTGCGCTCAGATGATTGCGACTTTACGTCCGCTGCCACTGACTGCGGATCGCTGCGCATCGTGCAGGTACTCAATCAACTCTTCGGCACGCCGCTCGCCGCTATGGGCGGCGAGAACACGCTCGCGCGCCGCGCGTGCGAGCCGCCGCGCATCCTCTGTCGCGACGTCGCGAATGCAGCGGACGACGTCGTCCGACGTGCGGGCAATGATGATCTCTTCGTTCGGCACCAATACGTCCTCGATTCCAGGCCATGCGTCCGAGATGATGGGCGTTCCGCACGCAGCGGCTTCGAACAGGCGCACGCTCGGTGAGTAGCCCGCCGCTCGCATGTCAGCGCGCGTGATGTTGAGCGTCCAGCGCTGCCGGCCGTAGAACTCGGCATGTTGGTTCGGCACCAAATGATCCTGTCGGCTCACGTTAGCAGGCCACGGCAGGTCATGCGGATACTGAGCCCCGACCACCATGAATCGTCGCTCAGGCAGACGACGCGCGGGCTCGCTCAAGAGCTCCTCGAGTGCAGGCTGCCGATCGACACTGTACGTCCCCATGTAGCCGAGATCGAGATCGCGGCGCACCTCAGTCGGTTGATATCGCTCTGTATCGACACTGCAGTACAACGCCGCAGCGCGCTTCGCGCCGTGTTTCGTCTCGAGCTTGGTCAGAGTGGGCCCACCCGAAAAACTCAGCATGAGATCGAACGCGCCGATCTGATGTGTACGCAGATACTCGCACGTGTCAGTGCGCAAGCACGACAGCGTCACTGGCGTATCGATGTCATAGAATGCACGAACACCGCGCGCCTCGTTCAACACCCAGTCGCAGACGGCGGCGCCTTGTCGAACGTAAGAGCCCACGATCACCGCATCTGCGCTGCGCACACGTGCAGCGAAGCGTGCTCGAAGATCGTCTACGTCGCGGTAGAGCTGCGTTTCGCAGAATGCCATACGAAGCGCATCTCGATTCTCGGCGTACCACGGTTGATCCTGCTCGAGGAACGTGACGCGATGACCCAAGCGATACAGCCCCTTGATGAGCGAGCGATACGTCGTTGCGTGACCGTTGCCCCACGACGATGTGATCGCAAGGCCGATGAAGACGATGCTCATCGCTTGCGAGTGGGTTGAGCGCTGCACGGATGCCCCCACCCTAGCCCTCCCCCGCGATGCGAGGGACGTAGCGCTCGGCCGCGATGGGATATCGCGATCGGCCTTGCAGCAGCTCGTACAGCCGCGCAGCTCGATGCGCGTACGTGTGCTCAGAAAGAATGCGGGTGCGAGCGGCTTGCCCGATGCGTCTTGCCTCCTCCGGCCCGATCGACTCCACGAGAGAGACGACATCCGCCCCCGAGCGAGCGCATAGCACCTCTCGCTCCGGCTCGAGGAATTGCTCGATGCCCTCCCACGCATCGCAGATCAGACATGCCGCTGCGCCTGCCGCCTCGAATACGCGCGTCGGCGGCGAGAAGCCCGTTCTCGCCATACTGTCGCGATTGATATTGATGACCATCCTGGGCGAGCAGTTGAACGCGTTGTGATCGCGCGTATAAACGTGCCCGACGTAGCGCACGTTCTCGGCTAGATCGATGCGTTCGCCCCAACCGCTTCCGCCGAGCACGAACGTGCGATCGCGCAACGCTCGTGCAGGCTGCAGGAAGAACTCACGCACTCTCGCTTCGCGATCCGGCAAGCGATTGCCGAGAAACGCCAAGTCACCGGCGAAACGTGCATCATGCGGAACCGGATAGTGAGTGCTCGGATCGAGCGCGTTGTAGATCGGAACGCATTCGCGCGCCCCCCAGCGCTCATACTCGTCCACGACGGGAAGCCCACCTCCGTAGGTGAGCACGAGATCGTAGCGCGTGACGTGCTCACGAAAAGCATCGTGGGGATTCGTCCGCATTCTCTCCAACGTCGCCGGCGCATCCACGTCCCAGAAGATCGTCATGTTGTCGGCACGCGCCATGCGGGGGATCTCAGCCTCCAAGAGCTCATCGTACACGCCTACGCCACTGGCCTTGACGAGGATGTCCGCGCTCTCGGCGTCGTCGAGTGCTTGCTGCACACCATCGTCAGTGGCCGGATAGACAACGACACGCGCCCACTTCGGATCTGCGATGTCGCGATGCTGCTGGCGCTGATAGGCATCGGGCTCGTAGAACACGATGTCGACTCCACATTCCTGCAGAGCATTCAGAATGCCTCGGTAGTACGTCGCCGCGCCGTTCCAGTACGCCGACACCAAACTCGAACCGAACATTGCTAGCGTCGGTCTCGCATTCATCATCACGCTCCGGCCGTTTCCAGTGTGGACGCGCGAGCCCGCGCCTCGTCGAGTCCCGCCAAGATTGCGAGCAGCTCATCCACTCGATGCTTACACGTATGACGACGGGCGATCGTCTCGAGCCCGTTGTTCACTAGATGTTGCGCGAGGCCGCGATCATTCAGTACAGCGCGCATGCATTCGCGCATCTGCTGGCCGTTCTTCGCGACGAGATAATCGACACCCGGCCTGAACAACTTCTCACTGTCGTGCCACGGAGCGGACACGAGCGGAATGCCACATGCCAGCGCCTCGAACATTCTGATCGTCGGTACGCCGACGAGCGTATCGGCGTAGGCGCGGCGCGGGACATGCACAGTCATGCGATCGCGGGCGAACACTTCAGGGACGCGGTAGTTCGCGATCCATCCCGCATACTCGATGTTCGCAGCCTGCAGCGCCTCGAGCGCCCGCGCTGGATAACGCACACCGTGAATCTTCGCTTTCAGTTTCAGGTCCTTGACGGGCTCGATGAGAAACTCGTGCAGCTCCGCGGTGCGCTCGTCGTCACCCCAATTACCGATCCAGACGAGCTCGCCATCCGCCCTGCTCGTCACGATCGGATGAAAGCGGCGCGTGTCTGCCGCCTCGTGCCAGGCCCAGGCGAGCGGACTCCATCCATTCCTGATGTACTGATCGGCGATGGTTTGACCGAACGCGAGGACGCCGCAGTAATAACGCAGGTCGAGGGCCTTCATTGCCCTAGGATCGGTCACACTGCGATGGTGCGTATCATGGAAGAAGAGGCGGCAGCGAGCGAAACGCGCGCGCTCGCCGATTCGCAGGATCAGGTCGGCCTCATTCCACTCGTGCACGATGACAACGTCGGCACCGTCGATGGCCCGATCGACGTCCAGTGTCTCGGGCGTATAGAAGTGCGTCGTAAGCTCGGGGTACACGCTCGCGAATCCTTCGAACGCGGCGCGCCCGTGTTCGGCAAGCAGGTTCGTTCGACTCCACCCGGCTTCGGGCTCATAGACCTGCACTTCATGGCCGCGGGCGATGAGCTCGCTTGCGACGCCGCGCAAGAAATGCGCATTGCCATGGTTCCAGTCAGAGACGAGCGAGTGATAGAACAATACGAACTTCATGCGACGGAACGCTCCCGGGCCGAATGACGCAACAAGTCGCGATACACGGCGTGATAGGCATCCGCCATTCGCGCCGGCGTAAACTGCGCAGCCCGCTCACGCGCAAGTGAGCCGAGGCGATGCAGCTCAGCGGGCGCGTGCATCAATTCATTCACAACGAGTCCGATCTGCATCGGATCCCCGCTGTCGACGAATATCGCAGCGCCCTCCCACGACTCTCTCAGAGTCTCGAGATCCGACAGCACGAGCGCGCAGCTCGCCTGCGCGGCTTCGAGTACGGCGAGGCCGAAAGGCTCGTAGCGCGCCGGGTGCACGAATATCGATGCGCGCGCAAGCCAATCCGTCATCTGCGGCGCGCTCTGCCGCCCTAGACAACGCAGTGAACCGGTCGACATCGTCCTTCCATCCGGGGACCGTGCGTCTCCCGCCACGTAGATCGGCCACGGTCCATCTTGCGCGACTGCTTCGAGCACGCGCATGTTCTTCGCCTCATCCCACAGCCGACCGCTCGCGAAGATGAAGAGTTCCTTCCGCGCCTCTGCACATGCGAAGGCTGCGGGGCTCGTACGCGCATTCTGGATGACACAGCGCGGCGCAGAGAACGTATAGAGTGCCTGCAACTGATTCATGAACGCATGAGTGGGCGCGACCACCCAGCTCGCATGCGCGAGTCCGCGCTCCACGGCACTCTTGTAGTGACCCCACAGTGCGGGCGGTGCCTCGCCGCGCACGGCATGCCACCACGAGCACACGCAAGAGTGCGCGACGACGACGACAGGACGCCTCCAGCTCAGCGCCGCATGCGCGTACCCGTTCAGATGCACGAGGTCGACCTGTTCATCGCGCGCGAGCTCGATGAGCCACTCACCGGCCAGCGCGACATCGCGCCACGGGTCTTCCATCCACTCCAATCGAAAGTTCGAGGTACGCAAGGACATACCCGGAATGCAATGCGCCTGCGCATGCTGATCGTCGTTCGGTTCGGGGCCCATCGTCGCGAGCACCACCTCGATCTCTCGCCTCGACAACGCGGCACATAGTTCCAGAGCATAGGTCCAGACGCCGCCGACGGCATCGGCAGTCATGAGCACCCTCATCTGCGGTATGCCTCATCGATGAGACGTGCTCCTTGCAGAGTCGTCAGCGCGCTCGGATCGAAAGAGCGGTCGTGCCGCAATCGGTCGATCCAAGCAGAAAGCGCACCTGGGCCCCAATCATCGCGAGAGCATCCCAGCAGCTCGCGCGCGCTGCCGCGATGGATCCAGACATCGAAATCGAGAAACGAGCCGTCGATGTTGCGCCACGATGCACCGCCTCGCGTCCCGTGGATCTGCATGCCGATCAGCGCATCGCAACCGATCTGCGCGTTCCAGGAGCACGCCAGGCGCACGATCGCACCGTTCTCTTGCTGCAGCTCGACGTACGCAAGGTCCTCCACATCCCGCGAGTTCGCGTTCTGGATTCGAGCAAGATTGCACCCCTGCGCGAAGAGCGTGGAGCGCACGACCTTCATCTTCGGTGCGTCCTGCAGCCACAGCGCGAGATCGAGCAGATGCACGCCGAGATCGAGCAGGCATCCGCCGCCTGATCGATCGCGATCGAGGCACCATTGCTTGCTCGGGGCATAGGCATTGTGAAACTCGAGATCGATTGCAACGATCTCGCCGAGCGCGCCAGCACGAATGCGCTCCTTGAGCTGCGTCATTCCTCGTACATGACGATAGCTGTAATCGACCGCTAGCAATCGGTCGGCTGCACGCGCAGCGTCGATGATTCGCCTTGTCTCGTTCGCGTCGACCGCCAATGGCTTCTGGCAGAACACCGGAATACCTCGATTGAGACACTCGATCGCCTGCCGGGCATGAAGCGCATTCGGGGTCGCAATGACCACCCCGTCGAGCGGCCTGTCGAGCAGTCTCGATAGATCATCGTACGTCGCTGCGTCCGGATAGCTCGCCGCCACAGCGTCGAGATGCTCGGCGTCGCAATCGAACAGCGCGTCGATTCTGGAGTCGTCACGGCTCGCGATCGCCTCGAGGCGCTTACGTCCGATCCAGCCGAGCCCGACGAATCCAAGCCGCAACGCTTGATCCGATCTGGGACGCCGGATGGGCCGAGCACTCATCCTTGCATCTCCGTGCGCAACACTGCTTTGATGAATCCGTCCGGACGCGAGCGAGTCAGCTCGAAAGCTTCGTCGAGCTGGCTCATCGCAAGCTCATGCGTCAACAGGGGGAACGGATCTATGCGACCGGAGAGCACCGCCGACACAGCGCGCCTGACACCCTCGACGTAGCGAGCCGTCGCACGCTCGTGCGCATTGATCACATCGAGCGCACGCCAGTTCCATTGCTGCATGTCGACCTGGCGCGGTCCATCCTGATGATATCCCGCGATCACGAGACGCCCATACTCCGCAGCGAGCGCGCTCGCGAGATCGAGCGCTTCCTGATGGCCAACCGCTTCGATGACACGGTCGTAGCCTCGTCCATCCGAAGCTGCCAGTGCGCGCTCGCGCGCTGCCCATGCATTCTCGGTCTCGAACACTTCGGCCGCGCCCATGCTGCGCGCAACGTCCAAGGCGTACGGACGCCGCGATAATACGACGACGCTCGCGCCGGAGCGGCTCGCGAGCTGCGCCAACAGCAGGCCCAAGAATCCCGCGCCAACGACTGCGACTCGATGATGCGGCTCGATCTGCGCCCGCTCGAAGATGTTCATGACACAACCGAGCGGCTCACCCGGGAACACGCGATCGTCGAGCTCGCGAGGCAGCGGCACGATTGCATCGCGTGCGGCGATATCGAACTGGGCGTACGCATGACCCGAGATCATCGCAACGCGCGTGCCGACTTCGAGATCGGTCACCTCCTCCCCGACGGCATCGACAACGCCCCATCCTTCGTGGCCCGGCGAGCCAGGCTCGCGCGGATACTCGAACCACGATCGTCCCTCCCACACAGCGAGATTCGAGGCGCACACGCCGCAGCCTTCCAAGCGCACGCGCACTTCCCCAGTTTGCGGTTCGAGCACGCGCGTCGTCTCGATCTGCGTTCGCATCGGCGCGGAGACAACCGCGGCTTGCTGCGAGCGAACTGCCTGATGGCCTGTATGAACGGAGTGAAGCTGCGCAGTCGCGTTCATCGTGTCGCTCCGACTGCGGAGATCCGATCGGTTGCGAATGGACGCACGTGCGCAGATTCGGGCAGCAGACCCGACTCTTCGAACCACTCGCACAGTGCGCGCAGCCCCTCGGCGACGCTCACACGCGCGCGCCATCCAGTGGCCGACCGAAAACTGCTCGTGTCGGACACGTAGTAGCGCTGGTCGCCGACACGCCATTCGCCCGTGGCGACCTGGAGCGAACCCCCCGTGATGCGCTCGACGTGCTCGATCAACTCGAGGACGCTCAGCGTGTTCTCAGGACCTCCGCCCATGTTGAAAGCGTGTCCGCTGAGCGCAGCCACATTGGTGCGCGCCAACTCGAAGGCATCGACGAGATCTTCGACGAACAGGACATCGCGCACTTGCTTGCCATCTCCGTAGACCGTCACCGGCGCATCGGAGAGCGCACAGCGCATGAAGTGCGCGACCCAACCTTGATCCTCGTTGCCGTGCTGATGCGGGCCATAGATGCAGCTCATGCGCATCACGACGGTTCTCAACCCGAAGCTCCTCGAGTAGTCGAGCACGTACTGATCCGCAGCGCCCTTGGAACACCCATAGGGACTGTGAAAATCCAGACGACGCGTGCTGCCGATCCCGTTCGAGCGCGTGCGCTCATCCGTCGGCACATAGCGGCTCCCGCGCGCCTGCACGATCACATCCGGCAAGCCGCCATAGACTTTGTTCGTCGACGAATAGAGGAGCGAGGGTTTCGAGGCGGAAGTCCGAATCGCTTCGAGCACGCTCAATGTGCCGCTCGCGTTCACATCGAAGTCCGCACGAGGATCCGCAAGGCTCGTCGTGACCGCAACTTGAGCGGCGAAGTGGTACACGTGCTCGATACCGGTCATTGCGGCACGCACTACACTGGCATCGCACACGTCGCCGCGGACGAACTCCACGTTATCGGGGTAGTGGTCGCACAGCCATTCGATGTTGTCCTCGGACCCGGAGCGTGCAAGCGAGTCGAGGATGCGAACGTGCCTCCCTGCGCTTGCGAGTCGTTTCGCAACGTTGGTGCCGACGAAGCCTGCGCCGCCGGTGATCAGAGTGCTTCGAGACATTGAACGTTCTCCTGCTTACTCGCCCGCGGCGTTCACAGCGTCAAGCCGCGGCGATCGAGCTCCGACGCGGCGTGCAGGAAGTTATCTGCCGCGGATGTCTGCGCCAGCCACTCGGACAACTCGAGGAGCCCCTCCTCGAACTTCACGCGCGGTTCATACTTGAGCAAGCGCCGTGCTTTCTCGATGTCTGCGAAGCAGTGACGAATGTCACCAATGCGGTACTTCGCTGTCACGACTGGATCGACCGACGCGCTCAGCGCACCGCTGATGCTGCGAGCGACATCGAGGACTGAGCGAGGTTCGCCGGAGCCGATGTTGAAGACTTCTCCTGTCGCCTCTGTCGTCAGCGCGAGTCGGCACGCTTGCGCGATGTCCCAGACGCTGACGAAGTCGCGTCGCTGGAGTCCATCCTCGAAGATCAAGGGCGCGTTCCCGTTCAGGATGCGGGATGCAAAAATCGCGAGCACTCCCGTGTACGGGTTCGAGAGCGACTGATGCGGACCGTAGACATTAAAGAACCGCAGGGCGACCGTCGGGATCTGGTAAGCCGCGCCAAACATGAGGCAGAGCTGCTCTTGATCGAGCTTCGAGAGCGCGTACACGGACGACGGTGCGGTGTGCTTCGTCTCCGGCGTTGGCATGGGCTCGAGCACCTCATCGCCCTCGCGCAGATCCCACTCTGCCCGACTCAACTGCTCGCGCGCCCGTGGCCGAGGCTCGCGAGTCTCTCCCTTGGCGCGATAGAGCCCTTCGCCGTACACACTCATGCTCGAGGCAACCACGAGACGCTGGACCGGCTGCTTCATGAGCTCTTCGAGCAGAATCGCCGTGCCGCGATTGTTCACATCCGTGTAATGCTCGATCTCATACATGCTTTGGCCCACGCCGACGGCCGCGGCGAAGTGATACACATGCGTAATGCCAACGAGCGCCTTTCTCAGCGCATCGCGGTCGCGAATGTCGGCGTTGTGCCGATCGATGCCCGGATGCAGGTATGAGGGCCAATCCGCATCTGCACCGTGGACCTGCGGCTTCAGGGCATCCAGCACCCGTACGGTGTAACCGCGCTCAACGAGCGTGTTTGCAAGGTGCGAACCGATGAACCCAGCGCCCCCCGTGATCAAGATGCGCGTGCCGCGATCGATCCAGGCGCTCATAGCGCATTAGCTCCGGCCAGACGCGCGCCGACCGCCGGTGCGCGTTGAGGATTCGGCATCAAGGTCTCATCTCCTGCTTGCATGCGCCGATCGACCTCGCGAATGGTCATGATCAGTCCCGCTTCCAGGCTTGTCGTGGGCTGCCAGCCGAGCGCGCTTTGAGCGAGTGAGATGTCAGGCCGTCGACGCGGCGGATCGTCCTTTGGTAAGGCTTGCGTGACGATCTTCGACTTCGATCCCGTGAGCTCGATGACGAGCTCGGCGAGCTCGAGCACGGCGATCTCCTCCGGATTGCCTAGATTGACAGGACCGCTGAACTGGTTCGCGACATCCATGAGGCGCATGATTCCCTCGAGCAGATCATCCACGTAACAAAACGAGCGAGTCTGCGTACCCTCGCCATAGACAGTGATCGGCTGGTCCGCCAGCGCTTGCACGATGAAATTGATGACGACGCGCCCGTCCTGCAAACGCATCCCTGGCCCATAGGTATTGAAAATGCGAGCGATACGTACCGGAACGCCGTACTCCTGCTGATAGATGAAGCACAGCGTCTCCGCGCAACGCTTGCCCTCGTCATAACATGCGCGTGGCCCCACCGTGTTGACGTGCCCCCAGTACTTCTCCGTCTGCGGATGAATCGTGGGATGGCCATAGATCTCGCTAGTCGAAGCCTGAAAGATCCGCGTGCTGTAAATGCGAGCCAGGCGCAGGAGATTGTCCATGCCTCGTACGCTCGTGAACAACGTGTCGAGCGGGCTGCGCTGATAGTGGATGGGAGATGCTGCGCACGCGAGGTTATAGATCGCACTCGGGTGCCCGATCTCCTGCTCTCCGAGCGCGCTCACGTCTCGGTGGAGCAGCTCGAAGCGCGGATGCGGCAGCAGATGAGCAATCGCCTCGATCGTGCTGGTGCAGAAGTTATCGACGCAGATCACCCGCTCGCCCTGCTCGAGCAAGCGTACGCATAAATGTGAGCCTATAAATCCGGCGCCGCCGCACACGACAACGGGCCGCTGCAGCGATTCCAAACGCTGTGCTCGCGCTTTGCCGTTTCCCCTACCGTTGCCCTTCTCTGCCGTACTCACACTGCTCTCCTTCGGTGAGCCTCGACTGACGAGAGACAGCACCTTTGTCGATGACGAGCGAGCTCACGCATCTGCGGTCGCGAGAGGTAAGTAGCAACAACCGTGCCGTGGTTGTTGCGTCGCCGGATGTCTTACGTGAGAGGTCCAGGCAAAGGTACAAACCTTTTATCTATGTCGAGCGAACGACATCGACCGGGCAAAAAAGTTACACGCTTCAGCATGCGTTACACGTTTGTCTACGACCGCGAGGAACTCAGAATCTTCTGGCGTCGCAACGTTTGTACGTTTGCATGCTTCGTGCATGAGAGCCCTTGCGTTGCTCTGAAGGAGAGATGTTTTGAACTCAAATACTGTGCGCGTCGGCATCGTCGGCGCAGGGAACTGTGCCTCGTCGCTCGTGCAAGGACTGACGTACTATCGCGACGCGCCTGCCGATGAGGCAATCCCCGGACTGATGAATCCCGTGATCGACCGCTACCATGTTTCCGACGTCGAGATTTCCGCCGCTTTCGATATCAATGCGCGCAAAGTCGGCCGCGATGTTTCGGAAGCGCTGCTTGCGGAGCCGAACAACACACGCATCTTCGCGCAAGTGCCGCACCTCGGCGTGAACGTCGAGCGCGGGCGCACCCTCGATGGTTTAGGGCTGTACCTCAAGGACGACATCGAAGAGTCCTCGACGCCCGAAGCGAACGTGACCGAAGTGCTGCGCAAGTCGCGAACCGATGTGCTTGTGTCATATCTACCCGTTGGCTCGCAGCGCGCGACGGAGTGGTATGCACTGCGCGCGCTCGAAGCGGGATGCGCGTTCGTCAATTGCATTCCGGTGTTCATCGCATCCGACGCCGATTGGCGCCGCCGCTTCGAGCAGGCGCGACTGCCGCTCATTGGAGATGACATCAAGAGCCAGGTCGGCGCGACGATCGTGCACCGTGTGCTCGCGGGCTTGTTTCGCGATCGCGGCGTCAAGCTGGACCGCACGTACCAGCTCAACTTCGGCGGCAACTCGGACTTCAAGAACATGCTCGAGCGCGAGCGGCTGATTTCGAAGAAGCTTTCCAAGACGCGCTCGGTCACGAGCCAGGTCGATGTCTCCGCGCCGAACATTCACGTCGGTCCGAGCGATCACGTCGAATGGCTCTCGGATCGCAAGTGGGCCTACATCCGCCTCGAGGGCACAGGCTTCGGCGGCTCGCCACTCAACGTCGAGCTGAAGCTCGAAGTATGGGATTCGCCGAATTCCGCCGGAGTCGTCATCGACGCCGTGCGCTGCGCGAAGCTGGCGCTCGATCGAGGGTTGGGCGGCGCGATCGTTGGGCCCTCGAGCTATTTCATGAAATCGCCGCCGCAACAGTTCCCGGATCACATCGCCCGCGAGATGACGCTGCAGTTCATCGAGGATGAGACGACCGAGCGGAGCACCCCGAACCTTGATCACACAATTCGTGCTCGCACGTCACGCCACGTGCGCGCAAATGGATGAGATGTTGTTCGGCCGCGCCCTCGACGCTTCGCTTGACGACTTCGGTCGACGGCAGGCGCGAGCGCTGGCGGAGCACCTCGCCTCGCGCCACTTCGCACCGGTGGTTCACTCGAGCCCACGGCGTCGAACACGCGAGACGGCCGAGATCATCGCCCATGCGATCGATGCGGACGTCCGCACCGCCGCGCAGATCGACGAGATCGACTTCGGTCGCTGGTCGGGACGCTCCTTCCGCGAGCTCGATACCGATCGGAGTTGGCGCGAATGGAACGAGCATCGCGATGTTGCGAGCACCCCTGCGGGCGAAACGATCGCATCGGTGCAGGCTCGAGCGATGCATTTGCTTCATCGGCTCGCAGCCGAGCAGCCCGCTCGAGAAGTGCTGCTCGTCACGCACAGCGAGATCATTCGCAGCATCGTCATGCACTGTCTGGGCATGCCCGCCGATTGCTACGATCGAATTGCTATCGATCCCGCTTCGATCACCACGGTTCGTTTGAGCCTCGGCACGATGCGCATCGAAGCCATGAACGAGCGCGTGCCCGCGTGAGATCGTCATGAGAATCGTGGTGTTCGGACTCACGATCAGCTCCTCGTGGGGCAACGGTCACGCGACGCTCTGGCGCGGGCTCTGCAAGGGTCTCGCACGACTCGGGCATGAGCTGGTGTTCTTCGAGCGTGACGTACCCTACTACGCACTCAATCGCGACTGGCATTCGCTGCCGTGCGGAGAGCTCGTCCTCTACGGAGAGTGGCAACATGTCCGCTCGAAGGTGCGTGAAGCCTTGACCCACGCAGATGTTGCGATCGTGACGTCCTATTGTCCGGACGCAGTTGCGGCGACCGACGAGATACTCGATGTGCCCGGCACGCTCGCGCTGTTCTACGATCTCGACACCCCAGTGACCCTCTCGCAAGTGCGAGCGGGAGAAGGGGTTGCCTATTTGCCGCGCGATGCGCTCCGACATTTCGATTTGGTCTTGAGCTACACCGGCGGGACAGCGCTCGAGGAATTGCGAGACGTGCTCGGCGCGAGGCGCGTAGAGCCGCTATACGGGCATGTCGATCCGGACGTTCACTCGCTCGTCGCGCCATGCGATCGCTATGTGGCGCATCTTTCTTATATGGGCACGTATGCGGCGGACCGTCAGGCCGCACTCGAACGCTTGTTCGTCGAGCCTGCGCGAGCTCGACCTCAGCAGAAATTTTTGATTGGCGGGGCGCAGTACCCCGATGACTTTCCTTGGTCCGAGAACGTCTTCTTCGTGCACCACCTGCCGCCTTCCGAGCACGCGGCGTTCTTCTGCTCATCGAAGCTCACTTTGAATGTCACGCGAGCAGCAATGGCCACGATGGGCTGGTGCCCGTCAGGACGCTTATTCGAGGCGGCTGCTTGCGAAGCCGCAGTTCTCTCGGACGACTGGGCTGGACTCGATGAGTTCTACACGCGCAGCGAAGAGATCTTCATCGCGCACGATACTCAAGAGGCTTTGCAGATTCTCGATCTGCCTGACGAGTCGATTCGACGCGTTGCGCGCGCAGCTCGAGAGCGTACGCTCGATGAGCATACCTGCCATCACCGTGCACGTACCTTGTGCGAGCTGATCGAAGACGCAGGCGCTCCGCGGGCGCAGCATCGAGCGAGCGCATACGCGATGAGCGCTGCAATCGGGAGTTGAACATGTGGGGCATCATCCCTGCTGCCGGGCGCGGCAGCCGCATCCAACCGCTCGCATTCTCGAAAGAGCTGTTGCCGGTCGGCAGCCGCACGCTAAACGATGTCCAACGTCCGTGCGCGGTGAGCGAGTATCTCATCGAGCGACTCATTCGCGGCGGTGCCGATCGAATCTGCTTCGTGATCGGTGCCGGCAAGTCGGACATCCTCGAGTACTTCGGAGGGCAATTTGGCAGTGCCGATCTTGCCTACGTCGTGCAGCCGCAGCCGGCGGGGCTCTGTGATGCGATCTTTCGCGCACTTCCGCTCATCGCTCACGACGAAACGGTCGCCGTCGGATTGCCCGATACGGTGTGGTTTCCGGACTCCGCGCTCTCCGCCCTGCCCGACGACGAGCTCTCATTTCTGCTCTTTCCTGTCGATCAACCCGAACGCTTCGATGCCGTCGCGTTAGATGAGCACGAGCGCGTCCTCGAAATCCGCGTCAAGCAACCGAATCCAGGCACGCATTGGATCTGGGGTGCATTCAAGATGCCCGGCTCGATTCTTCACGAGCTGCATGCCTTATGGCACGAGCGTCGATGCGGCGATGAATACTTCGGCACGCTCGTGAATGCCTATCTCGCTCGTGGCGGTGCCGCGCGCGGCGTGAAGGCCGGCAGCGCCTACGTCGACGTCGGCACGTTGGATGGCTACCGAGCAGCGATGCTCATGCTGGCTCAACGAGAGGCAGCGGATAGCGGATCCGGGATAGCGAATAGACAGCGAGCTCCCTTGCCTGGCCTAGCGCCAACAGCCTAGGACCAACGGAAGTCCCGCGTGGACAGCCTACAGCCTTGAAGGAAGGACTCATGCTCGAAGCTGCGATGATCTGGAACGAGCCGAACAACAAATCTCACTGGGATCCGGAGGTCGACCCCGGATGGTCGCGCTTTGCGGAGATGGCGACATTGGCAGGAAAAGCGATTCGTGCTGAGAACCCTCAGCTTCCGCGCGTGCTCGGAGGAATCTCGCCGATCGATCCGGGCTTCATCTCCAATCTCGACGAGCGCGGCGTGCTCGCGCACGTCGATGTCTTGGCCGTGCACGGCTTTCCGCTCGACTGGAATCTGTGGCAGATCCACGAGTGGCCGAGCAAGCTCGATGAGATTCGTTCGATCAGTGCCAAGCCGCTTTGGGTGACCGAAGTAGGCGTCTCGAGCTTCGGAGCCGAAGAAGTTCAGGCATGGGGCGTCGATCGTACGGCCGAGCTGCTCGTGGGCTGCGCACCGCGTATTCACTGGTACAGCTTGTACGACCTGCCGCGCGCATGGGAAGCGACCACCCGTCATCGCGAAGCAGAAGGATCCTCCTATTATCGCCACTTCTATATGGGGCTCTTGCGTGAGGATGGCATACCCAAGCCAGCACTCGAGCGATTCGCACAGCACACGCCGGCACTCGGACTGTGCCAATGGTTTCATTTCGACGATCATCGACTCGACGACGCTGCTGCTTGGATGAAGCGCCTTGGCGTTCGCTATCTGCGCACAGGGCTGTCATGGGCCGATAGCTTCCGCCCCAACGCGCTCGCGTGGTTCGATCGTCAGATGGAAGCGCTGCGCGATTTCGATGTGACCGTGACGTTCTGTTTCACGCCGGAGCATCGGGGCATCACGCCCCATCACACTAGCGCGCCCGCCGATCCGCACGAGTTTGCCGAGTTCTGCGCACGCATGATCGCGCGCTATGCACCCGTTCGCGCGCACGTAGAAAAGCGCGTGGAGGAGCGAGTCGCGTGAGCCGTGCAATCGTCATCGTGCTGGATTCGCTGGGGGTGGGTGGTGCACCGGATGCCGCCTCGTTTGGCGATGAAGGCAGCGATACGTTGGGCCACATCGCGGACCGCTGCGCGACGGGCGATGCGGATCGCGCGGGTGTACGCTCGGGCCCACTGCAGCTTCCCCATCTGCGTGCATTGGGAGTGGGCGAATGTTGCCGAAGCGCCACGGGTCGCGTGCCGCCTGAGTTGGGCACCGAATACTGGATTCGAGGCGGCGCGGGAAGCGCAGCGGAAGTGTCCACGGGCAAGGATTCACAGTCCGGGCATTGGGAAATCGCAGGCGCGCCAGTCGATTTCGATTGGACGTACTTCCCGCGGACCGAGCCCGCCTTCCCAGCCGAGATCATCGAGGTGCTCAAGGAGCGCGCTGGACTCGACGGCGTGCTCGGCAATAAACATGCATCGGGCACGGCGATTATCGAAGAGCTCGGCGAGGCGCATCTCAACACGGGCTGGCCGATCTGCTACACGTCCGCGGATAGTGTGTTTCAGATTGCAGCTCACGAAGAGCATTTCGGACTCGCTCGATTGTACGAGGTGTGTGAGATCGCGCGCGACCTACTCGATGCGTTCAAGGTGGGACGCGTGATCGCGCGACCCTTCATCGGTTCGCATGCAGCAGACTTCTCTCGCACTTCGAACCGCCGCGACTACGGTGTGGTACCCCCGCCTTCGACGATGTTGCAGCGAGCACAAGCAGCCGGACGCGAGGTCGTCTCCGTCGGCAAGATCGCAGATCTGTTTTGTCACACGGCTACCGGGCGCGAGCTGAAAGGATGCGACAACGAGCACGTGTTCGATCGCATGCTCGATGCACTCCCGCAGCTCGCCGAGGGCGGGCTTTTGTTCGTGAACCTGGTCGACTTCGATACGCTGTATGGACACCGCCGCGATGCCGTTGGATACGCGGCCGCGCTCGAAGCATTCGATACGCGCCTGCCCGAATTGTTCGCGCACCTGCGTCCTGATGACCTTGCGATCCTCACCGGCGATCACGGTTGCGATCCGACCTGGGAGGGCAGCGATCACACACGCGAGTGCATCCCTGTCGTAGCCTTCGGAACGCGCGTGCCACGCATCTCGATCGGGCGACTCGCCTCCTTCGCTGCTATCGGCGCGACGGTGTCGCGGCATTTAGGCATTCCACCGAGCATCCATGGATCGCCATTCGGATTGAGAATGTGAGTGCCGATTCTTGGACGAGCGATCCTTGGACCCTCGCCATGCGACGTGGCGATTTCGCGGCCGCTTGGGCCATCAGCGATCGGGTGCTGCGAGAACGCCTCGAGAAGGACGAGCACTGTTTCGATTGGCCACGACACCTTCAGTACATCTGGCGTGGCGAGTCGCTGCACGATCGACGCGTGCTCGTGCGCTGCTATCACGGGCTCGGCGATACGATTGAATTCGGGAGATTCCTAGAGCCTCTGCGTAAGCACGCAGCTCATACGACCTTGTGGGTACAGCCGGAGCTCCTGGAGCTCATGGCGTCCGTGAGGGGAATCGATGAGCTCGTGCCGCTGCACGACGGCACGCCCGATTGCACCTACGACGTCGATATCGAGCTGATGGAGCTTGCCCACTATCTCCGAGCTGGGCCGGAAACGATCCAACGCCGCGTTCCTTATATATATGAGGAGATGCCTCGTCGTACCAGGCGGCCCGACGGCGAGCTCCATGTGGGTATCGCATGGAAGAGCGGCGCATGGGATCCGGTACGATCCATCCCGGAGGCGCTTCTCGCGCCGCTGGCGCATGTGCGCGGAGTGAGATGGCATTCGCTTCAGTATCAAGCGGAAGCGCCCCTTCCCGCGCAAAGGTTGATTCACAAGAGTATCGCCCTGACCGCGCGGCGGATGTTGGGCCTCGATCTCGTGATCAGCGTCGACACCATAACCGCACACCTCGCAGGTGCGCTCGGCCTTCCCGTGTGGACACTGCTCACGCACACGTGCGACTGGCGATGGATGGCGCATGGCACCCGATCGTGCTGGTACCCCACGATGAGACTGTTTCGACAGCCGAGCGAAGGAGATTGGATGCCGGTAGTGGATGAGGTGCGTCAAGCGCTTCGCAGCTATTCGACCCTAGGCTGTAGGCTGTAGCCAGAGAAGGCCCTATCGCGCGCTCCCTTATCAGGCAGGTGCAACCAGCTGGCGCGACGGGCAGAAGGTCGAATCATTTTCTGCCTACCGCCTAGAGCCTACAGCCTAACGCCTTTCTTCATTCCAACGCGCGGTACTCGTTCAGCCGGTTGTACAACGTCTTCAAGCTGATGCCGAGCACGGCGGCGGTGCGCGTCTTGTTACCGCCGTAACGTTTGAGGGTTTCCGTGATAACCAGGCGCTCCACTTCCGAAAGCGACATGCCAGGTCTGAAGCGCAGATCGTCATGATCGACGGGCTCGGTCTCAACAGTCGGTCCGTAGGTCGAGGCGCCACGAAGGTCCAGCTCGTCGTCCGCGAGAATGAACGCGCGCTGGACGGTGTTGTAGAGCTCGCGGACGTTCCCTGGCCATGCGTGCGTGCGCAAATACAGCATCGAGTCCGAAGAAAAATACTTATTCGCCTGCTCGGCCTCGTTCATACGCGCTAGAAAATGTTCGGCCAGCAGGCAGACATCTTCACCGCGGTGTCGGACCGTGGGGAGGTCGATCTGGAACACCGCGAGCCGATACAACAGGTCGGTGCGCAGGTGATTGTTGGACACGGCATCGTTCAATGAGCGATTCGTTGCCGCGACCACGCGCGCGTGCACGGGAATGTCTCGATCGCCGCCAACTCGGCACACCGTTCGCGATTCGAGGGCTCGCAGCAGCTTCACCTGCATCTCGAGCGGCATCTCGGCCGCTTCATCGAGAAAGAGCGTGCCGTGTCCCGCACGCTCGAAGTACCCCGCTTGCGAGCGAATCGCGCCCGTGAAGCTGCCACGCTCATAGCCGAACAACTCTGCCTCGACGAGAGTCGCGGGAATCGCACCACAGTTCACCGCGATGAAGGGCTCATCGCGACGCCCGCTCAACTCGTGGATCGTTTGCGCCACGAGCTCTTTTCCCGTGCCGCTCTCGCCCGTAATCAGAACGCTCACGTTCGTGGGCGCGACGCGCTCGAGACGAGCGAACAGATCCTTCATTGCCGGACAGGCGCCGATGAGATGCCCGAGACCGGGTGTCGGCTCATCGTCGTTGCAGCAGGCGTGCGTCATGCGTGAATGACGACCGTCCCGCTCTTCGCTGAGTACATCGATTGCCACGCTCATTCCCCGTGTGCTGAGGTTCCGCACGAAGTCTAGTGCGAGGTGCGCGCCTTAGATGTGAAGGCGTCGAGAACGCCTCGACACAACGCGAGTCGCTCTGCAGTGTTCCGGGTACTTACACTCGCAGCTGCAAAATCGAGGAGGCGTTACAACCAAGAATACGGCTGTAGACTGTAGGCTCTAGGCTGTAGCCAGAGAAGATCCAGACATCCGAACTGGAGCGCTAATCTTTCTCTTGCTACAGCCCACAGCCTACAGCCTACAGCCGAGAGACGATCACACTGCCGCGCGATCGTGTCTGCTCTGTGCCGCGACGAGTTGTCGAAAGTCCGGCGACGTCGCGCTCAACACCGCTGCAGATCCCTGCGCGACCAATCGACCGTTGTGCATCACGAGAACTTCATCGAAGCGATCGAGCAGGTTGAGCCGATGCACCGATGAGACGATGCATGCGTCCGAGAAAGTGGCAAAGAGATTGTCGTACACCGCCGCCTCGGTTTTCGGATCGAGGCTCGCAGTCGGCTCATCGAGCAGCACGAGGCTGCTGCCTCGAGCCGCGAGAATGCCGCGCGCCAGCGCAACTCGAGCACGCTGACCGCCTGACCAATTGGCTGCACGCTCCGCGACGGCGACGTTGAGGCCTTCATCCGTCGGCAAGATGAACTCGCTGACGCGAGCGAGCTCGAGCGCATGAGCGTACTCCTCGCGAGGCGGCGGTCCCGACAGGGACTCGCACAGGGCTAGATTCTCGGCAAGCGAGCCTTCAAACACCTCTGCGTCCTGTGGGATCAATGTCGTGGTCGCACGCAGAAATCTCGCTGCCTCTGCGGAAGACAGAATCGCGGGCCCGTCGCTCTGATCGACAACGATGCGATCGGCTTCGTAGAGTCCGGCTAACACTCGCAGCAACGTGCTCTTACCCGAGCCGCTTCCGCCGATCAGCGCGTAGCGCTTGCCACGCTCGAGAGACAGCATGACGTGATCCAGCGTAGGTGCGCTCGTATGCGCAGCTGCGTGCGTGAACGTGAGCTCGCGAACTTCGCAGCGCCGCCACGCCTGTTGCGCCATCGGCGAGCCTTCACTATGAGCCGCGGCGACGCTCGCTCGAATCGGGTCCGCGCTCGCGTAATCGGCATGCTGACGTGCGAACGTCTGGAAGTGGGATGCGAAGGCGGAAATCACGCCGCCCGCCTGGGACGCATATTCCCAGACCATGTACACGCTGCCCAACATCAGGCCGCCCTGCGCAGCACCGCTCAACGTGCTGCGGGTCGCGAGCCAAGCGAACAATGCGACCAACGCGCAGCTCAACGCCTTGCTCGCGATATCGACCGTGCACCATTTCGCCTCGTTGAGAAAGATCGCACGCTTGAGCGGCGCGAAGCACTGCTCGAGTCGGCGCTGCAGGAGTTGTGTGACCGCGCGCGCCTGACGCAGAGCGAAGAGCGTCGTCGAGTTGCTCAGCGAGTCGATCAAGGCTGCGGCATAGCGTCGCTCCGCATCGTTCTCGAGGTGCGCGAGGCGAATCATCGCGCGATCGAAGCCGATGACCGACACGCAGATGATGAAGAACCCGATGATCGCGCCAATGCCGACCGCGGGCTCAAGAATCCACAGGGCACATACGGGACCGATCAGACGAACCGCGCTATTGAGATAGATGAACTGACTCTGCGCGAACGCGGAGAGCGCATGACTGCTCTGCTGAATGCGATGAGCCGTTGCACCCGAGTGATTCGCCTCGTGCCACGACATCGGCATGACCATGAGCTTCTCGGTCAGCGCCGTCGCGATCCGACGTCGCACCGCGAGTGCGACGTTGCGCTCGAGAATTCGACCCGGTCCGTGGAGCAACCAGCTCCCCGCCGTGATTCCAACGATGAGAACCAGCCACAGTCCGGCTTCCTGCAACCCTTGCGCGCCATGCGCCTGCAGTGCGTTGATCGCGCGACCGGCGACATATGGAATTGCAAGCAGCGCGATTTGCGCAGAGATCAGAAGCGCCATCGATCCCACGAGCAGCTTTCGCTGCCCGAGGGTTTGTTGCCACAGTTCTTTATAGAGAAAGAGAACGCCGCCGCGCGTTGCAGCTCCGGCCGGGACGGTCGGTTCGCTCATACTTGTTGTTGGGGGGCACCCGCTGTTTTGATGAGCGCACTGTAGATTCGCGTACGAGCGAAATAAGTGAGCCGATCAACGGTTCAGATTTAAGACGCAATCTGATTCCTACAACGATCCCATGGAAATGTGAGATGGGTCGCTGCTTGTAGGGAGAATGCCCGCGGCTGGCGGGCAGGGCTAATCGCTGATAGGCCTACCCGCCGACAACGGGCAGGCCTCTCCTGGCATGGCCAGTGAAGGGCCCGCCCGTAATGCGATCGCATGCGTCGGCACAGCGTTGGCACGCATCGACGCATTCCTGCATTCCGCCGACGCTCTCGCAACTTTCGGCGCAACGGCGACACACTCGGCTGCATGCCTCGCAAAGCAGCTCGTGGTACGCGAACGAGGAGAGCATCGCGTCGGCGGTCGTACGGCAGACGTCTGCGCAGACAGCGAGCGCTCGGAAATGCCCAGATTCAACGTGTTCGCCTCCCTGGTCCAGGCATTGGTTCATTGCCATCTGTAAGCAGATGCGATGGCACGCCTCGCACGCATCGATGCAACGAATGAGCTCCGCCGAATCGGCGTCGGCGCTCACGATCATTTGCTGCTCCATCGTGACCCCCTCTCGCGATTGCGAGGCACGCCCAGAACGGACAGCTGCAACGCGCATGCCACTGCACACTGACGAAGTGACTGGTGACGGAGCGACGTTGTCAGGGCCGAGCCGAGAAAGCCGGAGCGCAACCTGTGCTTTTTGACAAAGGTCTCTACAAAGCACGTCGAAGTTACAGACAAGCAGATGGACCTGACTGGATTTGAACATGACTTGACGTGAAGTTTCGGCACGTAAACCATGCTCACTCGATTCAACAACAAGCAGCGAGCCCATGATGACCCACGCCTGGCCCGAACCTGTCACCTTGCGCGGTCAGCACGCCACCTTGATACCCTTGGCGCACGAACATCATGACGGCCTAGCGCAAGCCGTTCGCGACGGTGAGCTTTGGAATCTCTGGTACACCTCCGTGCCTCGACCCGAGAACATGCGAGCGGAGATCGAGCGCCGTCTCGCATTGCAGCGCAGCGGATCGATGCTGCCTTTCACCGTCTTTGACGCAAACGGCGAAGCTGCGGGCATGACGACGTACATGGATATCGATGCCGCCAACAAGCGCTTGGAGATCGGTTCGACCTGGTATCGAAAATCGGTTCAGCGCACCGCGCTCAACACCGAGTGCAAGCTCATGTTGTTGCGTCATGCATTCGAGTATCTCGAGTGCGTCGCCGTCGAATTCCGAACGCACTTCTTCAATCATCAAAGTCGACGCGCAATCGAGCGGCTGGGCGCCAAGCTCGACGGTATCCTGCGCAATCACCGGCGGCTCCGTGACGGCTCGCTTCGCGACACGTGCGTGTACAGCATCATCGCGACCGAGTGGCCCGCGGTGAATCGGCATCTACTCCATCAGCTTCAATCGGGCGAACGTTAGACTCGCTCGCTCGCGAGAGCCCGCGATTTCCTACGCCTGAGCGGCTAAGGCCCACGTGCGCATGTGTAATTTGCATGCCCGTGCGCGAGAGTGACTTTCGCTGGAGTGTGCTAGGCCTGCACAGCGCCTTCGCACGCGACGCGCGTGCAACTTTCGTCTCACACGCATCGTTGTATCTGCGTTGAAAGCTCCGACTTGCGCCTCGCACCTGGTGCGTACGGCGAGGGCGAGCTTCTCGAGATCCATTCAGCAGCGAGGAGCACCGTATGGCCACTACCGATAGAAATTACTCGTCTTCCGGGAAGACTGGGATCACCGAGCGCATCAAGCAGGACGGCAAACAGAAGCTCGAGAGCACCAAGCGCTCCGCGGCCGATCAGATCGACCAAGTCGCGCAAGCTTTGACTCGAGCGGGCGAAGAGCTGAATCAGAGTCAGCCTACGCTCGCGAACTACGCCTCGCAGGTTGCCTCCACCGTGCACAATCTCTCGACGAGGCTGCGCGACGGCAACATGGAAGAGCTTCTGAGCGATACGCGAGAGCTCGCCCGCCGCAATCCAGGAATGTTCCTCATCGGCGGTGTGGCGCTCGGTTTTGCCTTGTCTCGCTTCCTGAAGGCCTCGGGCGATGAGATGCAGTCCGGCGGGTATGCGCAGTCTGGCGACTACGGCACCGAGGATTACTCCTCCAATCCCGGTTATGGGACGAGCGGCACGGGCTACACGGGCCCAAGCCAGAGCAGCTCATCGTTCGGTTCGCAAGACAGCTCGACGCTCGATGTCGAGTCGTCTTCCTATTCCTCGGGCACGTCCGGCACGCGCAGCCGCGATGACTTCTCGAGCTCAAGGTCGAATGGGGGCTGACAATGTCTACCGACTACACAAGCATGTCCGGCGCGAGAGGACCGTCCGACCAAGAGTCGGCCGCGAATCTCGTCAGCCGCCTCGTCGGCGATTTCACAGCATTGTTCCGTAACGAGCTCGCGCTTGCGAAAGCGGAATTCTCCAAGGCGGCCACGAACGTCAAAATCGGCGCAGCAGGCATCGCGGCGGCTGCAGCGGTGTTGCTCGCCGGCGCGCTGGCGCTCGTTGCAGCAGCGATTCTTGGATTGGCGGAGGTCATGGATCCATGGCTTGCGGCACTCGTCGTCGGCGTGGCGCTCGGTGTCATCGGATTCGTGATGCTGCAATCGGCGAAGAAGAAGCTCGAGCCTTCCAATCTCTCGATGGAGCGCACACAGCACTCATTACGTAGAGATGCGGAAGTGGTCGCAAGGAGAACCTAAATGTGCGCCATGTCCTCCGATAGAGACACCGTCAAACGCGACCCCGCTGATTTGGAGCAGCAAGCTGCTCAAATCCGTGCCGATATGGATCGCACGTTGAGTGCGCTGGAGCGCAAGTTCTCGCCGGAACAACTTATCGATCGCTCGCTCGGCTACTTTCGTGAGCACGGGGGCGAGCTCAGACAGACTGTAGGAGCCACTATGAGAAACAATCCCGTTCCAATCGTATTGACCCTCGCGGGCCTGACTTGGCTGGTCACATCCAGCTACAACAAGCGCCAACCGCCGGGCGAGGATCTGCAATCGCGGTTCTCGCGCTCGAACGTCGGCCAGAAGCTGCAACAGCGCGCATCCTCGGCGCGCGAGCGTTTGCACTCGGCCGCCGACTCGGCGCGCCAACGCTTCAGCCGCAGCGACTCCAGCACCGAATACGGCAGCAGCGAGTACGGGGACTATGGCGATTACGGCTCGACGAGCAGCAGCGGTCGGTTCTCGAACGCGATCCATTCGGCGCGTGACTCGGCGCGCACTCGCGTAAGTCAAGCACAGGACCGCGTTTACAACATGCTCGAGGAGCAACCGCTGGTCGTCGGCGCACTTGCAGTCGCTGTCGGCGCGATTATCGGCACCGCAATTCCGACGACGACGTACGAGAACCGGATGCTCGGCCCGACGCGCGACCGCACCCTATCGAAGGCGCAGCAGCTCGGCGAGCAACAGTACGAACAGCTGAAAGAGACGGTGCAAACCCAAGGTTCATCGACGACTGGAACGCAACAGTCGTCCGGAACCGAGTCTGGCCTGAGCGGGCGGGCCTAGCTCATTTCAGCTTCCGCTGACGAAAGCACCTGACGCGAGAGCGTTGGGTGCTTTTTTTTTTGAGAAGAAGGCCGGACGAACTAACGACGTCAAGCAGGCCGGTCGAAGGGCAGCCTTCGCGTTCGCAGCCGAACGCTGCGGCAAGGGAGCCTCTCGGCAGGGAAGCCGTGCGGGCGACGGCAAGGGGGCCTGTCGGCAAGGCCAGAACTTCTATCTGGGCCACTGTCCCTGAATTCCTGCCTCAACTTGCTTTGCTTTCTGACCCTGCCGATAGGCTTCCTTGCCGTCGGTAGTACGGCCTCCCCTGCCGATAGGCTCCCTTGCCGTCGCCCGCACGGCTTCCCTGCTGCATCCCTTCTTCCGCCCACGCTGCAGCTTCGGCAGCTAAACTAAGCTGATGCGCCCACCGCTTCGTTATCTATATCTACTAACCCTCCTGTTTCCCTTTGCGCTTCGCGCCGCCGAGTCGGAGGCGACATCGCCTCCTGCAGCTTTGGAATCGCGGGCGGTGATGACCGGAGATCAAGTCATTCAGATCCTCGATGCCACGGTCGAGTGGTACCGCACACTGGGGATTCAGCAGCAAGCGGCGACGCAGCCGAGCGATTTGTTGATTCTTTATGCGAATCGACAGACTGCAGATAAGGTCGTTGCGCTGGCGTTCGAGATCGCGCGAGCCAATGCCGAGCTCTTGAGCAGCGAGGCGAGCGTGCGCGCAACTGCGGAAGATCCTACCTCGGTGCAGTCGCTCACTCTTCGGCAGCGGCAGCTCGATGAGCGAAGGAAGACGATTGCGGCGGAGATCGAGAGTGTGCGCAAACAGGCCGCGGCTGCAGCGCGCCAAGAGCGCAGCGAGCTTCAAGCGCGGATCGAAGCGCTGCAGGGCGAGCTCGATCTGATCAATGCGCGACGAAACTACCTCGCCAATCAAGAACGTTTTGCCTACGAGACCGGACGCGATGAGTTCGGTGCGAACGCGCTGAAGGCGCACATCGACGCGGTCGCAGCTTCGATTCCTGCGAGCAGCGGTGTGACGGCTTCTTCCGGGCAATCCGGTCCAGCCGGCGCGACCACAGCCGCGGTCACCACGCCATCGCTCGCGCCTCCGACCACGCTCAGTCGCTTCGGCATATGGGATCTCGCGTCCACCGTTTTTCGCCTCACTGCAAAGCGCAACACGATCGATACCGTCGATAGCCGTACTGCAGAGCTGCAGGAATTATTCGCGCAAGTTCGCACGACACCGCTTGCCCGACTGGATGCCCTGACTCAGAGCGGCCAAGTCCTCGCCGCGCGTATCGAAGATGCCGAAGCTGCTGATCTGCGAGCGCTGCGGGATCAATACGACACCTTGGCCTGGCTGTTTCAACAGACCTCCGCGATCGCCACACCGCTGAATCGAGCCGACGTGCTCCTCGCGCAGTACCGTCGCAATCTCGAAAACTGGCGCGATATCACCGATCGGCAGTATCGCGACGCCCTGAAAGCACTCGGCTGGCGAGTGCTGTTGTTCGCGACCTTGCTCGCGATCGTTTTTGGCGTTGCCTACGTTTGGCGGCGGGCGATCTTCCGCTATGTGCAGGATTCGCGGCGCAGAGCGCGATTGCTCCTGCTACAGAAGGTGCTCGTCTGGGCGCTCGTGGTCGCGATCGCCGCCTCGACGTTTGCAACCGAGCTCGGCTCACTTGCGACGTTCGCAGGTCTCATCACCGCCGGTCTCGCGGTCGCAATGCAAAGCGTGCTCGTCTCGCTCGTGGGTTACTTCTTCTTGATCGGCAGATATGGCATTCGAGTGGGAGATCGCGTGCAGATCGGCAATGTCGTAGGCGAGGTGATCGAGATGGGACTGGTGCGAATGCACTTGATGGAGCTCGGTGGTCAACCAGCGCTGAGCCCGACCGGACGGGTCGTCGCCTTCGCGAACTCGGTGATTTTCCAAGCTTCGAGCGGCCTGTTCAAACAGATCCCAGGGGTGGACCTCGCGTGGCATGAAATCACATTGAGCCTTCCGCAAAACGCCGACTACGCGGCTCTGAAAGACAGGCTCGCAGCGGCGGCGGCGCGCGTCATCGATGACTATCGCGAGGAGATCGTGCGCCAAGCACAAGCAATTCAAAGGACATCATCCTCGGACGAGCTCGGCGAGGTACAGCCGCAGGTGCAATTGCGCTTCTCCGCCACGGGCGTCGATGCCATCGTGCGCTACCCGGTGCAACTCACACACGCTGCCGAAATCGACGAGCGTGTCTCGCGCGAAACGTTGGCGGTGATCTCCGAGAACACGCCTGCGGCTGCGTGATACCCGTTATCAAGAGGAACGAGAATCTCGCAAGGCACGCAAAGAGATTCTTGACTCAAGCGTCGGGGCTACAACCAATACCAGATCACCTTGCTTCCGAGCTCCTTCATTCGCTGGATCAGCCCGCGCTTCTGCCAACGCTCGAGCTCGAGCGGACGGCCGGCGTTCTGGTCGCGCTCGAAGATCTCCTCCATCTCCTTGCCGAGATCGCGACTGATCACGATGGCATTCACCTCGTCGTTGTGCAGAAAGCTGCGCATGTCCAAGTTTGCGGAGCCGACGATCGAAACGACGCCATCGATGACAACGCTCTTCGCATGCAGCAATGCGTCGTTTCGCTCGTAAATGCGGACGCCCGCCTTCAGCAACCGCGTATACGTCGAACGCGTTGCATGTAGGATCACACCTGAATCCGTGAAGCCCGGCGCAATCATCCGCACGTCTACGCCTCTTTGCGCGGCGTCGACCATCGCATCGAGTATTTCCTCGTTGGGCGCGAAGTAGGCATGCGTGATCCACAGACGGGATCGCGCATTCTTGAAGGCGGCGAGGTACGTGGCATATAGCGAGCGGTCCTCACTGTTCTCCGTGTCCGTCGCTACGATCGTGACGAGATGCTGTCCATCCACCCGCGGGGTTGGAAAGTAGGTTGCTTCGCAACACCCGACCGGCTTGTCGCCCGCTCGCTCCCACGTTTGGAAGAACAGCATCTGAAGTTGCGCGACGGCTGGACCTTCGATGCGCAGATGCGTATCGCGCCAACCGTCCTCTACGCCGCGCTTCGGACCCGGTTTCGTGCTCGATGCGCTCGAGTACGTGCCGCTGATGTTGATACCGCCGGTGAACGCAACCGCGCCGTCTACGACGATGATCTTGCGATGATCCCGGTTCTGTATTTTCCACAGGAGCGGCGTCTTCGCCGGATTCATGGGGCGGAACTCGCGGACCTCGATCTGGGCAGCGCGCAGATCGTCGAAGAATGAACTGTCCGTCTCCATGCTCCCGACGCTATCGTAAAGCACGCGCACCTCGACGCCCTCGCGCCGCTTGTCTACGAGCAGCTGCGCGAACTCGCGTCCGAGCTCGTCGTCATCGTAGATGAAGGTTTCGATGTGGACGTGATGCCGAGCGCTGCGCACGGCCTCGCGAATCGAGGCGAATGTCTGCGGGCCGTCCACGAGCGCGTGCACGTGATTGCCGGCCGTGAGCGGCTGGGTTGAGAAACGACGGACCGCTTCAATGAGCTGTTGCGCGCCGTCATCCGTGCGGTACTCAGCCAGTGCTCGATCGAGAAGGCGTTCGCCCGCGGAATTAGAGAGTGGCTGACGAGCCACCACTGGAGGCGGCTCACGCGTCGGCTCCGGCGCATCCAGGGTCATGCAGCCAGGAGCGAGCACGCAGAGCGCGGCGACGATACTCAGGCCTACCGAAGCCGGGGTGTATCTGGATTTTTTTGGGTACGGAGTCGTGACATTGACCACACCCGGGAACGAGCGGTTCCGGCTGAAAGTTCCGACACGAGGCTGGCCAATGGAGGCTGGCCAACCGGAAGATGGGAGCTTTGATGCCAGATCAACCGTCGATTGCGAAGACGCAGGAACAGGCTGCGCACCTTCTTCGAGGCATGGTGCATGTCCGCGGCGCGCGCGAACACAACCTCAAGAACGTCGATGTAGATCTTCCACGCGATGCGCTCGTGGTGTTCACGGGCATCTCCGGTTCCGGCAAGTCATCGCTTGCCTTCGGCACCCTCTACGCGGAGGCGCAACGTCGCTACCTCGAGTCCGTCTCGCCCTACGCGAGGCGCCTCTTCCATCAGATGAGCGTGCCGCATGTCGATGAGATCAGCGGGCTTCCGCCGGCCGTTGCGCTTCAACAGCAGCGCGGCGCCCCCACGACGCGCTCATCGGTGGGCAGCGTCACGACGCTGTCGAATCTGCTACGCATGTTGTACTCGAGAGCGGGAGACTATCCGCGCGGTCAATCGCTGCTCTACGCAGAAGCGTTCTCACCCAACACTCCGGACGGCGCATGCCCCAAGTGTCACGGACTCGGACGCATTTACGACGCCACCGAGCAATCGATGGTGCCGGATGATTCGCTGAGCATCCGCGAACGAGCGATCGCGGCGTGGCCGCCGGCTTGGCACGGCCAGAATCTGCGCGAAATTGCGGTGACGCTCGGATTCGATATCGACAAGCCCTGGCGCGCACTGCCGAGAAAAGATCGCGACTGGCTCTTGTTCACCGACGAGCAACCCGTCGTGCCTGTCTACGCAGGCTATGAGCCGCACGAAGTGCGCAAGGCGCTCAAGCGCAAGGAGGAGCCGAGCTATCAAGGGACCTTCACGAGCGCGCGCCGGTATGTACTGCACGCATTCGCGACGACGGAAAGTCCGATGATCAAGCAGCGCGTGCTCAAGTACATGGTGAGCAAGGATTGTCCGCAGTGCGACGGCAAGCGCTTGCGCCGCGAGGCACTTTCCGTGAAGTTCGCCGGGCTCGACATCGCGGAAATGTCGCACCAGTCGATGAAGCAGCTCGCGCAGATCTTTCGTCCGTATGTACACGCTACCTCGCGGCGCGAGCTTGCGGGTCACCCGGAGAAGGCCCTCGTGATGGAGCGTATCGCGACGGATCTGCTGAGGCGCCTCGAGGTGCTGTTGAAGCTGGGTCTCGGCTATCTCTCGTTGGAGCGAAGCACGCCCACACTCTCGCCGGGTGAGCTGCAGCGCCTGCGTCTGGCAACACAGGTGTGCTCGAACTTGTTCGGGGTCGTTTATGTCCTCGATGAGCCGTCCGCGGGCTTGCATCCGGCCGATACGGAATCGCTGCTTGACGCGCTCGATGCGTTGAAGGCCTCCGGCAACTCTTTGTTCGTCGTCGAGCACGAGATCGATGTCATCCGGCACGCGGACTGGATCGTCGACGTCGGTCCCGGCGCGGGATTTGAAGGCGGCCGCATTCTCTACAGCGGGCCGCTCGACGGACTGAAGCACGTCTCGCAGTCGCGCACTCGCGAATACCTTTTCAACGAAACGAAGCGCGCGTTGCGCGTCCCGCGTGCGCCGGCGCAATGGCTTTCCCTGCATGGCATCGAGCGCAACAATCTGCATGACCTCGACGTCGAGCTTCCCGTGAGTGCACTCACGGCGATAACAGGCGTGTCCGGATCGGGCAAGTCGACGCTCATCAGTCAGGTGCTCGTCGAGCTCGTCGCGACTCGCTTGGGGCAGCGCATCGCGGAGGACGATGAGCAAGATGCACTCGCGCGCGAGAAGCACGTTCCGAGCGGTGGGCGGATCGAAGGAGATCTCGCCCACATCAGACGACTGGTGCGAGTGGATCAACGTCCGATCGGCCGCACACCTCGATCGAATCTCGCGACCTACACTGGATTGTTCGATCACGTGCGTCGACTGTTCGCATCGACGAAGGAGGCGAAGGCGCGCCGCTACGATCCGGGCCGGTTCTCTTTCAACGTCGCGAAAGGCCGTTGCGAAACGTGTCAGGGCGAAGGCTTCGTGATGATCGAGCTTCTGTTCTTACCGAGTGTGTATTCGCCGTGCCCGACTTGCCAAGGATCGCGCTACAACGCGAAAACGCTCGAGATCAAGTATCGAGAGCAGTCGATCGCCGATGTGCTCGCGATGACGGTGGATCGGGCGTTCGCATTCTTTCCGGATGAACCGCAGCTGCGCCGCCCGTTGTCCGTGCTGCGCGAGGTCGGATTGGGGTATCTGCGATTGGGCCAACCGGCCACGGAGCTTTCGGGTGGCGAAGCGCAACGCATCAAGCTTGCCACCGAGCTGCAACGCGTATCGAAGGGCGACACGTTGTATGTGCTCGATGAACCCACGACGGGGCTGCATCCGGCGGATGTCGAGAAGCTCATCGAGCAGCTCGATACGCTCGTCACTGCGGGGAACACGGTGATTCTCGTCGAGCACGACATGCACGTGATCGCGAGCTGCGATTGGGTCATCGACATTGGACCGGGCGCGGGCGATGAAGGCGGCAAGATCGTAGCGACCGGCACACCGCGCGATCTCGCGCAGCATCGACGCAGCCGTACGGCGCCCTACCTCGCGCGGTACTTGAGCGAGACGCAAGCGCGCGAGTGACGCGCGCTGACGAGTTCCGCGAAGAAGCTGGCTCACACGCGTTCGTAAGTCCACAGCAGGACGCCTTCAACACTCTTTGCCCAGACACCGTCGTCCCGGCGGGCCTGCCGCCAGAACTTGTTTCAGGACCGGCCGTAAATACGATCCCTGTAGGCCTGGTACGAAAACATCCCTGTTTTCGAACCTCCTGAAACAAGTTCTGACGTCAGTCCCTTTGTGCCACCGTCACCGTCCCAATCGAAGAAGAAGAAGAAGAAGAAGAAGAAGCAAGAACACGAGCCAAGAAAGGAAGGATGTCCCCAAGCGACATTTACCAACGTGAGCGCGCTCTTCGAGTGGATGGGAGGGCGCGGGCAGGAACTCGTCGCATCCGGCTGTGCTACGACGAGTTTCTGGACGTGGCCTCCCAGCCGCTCTGCCGATAGGCGCGCGCGGGTGTATGGCAGAACGTTCACCATCGGCGCAAACCAAGCGTATCGGGCGTGAAGTGTGAAGCGAGCACGCGAATGCGCGCCTTCCCTATGCGCTTTGAATTCCATCCCCTACCATACGCGCGCCGCTGGGGATGGTTACACGAGAGAACATGATGCTTCGACTTGCGCCGATCGTATTCTTGCTGCCCATTGGCTTCGCTTCTGCCGACAATAACTTCGAGCTCAACGACCAAGAGTATTTCGAGCGGCCCGGCATCAACGTGATGCTGGGGCAGGATTATTACCCCGAAGGACATCAGGGCGGGCTCAGCATTCTCATGCACGATGAGCGCATCGCCTCCAATGGCGATGTGCGGCTCGAGCCGGCGCCGGGTCAGTGGTCGCCGATTCCAAAGCCCGGAAAGCGGGAGATCGATCGCGCGAGGCAGCAGATCTCGGTGCGCCTTGCGTATCCCGATCCGGATCGCGATCGCAAAGGCTTCAACCCGATCGTCTATCCGGATCTGCAGCTCAGCTATACGGTACGCGCAATTCCTGAAGGCGAGTCGATTCGCGTGTTCGTCGACATGGATCAACCCGTGCCGAAGGAGTGGGTCGGTAAAGTCGGTTTCAATCTCGAGCTCTTTCCCGGTCTCATGTTCGGGCGATCGTTTCAGTTGGGAACGACGGAAGGTGTCTTCCCGCGGCAGCCGACCGGCCCGGGCGAGATCGACAAGGACGGCACGTACGAGTTGATTCCGCTCGCGCGCGGGAAGCGACTCGAGATCGCGCCGGAAACCGAGCTGCAGCATTTGACGATCGAATCGGTGCGCGGCGGTGAAATCGAGCTGCACGATGGACGGGGTAATCACAACAATGGCTGGTTCGTCGTGCGCTCGCTCGTGCCGGCAGGCGCGACGACCAGCGCGATCGAATGGCTCATCACGCCTCATGCCAAGGAAGGTTGGTTACGCAAGCCGGTCGTGCAGGTCTCTCAAGTGGGCTATCACCCCGAGCAGCCGAAGCAAGTCGTCATCGAGCTCGACCCGCGCGACGCTCGCCGCAGCAACGTCGTCGTGCAGCGCATTGGCGAGCGCGGCAACGCGGAGACGATCATCGACCGCAAGCCTGACGAGTGGGGTCGCTTCCTGCGTTATCAGTATCTGCGGCTCGACTTCTCGGATGTGAAAACCCCAGGCCTGTACATCGTTCGCTATGGCGATCAGAAGACGCATGTCTTCCGCATCCATTCCGACGTCTTTCAACGTCATGTGTGGCAGCCGACGCTCGAATACTTCTTGCCCGCGCAGATGTGCCACATGCGCATCAACGAGAAATATCGAGTGTGGCACGGTGCCTGTCACCTCGACGACGCGCGCATGGCACCGGTCGCGCACAATCATTTCGACGGCTACCTACAAGGTCCTTCCACGCTCACGAAGTATCAGCCCGGCGAACCGATTGCAGGATTGAATCGCGGCGGTTGGCACGATGCCGGCGACTGGGATCTGCGTGTGGAATCGCAGGCCGACACGATTCATGGCTTAGCGCTCGCGTGGGAGCTGTTCGAGGTCGACTACGACAACACGAGCATCGATCAGAAGACGCTCGTGACAGAGATTCGCCAACCGGATGGCAAGCCGGACGTACTGCAGCAGATCGAACACGGCGTGCTGAGCGTGGTCGGCGGCTATCGCGCGCTTGGCCGTTTGTATCGCGGCATCATTGAACCGACGCTGCGTCAGTACGTGTTTCTCGGCGACGGTGCGGCAATGACCGACAACGTCGTGTTCGACCCGAAGAGAACATCTCAAGAGAGCGCGCCACCGGTTGGATTACCCGGCTCACCCGATGACCGATGGGTGTTCACGGAAGAGAATCCGCGGCGCGAGTTGCAAACGGCCGCGGCTCTTGCGGCTGCTTCGCGCGCGCTTCGCGGCTACAACGATGAGCTGAGCCAGGAATGTCTCACGGTCGCGCGCGAGCTGTGGGATCGAACGAAGCCGAACGATCAGGCGCTTGCGGTGGGCGCCGCATCGGAGCTTCTCATCACCACCAAGGATGCGAAGTACGCGCGCTTTCTGCGCGACAATCGGAAAGTGATCGCCCAGCAGATCGAGCGCGTGGGCTGGATGGTGGGACGCACGGTGCCGCTCGTGAACGATCGTGGCTACACCAAGACGTTGAACGATGCCGTGCGCGCCTATCGCGAGAAGGTCGATACGCTCGCCAAAGAAACGCCCTATGGCGTCCCGTACAAGCCCGACGTGTGGGGCGCGGGGTGGTCGATTCAGCAGTTCGGCGTGGACCAATGGATGCTGCATCTCTCCTTCCCCGAGTTGTTCCCACGCACGTATGCATTGCAGGCGCTCAGCTTCATCTTCGGCGTGCATCCGGGCTCGAACACGGCGTCGTTCGTTTCGGGTGTGGGCGCCAACTCCCTCACGACTGCTTACGGCTTCAACCGTGCCGATTGGTCGCACATTCCTGGCGGCAGCGCCTCTGGCACAGCGTTGATTCGACCAGACTTCCCCGAGCTCAAGCACTGGCCCTACTTCTGGCAACAAACCGAGTACGTGCTCGGCCGCGGCACGATGGATTATTTGCTGTTGGTGTTGGCGGCGGATTCAGTGTTGAACGCAAAGTGATAGAAGTGACGAAGGTGATGGAAGTGATGTAGGCAAGATTCGCTCGGAGCTTGAAACCAGCGCTACGACCTCAAAATCGGGCTAAGGATGCGGTGCGGCAGGCGCGGACGCATTCTGGCCTTCGTCACCTTTGTCACTTACATCACCTTCATCACGTGCGTATGACGCCCCTTCATCTCCTCTGCCCCCACTGCGACTCGATCGTCCGAGTACCGGGCGATCGTTTGACGGATGGACCGAAGTGCCCGAAGTGCAAGTCAGCGTTGCTCACGGATCATCCGCTGGAGTTGGATGCGGCAAAGTTCGAGCGTCATCTCACGAAGAGCGATCTGCCGCTGGTCGTGGACTTCTGGGCGCCGTGGTGCGGGCCGTGTCGGATGATGGCGCCGCACTTCGAAGAGGCCGCACGCCGCATGAATACTCGAGCTCGATTCGCAAAGGTGAACTCGGATGATCACCCCGCGCTATCGAGCCGCTTCGGCATTCGCGGTATTCCAACGCTGATCGTCTTCAAAGGCGG
>JAEZFW010000029.1 GCA_023417315.1 Pseudomonadota bacterium
GTGCCTGCATTAGACAAGCCTTTGTAGTCGAGATCGACGGGGTTCTGAGTCGCGAGCACGATGCCGACTCCAAACGCGCGCGCCTGCTTCATGAGCGTCAGCAGCGGCAACTTCGAGGGTGGCATTGCGCTCGGCGGGAAGTAGCCGAAGATCTCATCCATGTACACGAGCGCGCGCAAGCTCGAGGTGCCCGATTGACGTCGCATCCACGTGACGATTTCGCTCAAGACGAGCGTGACGACGAACATGCGCTCCGCATCGTTCAGATGCGCGATCGAGATGATCGAGATGCGCGGTTTGCCGTGTTCCCCGTACAGCAGGCGTTGGACGTCGAGCGGCGCTCCGTGCATCCACGCGGCGAACCCAGGCGCCGCGACCAGGTTATTGAGCGCCATCGCGAGCTGTAGACGCTCTTTCGCCGAGTAGAACGTTTCGAGATCGAACAGCCCGACCTTGTCGAACGGCGGTTTCTGCACGCCTTGAATGATCGAGGCGAGATCGAGATCTTGCTGCGCGGACCATGCATTTGCAAAGAGACTCGACAGCAGAATGTGCTCGCGGCTTTGCACCGGATCCGCCTCGATCCCGATCAAGCCGAGTAAACCGCTGACTGTCGCGGAGATCTGTTCGCGAAATGCGCTGGCGTCGGAGATGGTCTCGGGAGTCGGCGCGTGAAACGAGCGCAGGATCGATAGGGGGCGGCCGCTATCGCTGCCGGGCGTATAGATATGTACGTCGGCGGCCTCGCCGAAACGACGAATACGCTCGGCGTCCTGATCCCAATCGGCTAAGCCCTTGCGCCAGATCTCGGCGGTCTTCGCAGCGAGTGCCTCCGTCGTCATCCCCTTGCGTTGCGCCTCTCCTGGATCGACCCACGGCGCAAAGTCCGCAGGCTTGAGGTCGGGGAAGCGCAGCAGAAGATTGCCTAAATCTCCTTTTGGATCGATCGCGATGGTGGGTATTCCATCGATCGCGGCTTCTTCGAGCAACGATAGGCAAAGCCCCGTCTTACCGCTGCCCGTCATCCCGACGCACACCGCATGAGTAGTCAGATCGCGCGCGTCGTAGAGCAGAGGTTCGCTGCGGTCCGCGCCCGTCTCTGGATCGACAGGCCGGCCGAGATAGAAGACACCGAGGGATTCGTAGTTAGACATGGTAGGCATTGAAATGATGCGGGAGGTGATGAGGTCAGAACGCGAGGTTATTTCCACTGACGTTTAGAAACTAGCACCATGCGGGAACCTCCCGGTTCGTGTAGCTATTACTCACGCTGCGCTCGCAATCAGCTGCGGCAAAGCGGAGGTTCGACTCGATTGCCTATCTGGATGCATCGCGGATCACCTGATCTCTCCCGCTCTATAACCATTTTGTCACCGAGCCACGACTGACCTTCATACCGGAGCGTCGCTAAAGTCCCTGCCGTATGTCCATTACTCTCGACCAAGTCACCAAACGGTATCAAGGCGCCCCGGTCGTCAACGACGTCTCGTTGGAAGTGGCGGAAGGGGAATTCTTCGTGTTGCTCGGCCCGAGCGGCAGCGGTAAGTCGACTCTATTGCGTGCAATCGCTGGGTTGACGGGGGTGGACCATGGCCGCATCAACTTGCACGGCAAGGATGTTACCCATGTGTCCGCGCGTCAGCGCGGCGTCGGACTCGTGTTCCAGAACTATGCCTTGTTCAAGCACATGTCGGTGGGCGAGAACATCGAGTTCGCCTTGCGCGTCCGGCGTATGAAAGCCGCCGATCGTCTTGCGCGACGACGCGAGCTGCTGCGTCTCGTTGCGCTCGAGGGCATGGACGATCGCTTGCCTACGCAATTGTCTGGCGGTCAGCAGCAACGCGTCGCTGTCGCGCGCGCGCTTGCTCACAAGCCGCAAGTGCTGTTGCTCGACGAACCGTTCGGCGCGCTCGATGCGAAGATTCGAGAAGAGCTGCGGCGCACGATTCGCCAAGTACAACGCGAGCTCAAGATCACAACCGTGCTCGTGACGCACGATCAGGAAGAAGCGTTTGCGCTGGCCGATCGCATCGGTGTCATGAATCTGGGGAGGCTGCTCGAAACGGGTAGACCCGATGAGCTCTACGCGCGCCCGGCAACACGCTTCGTCGCGACATTTCTCGGTGCCGCGAACTTGTTGCTTGCACGACAGACGGCGCAGGGCATTCGTTTCGGTACGACGCCCGTACGTGCTCAACCCATCGACAAGCTCGACGGTGCGCGCGAGCACGAAGTCGTTGCAGTGCTGCGGCCCGAGGAGATCGAGCTTGCACCCACGCGCGATGCATTGCGCACGAACTTCATCGCGAACGGTGTTGTCGATGAGATCGTCTTTACTGGCGCGCTGGAACGCATGCGCGTGCGTCTTGCTGGCGGCGTTGCCGAAGCGCAGCTCGTCTCGACGAGCAACGAGCATCAGCCGGCAACGGCTGTGCTCGAGATCACGCGCACGCAGCACGAACAGCGCGCCTTTCCGGTGACTTTGCAGCAGTCGGTTGCGATCGGCGTGCGCCGCATCCACGTGCTGCCGACGCCGCTGTCCAGCTACACGGTGTGTGCTGCGGGTTCCGATGCCGCGCAACGACTCGTGCGTCATCCCTTCTTGATCGAGCTGGCTGCGCGGATGAAGACTCGGATTGCCGCGCGCATCGAGGAAGGTCTCGCGGACGCCGACCTGCGCCGACCGGCTACGGAGCGCATTTCGGGCGTGGCAGTCGTGCCTGCACAGAACGGTGTCGCGCGGCAGGTCGAATGGCTTTTCGAGAATGGTGCCGCGGAAGTTCTCGTGCTGCCAGCGCAGTCCGCTCCGCCGCAGCGTGTCTTGATTCATTGGGCAGACGATCAAGCACGGCGCTCTACGCTTGCCGTGGCTGCGAGTCTGCTGAGACATGTGCCGGCAGAGGCGATCTATCTCGGGATTCTTCCAGGCTCGAGCGACGATCGGCCGATCGCGGTCCGCACGCTGCTCGATGCCCGTACCGAAGCGCAGGCGATTCATGGATTGGAGATGCGCACCGAGCTTCATTTCGGCGCGGCGGCCGAGGAGCTGCGCAAGCAGCTCAACGAAACGCCCGACCAGATGCTGATACTCGGTGTGTCGAGCATTCAGCAGTTTCGCGAACAATTCGGCGAGCTGTTTGCGGCGCCAGCCGCGTACTCCGTGATGCTCGTGTATCGACCGACGAAAGAGACCGAGCCTGCAGGCCGGCCTGATGCGGTTCGCGATGCGATCGCGGTCGGCGCCGAACGTGCTGCCGCACGGCTCTGATTGAGAGGGCTCACGTGCGGACGATAATTGCACTCGCTGGTTTCCTGCTGCTCGCCGGTTGCAGCTCCGATAGCTCGCAGGGATCGTTGTCGCTGCTCAATGTGAGCTATGACCCGACCCGCGAGTTCTATCGCGACATCAATACTCAGTTCGCCGCCCAGTGGAAGCAGCAAACTGGCGAGTCGCTCACCATCAAGCAGTCGCATGGCGGATCGGGTAGTCAGGCTCGCGCAGTGATCGATGGCCTGGAAGCGGATGTCGTCACGTTGGCGCTTGCCTATGACATCGACTCCATTCATCGCCACGGCAAACGTCTCGGGGCGAACTGGCAAACGCGCTTCCCACATGAAAGCTCGCCGTACACCTCCACGATCGTGTTTCTCGTTCGCGACGGCAATCCGAAGAACATTCGAGACTGGTCCGACTTGGTGAAGCCCGGCGTCGCGGTCGTCACGCCTAACCCCAAGACGTCGGGCGGCGCACGCTGGAATTATCTCGCCGCGTGGGGTGCGGAGCTGCATCGGCAGCTCGGTGGCGACTGGTCGAAACTCGATGATCCAGCTGCCGCCTCCCAGGTCGACGCGGCGCAAGCCGCTGCCGAAAAATTTGTCGCAGCGATTTACGCGAACGCGCCGGTGCTGGACAGCGGTGCGCGAGGCGCGACGAACACATTCGTTCAACGCAACATTGGCGATGTGCTGCTGACGTGGGAGAACGAAGCCCTACTCGCCGAGCTCACGCTCGGCCCCGAGCGCGTCGACATCGTCGTTCCTAAAACGAGCATCTTGGCGCAACCGCCCGTGGCAGTCGTGGATACTGTCGTGGATCGACGCGGCACTCGCCAGATCGCCGAAGCCTATCTTCAGTTTCTCTATACCCCTGCAGGCCAAGAGCTTGCAGCGAAGCATCACTTCCGCCCGACTGATCCCAACGTTCTGCAGAACCATAGCGGCACCTTCACCGAGCTCGAGCTCTTCACGATCAAGCAAGTGTTCGGCGGTTGGGCGCAAGCCCATGAAACGCATTTCGCGGATGGAGCGATGTTCGATCGGATGACGGGAGTGAAGCGGTGAAGCGCTATTGCGTCTGGCCAACTGGCCAACTGGCCACTGGCCGCTGGCCAGATCGGAAACGTTCGCGAGAATGGCGTGCGGAGCACGCCGCATGAGCTTCCGCTCCCCCTCCATTCTTCCCGGCTTTGGCGTCACGCTCGGATTCTCGACCTTCTTCTTGAGCGCGATCGTGCTCATTCCGCTCGCCGCGTTGGTTGCCAAGACGGGCACGATGGGTTGGCGTGAGTTCATCGACGTTCTATTGGATCCGCGAGCGGTGGCCTCGTATCGCTTGAGCTTCGGCGCATCGCTCTTGGCGGCGACGGTGAATGCGGTGTTCGGCTTCATCATCGCGTGGACGCTCGTGCGCTATGAATTTCCAGGGCGCAAGTTGATCGATGCCCTGATCGATATGCCGTTCGCGTTGCCCACGGCGGTTTCGGGTATCGCGCTCACCGCCGTATTCGCGGAGAACGGGTGGCTCGGGCAATACCTCGCGCCCTTCGGGATCAAGGTCGCGTACACGTGGGTCGGCATCGTCGTGGCGCTCACGCTCATCGGATTGCCGTTCGTGGTGCGCTCGGTGCAACCCGCATTGCTCGAGGTGCAGCGCGATCTGGAAGATGCAGCCGAGACGCTCGGCGCTGGTCGCTTCTATGTGTTCCGCAGAATCATTTTTCCAACGGTCATGCCGGCGTTGCTCACGGGATTTACGATGGCGTTCGCGCGAGCACTCGGTGAGTACGGCTCGGTGATCTTCATCGCGGGTAACTTGCCAATGAAGACGGAGATCACGCCGCTTCTCATCGTCATCAAGCTCGAGCAGTTCGACTATGCGGGCGCCGCCGCGCTCGGCTTCATCATGCTCGTCATGTCGTTCATCATGTTGTTGTCCATCAATCTGCTGCAAGCGTGGGGGCGTCGCGGCGTAGTCGCGGCGGATCGCTGATGGCCGGCGGACCCGCTCCCGAACTGTTGGCCGAAATCGCGAGCCGTCCCGGTCGCGACACGTTCACCAGCACGATCATCAAGTCCTTCTTCATCGGCATCTCGCTGCTGTTCCTCGCCGCGCTGCTGTTCGCGCCATTGATCACGGTTTTCGCCGCAGCCCTCGAGAAGGGCTACGAGATGTACTTTGCGAGCTTCAAGGACTCTGACACGCTCGCGGCGATTCGCCTGACGCTTCTCGTCGCGGCGATCGTCGTCCCGGTGAACACGATCTTCGGTATTACTGCTGCGTGGGCGATAGGCAAATTCGAGTTTCGTGGCAAGAGCATGTTGATCACCTTGATCGACCTGCCGATTGCCGTCTCGCCAGTGATCTCAGGTTTGATCTACGTGCTCTTGTTCGGCGCTCAAGGCTGGTTCGGTCTGTGGCTTCAGGAGCACGACATCAGCATCATCTATGCGGTGCCCGGCATCGTGCTCGCCACGATGTTCGTGACTTTCCCCTATGTGGCGCGCGAACTGTTGCCTCTCATGCAGCAGCTCGGCAACGACGAAGAAGAAGCCGCGATCACGATGGGCGCGGGCGGCATCATGACCTTCTTCCACGTGACGTTGCCGAAGATTCGGTGGGGCCTCGTGTATGGCGTCATCCTTTGCAACGCACGCGCGATGGGCGAGTTCGGAGCCGTTTCAGTGGTCTCAGGACACATCCGCGGCTTGACGACGACGATGCCTCTGCACGTGGAAATCCTCTACAACGAGTACAATTTCGTCAGCGCTTTCGCCGTCGCCTCACTGCTCACCCTGCTCGCGGTCGTGACCCTGATTATCAAGACGTTGGTAGAGTGGCGAACCGGTTATCGCAAACGGTGAGCGGCGGACGGCGGACAGCGGACGGTGAGAAGCAACGGAGCAAGGTCGCCTCTTATTCACGTCGTGGTGAGATGAGCAAAGTGAGTGGCACAAGCGTCGAACGAGATCTCTTGATCCTCCCCGTCCGCCGTCCGCCGTCCGCCGCTCACCGGCCTATATGATCTCGCGGCTCGACATCGTTTCGCGTATTCAGGCGTTCTTGGATCGCCTGCAGCTCGACATGTCGCGGGCGAGCCTCGGTGTATGGATCGCCATCATCAATGTTGCGATCGTGGTGCTCGTCGTAGGCGGGATCTCGATCTCTGCAATCGGACTGTTGCGGGATCTGGCAGATCAGCAGGGCCAATCGCGCGTGCAGCTCGCCGGCGCAGTCGCGCGTGAAGATCTGCGCCGCTTCATGGAGGATGCGCTCACCGAAGCGCGCAGCATCGCGGAGCGGCAAACCTTCCAGCGTTTGCTCGCCGATCGCAATGCCGCGACGCTCGATCCCTTCTTGCGACGTTCGTGCACATCCGATGTGATCGCGGCCTGCGCCGTGTTCGAAGGATCAACGCTCCTGGCGCATGCAGGCATCGAGCTGCCGTGGCCGGAAATCGCCACGGCGGCGAACGAGCAAGGCGAGCGCTTCATGGCGGTCGCGCCGACCGCGCCCTATCCTGTTCTCGGTGCGTCAGCCGCCGTCGGCGACAGTGCGCGCCGCCTGTATATCGCGCGGCCGCTCGATGAACGCATGAGCGTGCTGCTCTCAGAGCGCGTCGGTCTCGATATCAGACTCATCAATTACCTGCGCTTCGTCGAAGATCGCAAGGTCACGGGATTCACAAGGCTGCACTCCGCGGGACTCTCCGACGGGCGCTCAGCCGTGATGCGTATCGATGAACCCGATCTATACGCTGCCAGCTTCCCAGTCTTCGCATCGACAGGAGAGGCGATCGCACTCCTCGAAGCTCGCCTACCCACGCGTGAGCTCGATGCTGCCGCTGGCAGCCTCATCAAGCGGCTGCTCACGACCGCGATCGTGCTCGCGGCGCTTGCCGTGCTCGCAGGCATCTTGCTCGGACAACAGGTCACGGGTCCTGTAGGCACCCTGACGGAATCTGCAGAACGTCTTGGACAGGGCGATTTCTCCACTTCGATCCCAGTGGGCGGCACGCAAGAAGTCGGCAAGCTCGCGCGCACGATGGAGGATATGCGCAACAATCTCGTCGAGTTGACCGGGACACTGCGCCGAAGCGAAGCCGAGGCCCAAGCGGTACTGAGCGGCATCGTGGAAGGCGTCTATGCCGTCGACCGATCGCGCGTCATTCGCTACTTGAATTCACAAGCAGCGCGTCTGCTCGGTGTCGAGTCGCACGAGGCAATCGGTCGCTTCTGCGGCGATGTTTTGAAACCGTGCCTGGAGAACGGACAACGCCCTTGCGACACTCGCTGCCCGATTCTGCGCGCGCGTACCGAAGGTAATTCGCAAGCAACGGAACGCCTGCAGCGTCAGAACGGCACCGTACGAACGACCGTGATCACGAGCGCAGCGCCGGTGGACGAATGGCAAGTTCAAGTGATTCGCGACGAGACCGAGCTCGAAGGCGTGCGTCGAGCGCGAGATTCGGTGCTTGCGAATATCTCACATGAGTTCCGCACACCGCTCGCTGCACAGCTGGCGTCGATCGAGCTGCTGCGTGAAGGGCTCGAGTCGATGCCCAAGGGCGAACAGAAGGAGCTCGTGCTATCGCTCGAGCGAGGCACCCTACGCTTGACGCGACTGATAGACAATTTGCTCGAGAGTGTGCGCATAGAATCCGGTCAGCTCGGCATCCGCCATCAAAGTGTCGCGATCGACGAGCTGATCGAGGATGCCGACGCGCTGATCGGTGCGCTCCTGAATCAACGTCGTCAGCGTCTGATCGTTGATCTCCCAGAGTCGCTGCCGCGCGTCGATGGCGACGGCCCACGACTCACACAAGTGTTCGTGAACTTGCTCGCGAACGCGAGCAAGTTCGCGCCCGAAGGCACTTCAATCTGCGTCGGCGCGAAGGAGCACGAAGGTACCCTGACCTTCTGGGTAGAAGACGAAGGTCCTGGTGTTCCCGAGATAGACAGCGGCTCGATCTTCGAGCGCTTCCAACGCGGGCCCGATGAAGAACCCGAGCCCGGCGGCCTCGGCCTCGGCTTGTGGATCGTCAAGTCGATCATCGATCGGCACGGCGGCAGTATCACTGCGAAGCGTACGAGCGAAGGGAAGACACGGTTTGAGGTCGCGCTACCGTTGGAAGTAAGCGACGAGGTGACGAGGTGACGAAGTGACGATGTCAGAAGGTTTGCAAGCGCCGGGGCCGGAGCTCGCGAGCGGTAGATTGCTTGAAGCGTGTCGTTCCGACGGCGTCACTCAACGGCCATGAAACTCCTCACCGCCGACGACGACAAGGACTTGCTGGCGCTAATTGCATTTACGCTTTCGCAGGCGGGCTATCTCGTCGTGAAAGCGGGCGACGGGCCGAGCGCGATTCGCGCGTTCGAAGCCGAAGCACCGGATCTCGTCATCCTCGACATCAATATGCCTGGGGCGAGTGGCTTTCAGGTGTGCGAGGCGATCCGGGCGAAGTCGCGTGTGCCGGTCATGATGCTCACTGTGCGCGGAGAGGAAGAGGATCTCGTCCGCGCACTCGAGCTCGGAGCGGACGACTATCTGACGAAGCCTTTCAGCCCGCGAACCTTGCTCGCACGCGTGAAAGCGCTCTTGCGACGCGCTGGCATGGAGAATACCGCGCCACTCGCTGCGGGACGGATCGCGCTCGACGTCGATGAGCACACTGTGCGAGTGGGCACGAGCTCGCCCGTTCGCCTGACCAAGCTCGAGCTGCGTCTTCTGCAAATGCTGATCGCAAACGCCGCGCACACCGTAAGCTCCGATCGCTTGCTGATGCAGGTGTGGGGTCACAAAGGATCGGGTGATCGCCAGCTTCTCAAGCAACTCGTGCATCGTTTGCGGCACAAGATCGAAGTCGATCCTGCCAACCCACAGATCCTGCAAACTGCGCCCGGCGCGGGCTACAAACTCGTCGTCGACTGAGCTGGCGCGAGATCCAGGCGATCTCGTCGAGGCGTTCGATCGCGATACGGAAGACTCCGTGCAGTTTTGTGAATTCAAAGCGCAAGGCACACCTCGCACCAGGCAGCTGAGCTATTGCTTGCGTGGCAAACTTCAGACAGTTGATGCCGCCGGGCTTCGCCAGCCAACACAAGGGTCTGGGTACACGATAGCGGTGGACTCGGCTCCGCGCGTTGTACTCGCCCAACAAAAAACGCGCTCCGCTCTTCAATATTCGTTGATTTGACATCGCTGTCGTCAATCGGCCGTCCTACCTGGGCGACTTGAAAATTGCGGATAAACCTTAATGTTCTAGTCACGACCAGAACGTAACCTTCGATCGACTGACACGTGACGCGGGTCGGCAATAGGATTTAGACGCTGTTCCTCGTTCCCCCTGGGGACAGTTATTTCGCCCTCCCACTGCGAGTGGGAGGGATCTTTTATAAGCGTCGGCGACACGGAATGGGCGCCGACAATCCGGAGCCAAAAGGGACCGCGTCAAGGAATGTATACGAGGAACTCACGTTCGTGCCGTGGCGTTAGGCAGCGCCTACGGCGACTGATAATTCAAGTGAGCAGATGAGTCGTGAAACAGAATCTCTTTATTCATCCGGCTTCGAACGAAGCCAGCGTGGATGATCGCTGGCACGAATGGCAGCTCGAAGTGTTGTCCGTGATTCGTTCGGATTTTCGCAGCGTCCTCGATGATGTCGAATGGGACGATATCGATTGGGATGCATGGCGATCCTTGTACGAGCAGGGCTCTTCGGCGCGCGATGCGGTCAAGAACGCATTCGGTCGAGTCGCGTAACGCACGTTCGCTTGAGCTGATGCTTCGCAGTTCAGCGCCTCGCCCTCGCGAGCGAGGTCTATTCGAGAAGGAAAAACCCTCCTCTGGTTGCACCGGAGGAGGGTTTCGTTTTTTCAAGGAGCGATGACAAAGTCGTCGAAGCACGCGAGATCGTGCTAAGTGCCAGCGCCGGGAGTTCCCGTTGCTGCACCCCCAACTCGCTTCTGCACCTCAGCAGATACACGCGAGCGTAGCTCTGGATCGGCAGCCATGCTCGCTACGATCTGATTGAATTCCTCTATCTGCAATCCGCTGCGCTCCACGGCCGCGATCATGTCGGACTGTGCAGTGGTCTTCACCTGATCTGCCGCCGCGGGATCGGCCGCCGATTCGAGCTCGGCATTTGCCTTCTGCTGAATCGTTTGCACTTCGACATAGGCGTCCGCAAATTGCTCGACCTTCTTCTGGTCGATCTGCGCGCCCCCCGCTGCAGCGCTCTCATCCGTCATCGATCCGGACATATCTCCCGGAGTGGTTGACGAAGCATCACCTGCGGTGGACGAGCCGGGCTGTGCCGTTGACGAATCACCAGGATAGCTTTGCTCGCTCTGTTGAGTGGCCGAGCTCGGCGGGGTCATCTCCTCGCTTTGCGAGAACGCGAGCGGTGCGGTCATCGTGGCAGCGATTGCGGCCGCGAGTGCAGAAGTCTTCAAGCGCATAAACAACTCCTCGATCGGTAGGTACACTCATCAGCCGAACACCGCCGACGTGCTTCGGGTTCCGCGCCCGGCGGACTTCGAGTATTTCGCGTCGCTGGCCAACGACAACAAACGAGAAAATGTGGGACTCGCTCTCAACAGTACGCACTGACATCTCTGACGTCGCTAAACGGCTATTCGAACGGTTCATCGCGCGGACGCGAGCGATATTCGGAGCGGCTCAAGAAGCCGTCCTCATCCGCATCGACGCCGTCGAAGCGCTCATGCACGCGTTTAGCGCCTCGACTTTCCGCGCGGCTGATTCGGTCGTCGCTGTCGCGATCGATCGAGTCGAATACGCGCTCCACTTCTTGAGCCGTGCGAGGGTCGTGCTGCTCCGTGCGCGGCGTCTGCGCATTCGCGCAAGACAGGAAGGCGAGTGTCGCGGCTACTGCAGTTGCGATCGCTACACGCATCGTTGTCTCCTCTCGATCATCTATTACAAAAGAGGAACGGTGTGAGCGAGCGCCTGTTCCGTGCGTAATTCCGCCGTCGTCGAGCGTTCGACAGCAACGATCCAACTCACCTGTCATGTGATTTCCGTCAGCGTGCAGGTGCGCATAAACTTATTGGCTCGCTAACACGAAGGAGAAAACGATGCGAGGACTTGTCTATCTACAAGGCGCACAACGCTTCGGCGATGGTGCCCTGCTTGCACTTCGAATGATGGTGGGCACATTCCTCGTTTGGGGTGTGTGGGATAACATCGTCAGCGAGGAGCGAATGCAGGAGTTCGTCAGCTTCCTCGATAAGTTCCATTTTCCTGCGCCGGATTTGATGGCTATCGTGTCCGTGTGGGTGCAGTTCTTCGTGGGCCTGAGCTTCATCGCCGGATTCCTCACGAGGTGGGCCGGCGTCTTCTGTATGATCAACTTCGTAGTCGCGATCGCTATGGTCGATCGTTTTGCGGGTGTACGCGGTGCGTTTGCCTCCGCGTGCCTCGTGACGATCGGTCTATACATGGCGACCCATGGCCCCGGACGGTTCTCGATCGATTGGCTAATGATGCGTCGCGCTCATGAAGTGAAAGCCTGACTAATTCTCCTTCAGCGAGTTTGCCTCGAGACTGCAAAGAGATGAGCCAATCAGCCCAAGCAATGATCAAAGAACACGTCGAGCGGCACATCGGTCCCGTGGCCAACGTGTATGCGGATCCCGAAGAGGATGCGAATCCGCGCATTCTCCACGTGCTTCCGAGCGAGACACGTCCGGCACACACACTCGTCACGGCAGGTCTCAGCGAGCGGCCGATGAGCGTGACCAAAGCCGACGCGCCCACACGCATCGAGCTCATGATGACGCTGCCGCGAACGTGGCAGCTGGGCTCCGAACCCCCTCGCGAGGAGCAATGGTCGTGGCCGATCGAATTATTGCGACGCCTCGTCGCGCGGGCCCATACGCAAGGCGGCTGGCTGGGCTGGGGCCATATGATCCCGAACGCCGATCCACCTCAGCCCTATGCACGCACAACGAAGCAATGCGCAGCGTTGATCGCGCCGTCGTTGCTCGTGCCCACTGCGTTCTACGAGCTCAAGCTGCCATCAGGCGAGGGCATTGTTTTTTATGCCGTGATGCCGCTCTACAAAGAAGAGTACGAGCTGGGCCAGACGAGCGGTACGGATGCGCTGTTCACGCGGCTCATCGACCGCGACGTCAATGATGTAATCGACCCGCACCGAGGCAACGCGGCGAAGAAGAAGTTCTGGATCTTCTAGGGCGTCTGCAACTCCTCGTCCGCGGAGGTTCTGCTAGGGCTCCTGGTAGCCCCCCACTCGCAACTCCAATCGATGTTTGCGCGGATCCTCGCGCAAGAAGAAGCCGCCGCGGCGCCAGGACTGTCCAGGTAAGAAGTCGAGCGTCGCCTCGGCACGCTCGAGCTCTTGCGCGCCATCGTAAAGCGCTGCCGTGATCCTCACGTCGACGAGCGTTTGAGTTCCAGTGTTGTGTGCGCGATAGCGGACGATATGAGCGTCCTCGGTCCGGATGATCTCGTCGACTCGAATCTCGACCCCAGCAGGTCGCTCCTGACCTTGCGACCCTTCGAATAGCAGGAAACCGACGGCGCCAACGAATAGAACGACGCCGAGGCTACCGAGAATCCATTCGAGCAGCGGGGTGGTGTCGTGTGGTCGCCGGCTGCGCGTGTTCTTGGAGGCCACGACGCACTCTCTATAAAACGAGCCGCGCGGAGGCAGCGCCGACTGCCGCGGGAAATCCCAAGACGACGACGGTCTGCAACGCCTGCTCGAGCGGCAGTCCATCCATGCGCCCGAACGTCCAGCAGATGAAGGCGCTGATTGCGAGGGCGAGCACGTAACCATTCACGCTGAACTTGATGAACACGCTGAGAAAGGATCGATCGCTCGGGCGCTCGTGTTGACCGCGGAAATTGGCAGCGTAGACGAAGGTGTGCATCAGCGCGAGCGACAGCAATGCGAGCACGACGGACTGCCACGGCGTCATCTGCTGAGCAATGATGACGACTTCCTCCGTCGGCGCGATGTTCGCAGCCAAGAACAAGGCGCCCGCACACATGAAAAAGTATTCGCCGAAATCGCTGCTGTCGCGCCGCTTGCGATCTCGATCGCGGTGATCGCCGAACTGGCTGAGCGCGAGCAGAGCGCCGATGCTTCCTGGCACCGCTTGCAGCGCGATCTTGCCGATCCATTCGTTCGGACGAGCGCTCTGGTCGAGCACCCCAAAGATCAAGAGCACCACCGTTGCCATCAGCGTGGTGATCGCGATGGCGACGAATGCATCCAAGATGGCATCGCGTAGCTGGGTGGATTCTTCGAACCCAGAGTAGTAGGCAAGTCCGACCAGAATCGGCAGCAATGTCACCATCAACAACACGAGCCGATGGCGATCCATCATGAAACCGAGCGTCCACGTCTCCATGGTCATTAGGATAGGCAAAGAGAAGAGCAGCGCTCCGCCGAATGCCCGCGCCACCCCGATCGCGTATTCGCGATTGGCGCGAGCATCGATGACGTTCAGCTCACGCAGAAAGCCTCCGCGGTGCTACTGGGAGAAAGCCGTCGCGCTGTGCTACGGCAAGTAAGCCCGGCAAGAAAGCCTTCGCCATGGCGCTCCGGCACGAAAGCCTGTCGGCAGGTCAGAACCACGCCCAGCCAAGCATACTGTAGGTCGGAATTTATTCCGACGCCTTAGTTGTACTAATCGGGTTGAAGTCGACCTACACATTCCCCGTGTCTCTGTTCGGCTTTTCGTGCGCGAACCGACCACCTTCTGACTTGCCGGCAGGCTTTCGTGCCGGAGCGCGTCGCGGAGGCTTTCCTGCCGACAGGTTTACTTGCCGTAGCGCTAGCCGCGAAGGCTTTCTTTCTGACTTGCCGGGAGGCTTTCGTGCCGCAGTGCTGGGCGCGAAGGCTTTCCCGCCGGTAGGCTTATTTGCCGTAGCGCTAGCCGCGAAGGCTTTCTTTCTGGCTTGCCGATAGGCTTACTTGCCGCAGCGGGCGCGAAGGTTTTCGTGACTACTTATAGAGGTAAACCAAAATATCGGTCTTATGCCTATTCTCCGCGAGCCATGTTCTGAACTCTTCCACCTTGGCGGCATCCTCTGCGCCGATCGTGCGAGTCAGAATTCCTCGTCGTGTTTCTTCGGTGAGCTCATGCCGGATGCGGCGTTGCCAGGCATCAGTGAAGATCGCAGGCATCTTGTGACTGAGCTGCAATGCCTCGAGCAGTTCCCATTCACCCTTGTCGAGCCACGCCTCATCGCAGCTCGAGCACACATCGAGTCGGTTCGCAACGGAGCCGCTCACCTTGTACTTGGTCATGATGCGCGCGCACTTGGGGCATCGCAGTGCGCCCGTGGTGTCGTCCGTTTCGACTTCAGTCATCGCCGCTGCACCGGTCTCTGGCGGCTTCTGCGTCTCCGCCCAATGACGGTAGTACAGCAGGGAAACCAAGCTCCCATCGCAGTTCCCGCACGCCATCGCGGGCAAGTACTCCTCGATCATCGTTGGCTTGAGGTCATGCGTGCTGCAGCGAGGACATTTCATGGCGACTTCCGTTCCGAGGCTGAAGAGACGGCTGTAGACTGTAGGCCGTAGGCTGTACCCAGAGAGAGCCCGTCCTCACAGTTTCAGCAGCTCGCCGTCGCGCAGCCCAACCAGCACGGCCTCACCGCTTGCCCCATCGAGCCGGAATTCCCCGAAACGCGCGCCCTCGAATCGATGAGCGAGCCCTTCTTCGAAGAAGTACGCATTCGTGCCCAGCCACACGTCCCCGTTACGGATCCTGAACGCGATGGCGGATCCTCCCGATCCATCCGTATCGAGCTGAGCGACGCCTCGTTCATCGATGCGAATGGGGGCGCTGCGTACGTTAGCGGCGATCTTTCCGGAGCGTCTTGCGTCCTCGATGTCCTCGGCAAGCTCGAATCGCAGCGCCATGTAGTCGCCTTGCATCAGGGAACGAGGGTCGACCGGGGCGAGCTGCAAGAAGATCGTCTTGCCGTTCGCGATCGTCCGTTCTTTGCCATAGATCGATAAGTTAACCGCGGCCAACACGAGCACGGCGCCGAGGGCGATCAGTGCGCGTGTGAGAGAGGTGCTCATTCGTGTGCCCTCGCGCGCTTCTCGAGAACCGTCGCGAAGACCGACAGCAGTATGCCAACCACGAGCATGATGGCCGACTTGACCAGCAACGTTGTCCCGAGCAGGAAATAGAACTGTGCAACGTGAAGCAGCGCGCCCGCGATCGCAACACCGATGAGCGCACGATTGCGCATCCGAAATGCGCACGTCGCTGCAAACAATGCTGCAGCCGTTGCGAGCAGCGGCCACAGTGCGAGCCAGTTCGTTTGCGCCGAGTTCGACCAGAACTGCAGGCTGCCAAACGGCTCGGACACCCACGTCCCAATCGCGAGACTGATCAACAGTCCGCTCAAGAGCGGTCGTCCGAAGCGCTGCAATCCGCGGGTGAGCCAACGTGCTTCCCACTCGATCAGCAGATATGCGCTTACCGCAATCGGAACCCAGATCACGAGCCATCCGATGAGCGCTGGGAGCAACGACGCTTCCGGCGCGCCATCGAGCTCGTAACTCCCCCACCAGCGGAACCGAATCGCAAGCGCCCATGCGATGCACGCGAAGAATGTCGATAAGAGCTTTGCGAGCCGATTCGGCAGCGCGACAACGAGCACAGCTTGCAGCAACGCAACGAGTGCCGCGGTTCCGGCTGCGGAGTCCGTGGCCTCCCATGCTGCGAACGCCATTGCAAGCTGGCCGGCGATCGAGAGCGCAAGCGCGAGCTGATCGAAGAAGGCACTCTCGCGATCGATCGCGTAGAGGCCGTACGCGGCTGCGAGAAGCACGAGTCCCGTCAGCGCGAATCCCGGCGCTGTATCGGGCGAGAAGATGACGCCGACGAAGATCAGTGCGAATACGCCAGCCAGCCAGCCGGCACATCCGAGCACGATGCTGATGAACCAGGGGCGCGGAGTCGGTGTCATCGCAGCGGTGGCCGATCTCGCATCGAGCAGCCCGCGATCGATGAGCCCTTGTCGAAGCGATTCGACCGCACTCATGCCTCGACCTCCGCACTCCAAGCGCGCACGAGCTTCATGAGCAGGCGCCCGCTCACGGTCGAGCTTGCTATGAGCCAGATCGACAGCACGAAGAAGATCGCATCGCCATCGAAGTCCAGCGCCTTTGCCAGCCCAAATGTCGTCAAGAGAATGAGGCTGCCGGAGATCGCGGCGAGCGGGAAGACATCCGCGCGCTCGCGGATCGCATAAGCTGCCACGCCGGCGTACGCGAGCAACACGAAGATCAGTGCAAGCGCGTTGGTGTCCTCGCCGTACTCGCCGGCGATGGCCAGCGTGCCGGCCCACGTGCCATAAGCGATTGCGAAAGCGAGGATCAGGCGACCTAACCAACTCGGCACGACGTGCGTCCATCGTGTTTGCGCGACGTAGTCGCGTACAGCCCACAACGAAAGATTCACCATCATCGGCGCAAGCAGCAGCTCCGCAAGCTCGAGATCCGTGTTGGCGAGAACGAACCAAAACGGTCCCGCCTCTGGGCGCATTCCACAGAAAAGGCTGAGCGCGACGTTCAACACCAGCACCCAGGCCGCCCAGCTCACACTCCATTGCGCGGCGATCACGAGCGGCAGCCCGAGCACGGTCCACGTCAGAAACAGCTCGTAGACATCGGCGCCGGTTTGATACGTCTGTCCGAACAGCGCGAGCAGCACGCCCGTCATCACGAATGCGAACAGTAGTCCGCCGCGGCCAACGACGAGCGGCGGCGGTTTCCACAGCGCGAGCCCCGCGCTGACGACCAGCAACGCCTCGACCAAGATGAAGCGTCCATACACATCGAAGGCGTCCCAATTCGCCGCGATGAAGAAGACCACACCCGCCGCCACGGACAGGACGCCCGCGAGGCGCAGCATCTTTGCGGTGAAGCCCTGCATCTCCTGAGAGGATGGGCTCGCATGCGCGATCTCGAGCGCGGCTTGCACGGCCTCGCGACCGAGCTTGTGCTGAGCGATGAAGGAATCGAGCGAATTGCGATCGATCACGCTGGTGACCTCTGAAATCCGAGTTGCCAGAGCGCGCTGCTTGCTAGGCCCAGGGCAACGCGACTGTCGCGTTAAGCGCGAGACTCATAGAATGCCGCCATGACGATACGCACCCTGTTTCCAACGCTTGTTTATTCTCGCCGCCTGCAAGCAGGCGATTGGCGTGCATTCAATCATCGTCTACTCCGCGAATGTCGGCAACTCGCGCATGACGATGAGGCGGGACGTCGTTGGTCCGACAAGAATTATCCAGGCGGATACACGTCATATAACTCGGTGAGCCGCATGTACGAGGTGTCGCCCACTTTCGATCTCCTGCGTCGCAAGCTCGGCAAGCACGTCGCGGCATTCGCGCGTGCACTCGAGCTCGATCTCGAAGGCCGCGAGCTCGCAATGACCGATTGCTGGGTCAACATCATGCCGCATCGGGTCGTGCACGGCCTGCACCTGCATCCGCTCGCGACGATCAGCGGCACGTATTACGTCCAAACGCCGAAAGGCAGCCCCGCATTGAAGTTCGAAGATCCGCGCCTCGATCGCTTCATGGCCGCACCTCCGCGGCGTGCCGATGCACGAGCCGAGAATCAACCGTGGGTGAGCATCCCCGCTGAGAGCGGCAACGTCGTGCTGTTCGAGAGCTGGTTACGCCACGAAGTTCCGCCTAATCCCACGAGCAAAGAACGGATCAGCATCAGCTTCAACTACAACTGGTTCTAAGACGGAAGAAAGCCTTCGCAGCCGCTTCGGCACGAAAGCCTCTCGGCAGGAATGCCTTCGCGCTGCTGCGGCACGAAAGCCTAGCGGCAGGACGGAGTCGTGTTCGTCATCCTCGCGAAGGCGAGGACCCATCGGGAACGAAGGAAGACCGGATCGATCCTCACCTCCGCGAGGACGCCGCACGAGGTTGGCGCTGGAGCGCCGAGAGAATGAGGCGCATACGCATCGACGATGCATCTCGGATCCGCGCAAGCTTGTAGCGGATTGGATTAAGCGGCTGTACGCACATCGGATCTCGTACTTCTTCTTTGATCGATCCCTGAGGCAATCGTCTCACGGCGCGATTCTGAGACATCTTGCCCGCGTGTTCTCCGCGCGTATTCTCCGCGCGAATCGTTCATGGGGATGTGCGAATGAAGAAGTCATTGCTCGCTGTCGTTCTCGCATGCTTCATCAGCACGGCAGCAATCGAATCGAATGCCGCCATCACACCGCCGCAAGGTGCAGTGCCTTCGGGTCTTCCAGCACGCATGCTCGTCGGCTTGTTCGAGCAGTGGGGCGGCACGTGGCTGCGCGACAGCGCTGTGCCGTGGGACGTGCGCTATGCCTACTTCGTCAAAGGATGGGCAAACAATTGGGGCTGGGGCGAGCATGACGGCTCGATGGCCACGAGCTTCTTCAATGAATGCGCGGCGGGTGGCTTCATCCCCGCGGTCCAGTTTTATCAGATGAACGGCGAGGCGGGCGGCGGCGAGGGGCAGTTCCTCGACAAGGCGCAAAGCGCGAGCACGATGGCGACGTACTTCGCGGACTTCAAGCTGCTCATGCAGCGTGCGCGAGAGTTCAATCGTCCTGTGATCGTGATGCTCGAAGCGGATGGCTTCGCGTTCCTGCAGCAGCAGTCGAATCAGAATCCGAATGCGTACGCCGCAGTCGCAGCGAGTGGCATTCCCGAGCTTGCGGGGCTGCCGAACACAGTCGCTGGATGGGGTCTTGCGTTCCTGCAGCTACGCAAGTCGGTTGGGGCGAGCAATGTCGTGCTCGGCGTGCATATCTCCGGCTGGGCGAGCGGCAAAGATATCGCGCATTACTCGGTGACCGATCCGCTCCAGCCAGAGGTGGACAAGGTCTACAACTTCCTCGCGCCGCTCGGTTTGGCAGCGAATCAAACGGGTGCCACGTTCGACTTTCTCGTCGGCGATCCGCTCGATCGCGACGCGGATTTCTATCGGCTCAACCAGGGTGTCGATCGTTGGTGGGATCCGGCAGATTCCGCATCTATCAATTCGAAGAGCTTCAATCGATATGCAGAGTGGTTGCGCTTGTGGAACGTGAAATCCGCGAAGCGCTGGTTGCTGTGGCAGATCCCGCTCGGCAACTCCAATCATTTGAACGTCTACAACAACGGAGGTCCGCGCGAAGGGTACAAAGACAATCGTCCCGAATACTTCTTCGGTACCAATCACGTCGCGCACCTCGAGAAGTTCGCATCGAGCGGTGTGTTTGGCTTGCTGTTCGGTGCAGGAGCGGGCGGGCAGAGCTCGTACGGCAACGATGTCTATACCGACGGGCAGCTCTTCATGAAAAGCCGCGCGGGCGCATTCCTGCGCTCGGGCGGTCTTGCGATTCCTTCGGGTTCAGGCACGACGCCGCCGCCCACCACACCACCGCCGCCGACAGACGCGACGGATTACAACTTCGAAGCAGATGTACAAGGATGGCAGCGATCGGGTGCCCCCATCGTCAGCGTCTCTCGCTCAACTACACAGAAATATGCCGGCGCGAGCTCTCTGGCAGTCCGCATCAACGGCTCGGGTTCGGCGATGGCTCGCGTCGCGAACCCAGCCGCGAAAGCGGGTGACGTGGTGACGTTCAGGATCTTCATACCGAGTGGTGCGCGTCTCGCTTCGATTCAGCCGTTCGTACTGCAAGGTGCAGCGGGCGGTTGGAGGTGGACGGGCAATTGGCAAGCGGCGAGTGCGCTTCGTCAGAACGCATGGAACACGATCACCGTACAAGTGCCGACGAACGCGGCGCTGCTCTCATCTCTGGGAGTCGAGATCACGACATCCGGAAGCTACAGCGGCACGATCTACATCGACAGCGTGAACTTCTGAGCTCTACAGGTTTCGCCCCTCGTCCCCACGAAGGCGACGTGAAGCGGGGGTTCATCAGGAGTGATGGACCCTCGCTTTCGCGACTAGCAGCTGAAGATTCGAGCACTCGCTACATCGCTCGGCCGTCGCACCAATACTCGCGCGCGCCTACTTACGCCCGGTCCTGAAACAAGTCCTGGCGGCAGACCTGCGCCCGTTTGAGTCAAGTACGTTGTAACTCTCAGGTCTGACCCGGCTCTTCTTCATACGTTTATGAGCTTCAGTCGCTTCCGGCGCGACTGAGGGAACGTATGGTGGGTCGCGCGTGTTATCTTCCTTCAGATAGGTATTGCACTGACACGCACGTAAGCTCCACATGCAAATGATTGCACCATTCTCGAGCCGCCTGCGCACTATGCTGGCGGGTCTTGTCGTCGGAACTCTTCTTTCAACGCCGGCAATGGCATTCGATTTCAACGATGTCGCCGCTCGCGCGGCAGAGCAGGCGAAGAAGCCGTATCAGCCGCTCACGCGCAAGCCGCCATCGGAGCTGGCTGCGCTGACGTACGATCAGTATCGCGACATCCGCTTCCGCCCCGATCATGCGCTGTGGCGCAAAGATCCGGTGCCCTTCGAAGTCATGTTCTTCCATCTCGGCAAGTTTCAGATGGAGCCGGTGCTGATCAACGAGGTGACTCAACAGGGCGTGCGTCACGTGCGCTATCGCAGCTCCGATTTCGATTATGGCCAGAACAAGCTCTCGCCGCAGAAATGGGGCGATCTTGGCTTTGCCGGTTTTCGCGCGCACTACCCGATCAATAACGAGCAGTACAAAGACGAGCTCGTTGTGTTCTTGGGTGCGAGCTACTTTCGCGCGCTCGGCGCAGGACAACGATACGGCTTGTCCGCGCGTGGGCTTGCCATCGACACCGTCGGTGGCAACGGCGAAGAGTTCCCGCGCTTCAGCGAATTCTGGCTCGTGAAGCCAGAGCCGAACGCGAAGTCGCTGAGGGTGTATGCGCTGCTCGAATCGCCGCGTTCGAGCGGTGCGTATCAATTCGACATTCACCCCGGGACGGAAACGGTGATGGATGTGCGCGGGCGCATCTTCCTGCGGGACGAGGTTTCGACGCTAGGACTCGCACCGCTGACCAGCATGTTCTTCTTCGGCGAGAATCAACCCCATCGCACGGATTTCCGCCCTGAAGTGCACGACTCCGATGGCTTGATGGTGGCGACCGGTGAAGGCGAGTGGATCTGGCGACCACTGCTCAATCCGAAAGGGACACTGACCACATCGTTCTCGATGGGCGAGCTGAAGGGATTCGGACTGATGCAACGTGATCGCAATTTCCACAACTACGAAGATCCCGAGGCGAGCTACGAGCTGCGTCCGAGCGCGTGGGTTGAGCCTACGAGCGCATGGGGTGCGGGTCGCGTCGAGTTGTTCCAGTTGAGCACTCCCGACGAGACGAACGACAACATCGTCGCGTATTGGGTGCCGCAGAATCCGCCCGCACTCGGGCAACCGTTCGATTTCTCTTATCGCATTCGCTGGCAAGGCACCGAGCAGAAGCGCCCGCCGGGCGCATGGGTGGTGCAAACCCGAGTGGGACGTGGCTACGCGGAGCTCGCGGAGAACGAGCATCAGTACATCGTCGACTTCAACGGCCCCTCGCTGCAAGCACTGCCGCCGGATGCAAGCGTGAAGGCCGTGGTCTCCGCGCCCGCGAACGGTGAGATCGTCGAGAGCAACGCGTACAAAGTGGAAGCGACCGGCGCATGGCGAATGGCCGTTCGCGTCAAGCAACTGAAAGCGACGGAAGCGACCGAGCTGCGCGGTTTCTTGCAGAGCGGAGAGGATGTGCTCACGGAGACGTGGAGCAATTTGATTCCGCCACGCTGAGCGCGCCGAAGATCCCCTCATCCTAGCCTTCCCCCTGGGGAGAGGCGACGCTCCCTCTTGATACGGCTCTTCTCTTTGATGAGCCGAAGTAGGAAGAACGGGACAGGATGAACAGGATGGAAAGACAGTCGGAATATCGGCTCCCATCTTGTTCATCTTGTTGATCCTGTCCAAAGTCTTTTCCACTGTCTGAAGTTGAAGCGGCAGGACTAATAAGAATTACGGATGGTAAGAGGCCCGCCTTTCCTTCGAAGGAGAGGGTAAGGGTGAGGGTTTCAGAGGACGCCATACGCGCGGAAAGCCTCAGATTCCCGCGCCACGTTGCGACATATTCCGACACCCCTAATCCCTATGTGGCAGCGCGGGAACTCCTACTGCTCTCGTTCGCTTACTCTCCTGAGAGACTCGAACGGAAGAGCGCATGAAGATCCTGATCGTGGAAGATGAATCGCTTCTCGCGCTCGCGCTGGAAGAACAGCTGCGAGGCGCAGGGCACGAGATCGTGGGGCCCGTGTATGACTACACCACAGCGCTCGCGCTCGCGACTTCGCAGCGGCCCGCGCTTGCGATCGTCGATGTAGAGATCGCGAACGCGGAAGAGAGAACCAGGCTCATTTGGTCGCTGAGCGGACTACTCGATATTCCCTCGATCGTGCTCACCAGCCGTCGCCAGAACGTCACCGCGTGTGAAGGCGCTGCCGTGACGATCCTAGACAAGCCGTTCACCATCGAAGAGATTCTTCCTGCAGTCGATGTGGGCATCGAGCGCTTTGCAAGCGACGCTCGCGAGGCAGTACCGGCGAGGATTCGACATCGCGAGCGAATGTCGGGGCACGCAGACAGTCTCGCCGATGCGAGAGCTACGCGGCGCGGAACTCACCCAGCATAAGGTGCTCGCTGATATCGGTGCCGGGTTGCGTGGTTTGTTTGAGTCGCGACCCAGGCGCGACACCCAGGAAGTGCTTGAAATCGCGATGGAAGTGCGATTCATCGTAGTAGCTCGCGAGATGGCCGCCCCTGGCGCCGCGGCGACCTTCACCTGATAGCCATTGATAGTAGCTGTGCTTGAAGCGCTCGAGGCGCGCGTAGCGCTTCGGCGTCATTCCAGTCCAAGCACAGAAGCGTCGTTCGAAGTGACGCAGATCCACGTCTCGATCTCGAATCCATCGCATGATTGCTAAGCTGCCGTGCGCCGCGCGGATGCTCGCGAGCAGCTCGCTCACGAGCTGATCGCCAGGTTCGAGAATGCTCGAGCGCGCGAGGAAGAATCGATCCAAGAGCTCGCGGACATCCTCGATCGAGCTTGCATTCGCAAGCGCATTCTCGAGATCGAGTAACGCGCGTTGATTGAGCTCTGCTAGCGTGAGTGTCGCATCCCGAAACTCTGCAAGCGGCGTCGCAATCAGGCGCCGCAGTGCTGCGGATTCCAACTTCACACCGATGATCGTGAGATCGCCGAGATTACGGGTGAGGATCGAGTGCGATCGTCCGCCAATGACGTAGCTCCCACGCATCGTCGATCGCTTCGAGTCACCGACAGCCCACCGCTCGAACGCCGAGGTGAGATTGAAGACGATCTCAGAGTATCCGTCCGGCAGCAGGAGCTCTTCCCGCCAGCGTCCTTCAACAGGTGCATCGATCGCGGGCAATGCGACGTAGTAGCACACGATCCCGGGGTGCAAGCGCGCGTCCGGCTGCAAGCGCCAATAGCGCATATCGCTTCTGAGGAGGGTCGGATTCACGGGTTGTCTACGCTGCTCGCGATGTGTCCATCGTAGCAATCGGACGAGACGAGCACGACGGGCTCGCGCTCACGTGTGCCCGCTTCGCGACGAGCCGCGGCCGCAAAGCCGATTTCGTACAAGAGCGTGGCGAGACGATAGTGGATGCTCTCAACGACAACAACATCACGAGAGCTGGTCATGACCCCGACGACACTGATGGTGAACAATCGCACGCACACGATCGAAGTCGATGATCCCTCGATCCCTTTACTGTGGGTCCTCCGAGACGTCCTCAATCTTACCGGCACGAAGTATGGCTGTGGGCTCGGCCAATGCGGCGCATGCACGGTGCATCTCGATGGCACTGCGGTGCGCTCATGCTCGGTGCCGCTTACAGCGGTCGACGGCAAATCGATCACCACGATCGAGGGACTCTCGCCGGATGGGCGCCATCCCTTGCAGCTCGCCTGGCAGGCGCTCGACGTTCCGCAATGTGGCTACTGCCAAGCGGGCCAGATCATGAGCGCCTCAGCGTTGCTCGAGCGAAATCCCACTCCTTCGGATGAAGAGATTACGACCGCCATGTCCGGGAACCTGTGTCGCTGCGGCACTTATCCGCGCATTCATGCAGCAATCAAACAATGCGCCGCGAACGGATCGTCAACATGAACCGCAGATCCTTCTTAGTCTCGTCGGCCCTGGCGAGCGGCGGTTTAGTGCTGTCCTTTCAAGCCGCCGGCGCGCGACTGGTCACATCGAAACATGAGGGTGCAGAGATACCGCTCGGCGACTTCGTGCGCATCGCACCCGACGGCGAAGTGATCTATCACTTCACGAAGCACGAGATGGGACAGGGCGTTGCGACCGCGATGGCGCAGATCCTGTGCGAAGAGCTGTGCGCCGATTGGGATCGCGTGAGAGTCGAGTTTCCGGTCGTGGATCTCCCGCGTTATGAGAACGATCGCTACGGTGGGTACGGGACCGGCGGCAGCTGCACGCTCATATATACGTACGACATGCTGCGCGAAGCGGGTGCCACCGTAAGACAGATGCTCATCGCTGCAGCGGCCCAGACGTGGAATACCTCCCATGAGCGCTGTGTCGCCGAGAACCATTGGGTCACTCACAAAGGATCTGGCCGCCGTCTCTCCTTCGGGGAGCTCGTCCCGATTGCTGCGCAGTTGCCGGTGCCCGCGAAGATCGCATTGAAGTCGGATCGTGCCTTCAAGGTCATCGGGCAAGCGAAGGCGGCACTGCTCAACCCGCAGATCGTCACCGGAAAGCTCGATTACGGTATCGACATCAAGGTGCCCGGCATGTTGTACGCGCTCATCGCGCGCTGCCCGGTGTTCAAAGGGAGATTGAAGAGCTTCGATGCGACCGAGTCACTCAAGGTGAGGGGCGTGCGGAACGTGTTCACGACGCAGGCCATCGCCGGGTTGCAGCCCGTGAGCTATCTGCCGCACGACATCCGCGAAGGGGTCGTCGTGGTCGCGGATTCCTTCTGGGCGGCGCGCAAGGGGCGCGAAGCGCTGAAGCTCGAGTGGGACGAGGGCGAGATCGGAAGATATAGCACCGAAGACTTCGAGCGCATGGCAGCCGAACGCGCGATGCAGCGCACGGATCCCACAGGCTTCATCGGCGATGAAAACGCGGTGGCTGATTTGTCGCGAGTGCGCAAGACGCTGCGCGCCTCGTACGTCTATCCCCACCAACTGCATTCGTGCATGGAAACGTTGAACTGCACGGCGCACGTTCGTGAGGACGACTGCGAGCTGTGGCTCGGGACGCAATCCGCAAGCCTGGTCATCGGCGAAGTCGCTCGCCTGCTGAAACTGCCCGAGCAGAAGATCAAGCTGCACATGCTTCCCTCGGGCGGCGGCTTCGGGCGGCGCGCGTACACCGACATGGCCGTGGAGGCTGCGTACATCTCGCGCGTGGCCGGCAACGTTCCGGTGAAGATGATGTGGACACGCGAGGATGATCAACAATGCAATCTCGTGCACTTGTTTCAGCATATGGAGTATCAGGCGGCACTCGATGCCGACAACCGTCTCTATGCGCTCCACGAGAAAGAGATCCGCACCTACACCTGGGCTGCGCGCTATGCCGACCCTTCGCTGCCGCGAATGGCATATGACATTCCGAACTTGCGCTATGACTTCGAGGATCTCGGCAGGCTCGAGCTGCTGCATTCCTCCGCGTGGCGCGGCGTCGATGTGCATGGTCGCGCGTTGAGCGAATGCTTCATCGATGAGATCGCAGCCGAACTGAAGCAAGATCCGCTCGAGTTTCGCTTGTCGCTGCTCAAGCCCGGCCGCGACGTCTATATCGGCGGTGAGCATCGTTTATCGAGCGATCGATTGCGCGCACTGCTGACATTCGTCGCGCAGAAGGCGGGCTACAGCAAGTCGCTACCGAAAGGCCGCGGCATGGGTATCGTCCTATGCCCCTATGCAAGCAGCTATTGCTGCGCCATCGCCGATGTGACGGTGAACGAAGGCAAGCTCACGATCAACAAGATCACAGCCGCGATCGACTGCGGTCGCGTGATCAATCCGTCCGGCGCGCAACAACAAGTGGTAGGCGGGATCATCTGGAGTCTCACGGCATTGCTGTACGGCGGTGCGCCGATCAAGAACGGTCGCGTTCAACACAGCAACTTCCACGAGAATCGATTGCTGCGCATGAACGAATGTCCTCCGATCGAAGCGCATCTGATGGAGAGTCCCGATCCGCGCCCGCTCGGGCTAGGCGAGATGTCGGCTCCGCTGGCCGTGCCAGCGGTTCTAAACGCCATCTACGCGGCGACAGGCAAGCGCATCAGAAAAATTCCGCTGCCAGCAGATCTACGCGAGGTGTGAGCTACGAGCGAAGAATGGGCAGGATGAACAGGATCAACAGGGTGGCAAGACAATGGAAGGCCGACTCGAAATCATCCTGTTCATCGTGTCTCTTCCACGAATGCGCATCTCTCTGCAGGAAAGCTTCCAGCCCCTCCACCAAGCAAATATCGATAGCGCGCAAGGCCGCTAACAGATATAGCAGCGGCGAAGCGGGTAGTTCATCCGAATCCCGCACGTTGCGCGCCTTCTACTCGCGCGACCCGCGGTCCTTTGTGCGCTGCGCTTGCATTGTCGGGCGTTCCCCTTTTACGGATAGCTTTCCCACCAGCCTTCGCAAATATCTACGAGCCGGAGTGATACAGAGAATTGAAAGCGCACCGCGCCTATACGGTTTCGATGCCACACATACGGGTGTGCTGGTAGACGGTTCCGTGGCGGTACTGGTCAACGCGCTGCTTGCATCGCACACGACACAAACTCAAATGGCTTTATCGCCTGAACGCGAGTAGCCACGAGGAATGTTGATGGCAATTGGAACGTCTCGTCGAATCGCGAGGACTCGAACATGAAAATCAATGTCACGATCTCATGTCTCATGACGACGCTCATTCTGTGTGCATGCAGCACATCGAAGCCAAACGAAGCGGAGCCGGCGAGCCTCGCCGGCAGCTCGTGGCAGCTCGTCAAGTTCGTGGGCGGGGATGAAACGACACTCGTGCCCGACGACCGCAGCAAGTACACGATTCAACTGAACGCAGATGGAAGCCTCACCGCGCGTGTCGACTGCAATCGCGGTCGCGGCACTTGGAAGTCGACCGAGCCGAGCCTCATCGAGTTCGGGCCGCTCGCGCTCACGCGTGCGATGTGTCCCCCCGGCTCGCTGCACGATCATCTAGTCAAGCAGTGGCCGTATATCCGCTCGTACGTCATGCGAGACGGTCACTTGTTCCTATCGTTGATGGCCGATGGTGGCATCTACGAGTTCGAGCCCGCTTGAAAGCGCCCGGAGATCATCGATCTCGATGAGCTCCAGCCATGCAAGCACTGACACGCATGCTTGGGTTGGTGCTGCTGGCCTGCACTATCGGTGCGTGTGCCCACCTCGAACCCCGTCCAGATATCGTCGCTGATTTTGCGCTTCCCATCAGCGAGGACACCCCGCTCGATGAGGCTTTCACCAGAGCAGAAAGCGAGCATCCTGGCCACTCGGCATTCCGGCTCTTGATCGAAGGTCCCGAGGCATTCGCGGTGCGCGCGCAGAGCGCCAGGATGGCTCGGCGCAGCATGGATGTGCAAACGTATATCTGGCATGCGGATCTCACGGGGATGTTCTTCGCCCACGAGCTGATCGAGGCTGCCGATCGCGGCGTGCGCGTTCGACTGCTCATCGACGATCTCGATGCGCGCGCGAAGAACGCCGGCTTCGCCGCGCTCGCGGCTCATCCGAACATCGATGTGCGCTTGTTCAATCCTTTCGCATCGCGCGCAGGCATGATCGGATTCTTGAGCGAAGGAGCCCGCAGCTTCGGACGAATCAATCGACGCATGCACAACAAGTCGTGGATCGCGGACAATCGCATCGCGATCGTCGGTGGGCGCAATATTGGAGATGAGTACTTCGGCGCGAGCGATGCGATGAACTTCGTCGATCTCGATTTCGCCATGATCGGTCCGATCGTGCGCGATGCATCCGCAACGTTCGATGCGTACTGGAACTCGCCGTCCGCCTATCCGGTGGAAGTCCTCGACGCTGCTGTTGTCAACTCGGCCGCACTCGCGAAGCTGCGCACGGTGCTCGCCTCTCACAATCAGGAAGCGCTGAACAGTCCCTATGCAGCGTCGTTGCGCCATCACGATGCAATTCGACGCATGCTCGCTGGAGACTGGCCGCTCGAGTGGTCAGGGCAGTATCGCTTCATCGCAGACGATCCATTGAAGATCACGATGACCGAAGAAGATGCTGGGCGCAGCCACGTGGGGGCCGCAGTGGCGCTCATGGCGAAAGATACCGAGCGCTCGCTCACCATCATCTCGCCATACTTCGTGACGGGGGAGTCCGGATCTCGAGTGCTCATCGAGCTCGCTCGTGCGGGCAAAACAGTTCGCGTGCTGACGAACTCACTTGCAGCCACGGACGTGGCGGCAGTGCACGGAGGCTACTCGCGCTATCGCAAGCCGCTTCTCGAAGGCGGAGTGCAACTCTGGGAACTGAAGCCGCTGGCAGAGAGCCCTGACGCGAGTCTGTTCGGATCCTCGGGGGCGAGTCTCCATACGAAAGCGCTTACTGCAGATGGCAAGACAGCGTTCGTGGGCAGTTACAACCTCGATCCGCGCTCGACATGGCTGAACTGCGAGCAAGGGGTGCTCATCGAAAGCGAGGCCATCGCGGTGCAGATCGAGACGATCTTCGCGCAGCACATCGCAAACGAAAGCGCCTGGCACGTCACGTTGGAAGGGCGCGCTCTTCGCTGGAGCGATGAGGCTACGAGTTACGACGCTGATCCTGAAGCTCCACTCGGACGGCGCTTCCAGGCATGGCTGACGCGTGTGCTGCGACTGGAGGCGCAGCTTTGAGTTGGAGCGGGACCGTCACACTTCGTGCCCGATGTTTGGTGCTCGAACAAAGCTGGCCGCGTTACGAACGCTGAGCTAGTCTGCAGGCCTTTCTGGGTTCCTGAGAAAATATCACCGGAGCAACGGATGAAATACTTCAGTCGACGTTCGCTGATCGCGGGATCTGTCGGAGCTGGACTTGCCTTGCCCTCGTTTGCGCAGGGTATCGAGGGATGCGGTGAGCAGCCCGATACGGCTGAAGCGCTGCAGCCGCCGCTCTTGCTTACGGATTGGGCGTGGCTCGGCAAGTACCGCGACGACAATGCACGGATCATCGCGAGCGGTCAGAAAGTGCACGCCGTGTTTCTCGGCGATTCGATCACCGAAGGCTGGGCGCAACGAGATCCTGACTTATTCTCCAAAGGAAACGTCGGTCGCGGTATCAGCGCGCAAACGACTCCCCAGATGCTCGTGCGCATGCATGCGGACGTGATCGCATTGAAGCCGCGCGTGGTGCACATCATGGCCGGCACCAACGACATCGCGCAGAACACGGGGCCGATGACGCCTCAGGATACGCAGAACAATCTCATGGCGATGTGTGAGATCGCGCGTTTCCACCGGCTCGGCATCGTACTCGGCGCGGTGCCTCCAGCGTCGAAATACTGGTGGCGACAGGATTTGGAACCGAAGGCGGCGGCCGTCGCGCTCAACGATTGGCTGCGCGGATACGCGAAGAAGATCGGTGCGGTGTACGCGGACTATGCCGCAGCGCTCACGGATCAGAATGGAGACGTGAAGCGCGAGCTCGCGAAGGATGAAGTGCACCCGACTCCCGAAGGGTATGCCGCGATGCGTCCCATCGCGGAGGCGGCAATCAAGAAAGCGTGATCCGCTGGTGCCGGGTACTCGCCTCTCAGGGCGAGTGCCCCGGCATCGCTCGCTCAGTGAGCTGACTGCTTGAGCGCCCGCGAGACGAAGAATGCTGTCGGCCATCCCACGAGCACGGTGTGCCAGAACGCCGTGACATGGATGGTCTCCAACGGATAGATGCCGCGTCCGATCGCCGAGAGCGGCAGGATGACGTAGTTCATGACCGCCAGGAACGCGATACCGTAGAGAATGCCCAGCACGAACCATTGCCGGGGCAACCATCGCACGCGGCTCACGATGAAATAGAGCAACGCTGCGGCGACCAGACAAATGAAGAAGTGCAACGACGCACCGAGGATCACCATTCCGATGCCGCCGTCGTGCGCAGCCTTGCCAATCAGGCCGCTGGCTACGCCTTTCCACGGTCGCATCCACGAGCCGCCGGCCATCACGGTCTTGACCGTGGGGTAGATGAAATCGGCGAGTCCCGCGGCAAACCCGCCGAGCAGGATGCCGCGCAATGCGGCGTTGTTAGAGGATGTCGGTGCGATCGCTTCTGCGCTGGTGCTCATGTGTCTGTCCGGCTTGTGCAAGGTCAACGCACTACACGTGAGCTTGGGCGCTGGGTCTATAACCACTTTCTGCGCCAAATCGCTCCCGGCTCAGTCCACCTCTGATGATGAACCAAGCGCGCGTGCATTCTGCAACGACGGCAACTCGCCTGGAGCCAGGATAGCGAAGCCGAAGTGACGCACCTTCCTGCGCAACTGCAGAAGTGCTTTGTCTTTCGTGACGAGCGCACTCGCATGAGTATGGTATGCGAGTGCGAGGAAGAGATCGTCATCTCGGTCGCGACAGCGTGGAAAGCCGCTCGGGACGAGTAGGGCGTCTCGGCTGAAACCGTCTGGCATCGGCGCAATGCTTGCGACGGCAAGATAACGTTCCAGCACTCGTCGCTGCTCGATCGGAGCGAGGTGGCACTGCGCATACGCGAGCACGCGCTCGAGCTCATCGATCGTGTGTTGATGCACGAGCACACCCACATGACCTGCTTCGATCGCGGCCCTCAGCTCGCGCGTCATCGGATCGTCGAACACCAGGCAATCGAGGACGATGTTGGTGTCGAGTACCAGACGAGGCGATCGTGCGCCCGCGAATTTCAAGGGCCCACCCGTAGGTCGGAATTTATTCCGACATCCTCGGCCACCTACAAGCTCCCGAGGAACACATCTCGCGGCAAACGCGGCGACCATTGGAAAGAAGAAGCGCTCGCAGAGACGCTGCGGCAAGTCTTTGCGATGCACATGCGGCTACATCGCTGGCAGCGAGGCCGTGGCGGGCCTCGCGACATACATCAGATGCGCAATTCCGAAGATAGGCAACGCGACGATCAACACGATAAAGCTGATATCGGCGGCATAGGCGCCGGGACCCTCGATTAGTCGCAACGCAACGGAAGCCATTGCATAACTCGCAATGCCGATGACCATCGCCATGCCTAAGCTACGGTTCTGCAGTCCCCGTCCTGTGATCGCGGCGCGCATCCCGAGCAGCAATCCCACCGGTCCAATGAGTCCAATGATCGACCCGCCGATCATCATGGCTAGCAGGGCCATGCCGAGCGGTGAGTCGAGGAAATACTCGCGCACCGTCGCGGTGCTCAGGTGAGTGACACCGAAGGTTCCGAACGCAACATCGAACCAAGCGATGGTAATCGGCGCAAAGCAGACGATGAGCTCCAGCAACAGGACTGGACGTGAAATTCGCAGTGTTCCAGTTTCCATGGGCGTGCACCTCTCTTTGATTGCAGCGAGCAGGCAGCCAAGCGCCCAGACGAGACGCTCGCGCTGAGCTACGTAGGCGAGCTCCGCGTACATGGCTTGACTCCACTGGGCATCTCGTTCGCGCATCACCGATGCAGCGAGCTGAATGCAAAGCGAGGCGAGCACATTCATGCGCGGCTTAGCCCACGTCTTGATCTCACAGTCACTTCGTCGCTGAGCTCGAACTGCTCTTTCGCATACGCGATGCCTTTCGCGGTGAGGCGATAGACATGTCGCGGCGGGCGCCCGGCATCTTGCGACGGGAGCCACTTGTGATCGAGCAGTCCGCGCTCGGAAAGTCGCATCAAGATGGGATACAGCGTGCCGGACATCAGACCGGTGGCCTTAGATAAGTCGTACCCGTGCTGCCACTTGCGCGGCTCGTCCATCAAGCTGCGCAGGAGCTCCAAGGTTTGGTTCGATGACCGACGCGCTCGTGCCATATCCATAAGTCTACATATGTGGTGTTTGGAGATGCAAGCGTGCGGTTATCCGATTGTGAACTTGATCTCAGGAGGGCCGTAGCTCGACCGGTTCGCCGGGTTAGACGAGGCGCAGGGTCGCGCGATGCCTGCTTCATTCTCTTTGACGAGGGTAACGACATAGCGGAGTAAACGCGCCTCCGCACTTGTCGTCGTCCTCGCGCCAGACGAGGATCCATCTTCGACGTCTTTTCGGCTTCTTCTGATAGGCCCTCGCCTCCGCGAGGCGACGACACAGGGCGTAACTCGTTGGCGCGCCTGCACGTGTTCATCGTCTGAGGCGGAGGCCAGGCGGAGGCGAGGGTGCATCTACTTGTCGGGTTGAAACCCGACCTACAATTAGTTGAAACCCGATCTGCAAATGTCGTCGTCCTAGCGGAGGCGAGGATGCATTTGTATTTGTCGGGTTGAAACCTGACCTGCAAATGTCGTCGTCCTAGCGGAGGCGAGGATGCATTTGTACTTGTCCGGTTGAAACCGACCTACAAATGTCGTCGTCCTAGCGGAGGCGAGGATGCATTTGTATTTGTCCGGTTGAAACCGACCTACAAATGTCGTCGTCCTCGCGGAGGCGAGGATCCATCTGATTCTCCTCGGCGCGAGGAAGGGCTGTGCCTTTGACGACGAAGTCGAATGATGAAAAGGGCAGTGATCGCGAGCGCGATGCACCATCGAGGACAGTAAGAGCGCGCCATTCCTCTTCTACATGCCCTTTCGACCATTGGCTATTCATGGTAGCCAGATGGGAACCAGCCTATAATCCCCACACCTCGTGAGTTTCGGTCGGCGTGTGATTCCTCGTCACATCAAAATCCTGTTGCTACTGCTGCCGCTGTTTATCGCGCGCAGCATGGTGCCGATCGGCTTCATGTTGGCGTTCGACGAAGGAACGCCTCGAATCGTCTTTTGTCCCTCGCAGCTTACGCTTCCCGGCGAGCCGGTCAGTGCGGACGAACATGTTGAGCATTCCGCACATCATGCGCACCAGCAGAGCAGTGAACAATCGGACGCCGATCGCGCCGAGCTGAGCCATCAAACCTGCCCGTTCGCATTCGCCGCTGCCGCGCCATTGTCTGCGGCGAACCTATTTGAACCTGAGCCCGCCGCTTCCGAAGTCATCGCTCGTCCGCACCAGTTGGCGCTCCCCAGCGTAGCGGCTCGAGCACATCTCATCCGCGGCCCGCCCGCCCTCTCCTAAAGCACGTCCAGCGTCATTGGTTAGCGCAGTCCGCGAGGAGTGCGTGTCTCGCTTTTGGAGTATTCAACATGGCTAGGCGATCGGCCTGGTCGGCAGCGCTTGGGTGCGCTGTCGGTCTCGCGTTCAATGCGGCTCACTCGCAGGAATCGGTTCCGCGAGAGAGCCAGTCGGCAGTGTCGACTGTCATCGTGTCCGCTTCGCGCGAAGAAGAGCTGCTTTCGGAAACGCCTGCTTCGATCGGCGTAGTCGATGAGGATGCGATTCGCAGCGTGGGTGCGACGCATCCACAACAGATCCTGAGCCAAGTTCCGGGCGTTGCGGTGTCGGTGACGAACGGTGAGGGGCATACGACCGCGATTCGCCAGCCGTTCACGACGAGCCCGCTGTATCTCTTCTTAGAAGATGGACTGCCGATTCGTGCGACTGGGTTCTTCAACCATAACGCGTTGTACGAGCTCGATCTTCCGATGGCGGGCGGGATCGAAGTGACGCGCGGTCCCGGAAGCGCCTTGTATGGCTCCGATGCGATCGGCGGCATCATCAACATGCTGACGCGTGCACCGAGCGAAACACCCGGTCTCGGCTTGTCGCTCGATGCCGGCCGCCATGGTTGGCGTCGTTTGATGATCGAGGGCGACACAGGTGAAGGTGCATGGGGCGCGCTTCGAATCGGCGCGAATCTCACCGAGTCGGACGGCTGGCGCGATCACACCTCCTACGATAGACAGAGTGTCGATGCAAGATGGGATGTCACAACGGCTTCGGGTATTCGCCTCAAGACCGTGCTCGCCGCCGGGCAGATCGATCAGGACACGGGTGCGAACTCGCCGCTCATCTACGCTGACTATCGCAACGATCCTACTCGCAACAATTTCCCGATCGCCTATCGAAAAGTCGAAGCCTTTCGGCTGTCGACCGCCATCGAGAAGGAATTTGGCGATGGGCTGCTCTCGGTCACGCCTTATCTGCGCGACAACCGCATGGAGCTGTTGGCGTCCTTTTCGCTGAGCTTCGACCCAACCGTCTACGTAAGCTCAAACAAGTCGTACGGAGCGTTGCTCAAGTGGCGACAAGACTTTCCGGGCTTCATGCGTGCGCGTCTCATCGGTGGCGTCGATGTCGATGTGAGTCCCGGCGAACGCGAAGAAGATCGTTTGGACGTATCTGTATTCGGCAGCGGCGCCTCGCGCGTATTCAGCGACTATCGAATCGGCGCCCGCATCTACGACTACGACGTCACGTTCCGGTCCTACTCCCCGTATGTACAGGCTGAGATCTCTCCAACCGATCGACTGCGAATCACGGCGGGTTTTCGCTATGACACACTGAGCTATGAGTTCGACAACAACCTGACAGGTGCCTTCGTGCAAGGCGCACCTACTGCCTACTATGGCCAGGCGCCAGACACCGACATCGACTACGACCGCGTGAGCCCGAAGATCGGCGCGACCTTCGCACTGAGCGAGGAAATGAACCTCTATGCGTCGTACAACACGGGGTTTCGTGCGCCCTCGGAGAGTCAGCTCTTCAGGCCATCGGTTGCGCCGAATGCAGCGGAAGCCGCGACAAGAGCGTTGCTCGCGCTCGAGCTCAAGCCGATCACGGCGACGCAGATCGAGATCGGTTGGCGCGGCACGTTCGATCGCTGGTCGCTGAATCTCGCAGCCTTCGAGCTCACCAAGCGTGACGATTTGGTGAGCCAGCGTGATCTCGTCACGAACGTCACGACGAGCGTGAACGCAGGCAAAACGTCGCATCGCGGCATCGAAGCGGGCTTCGGTGTCGAGGTATCGCAAGATCTCAGGCTGGATTCAGCGCTGTCTTACACGCGTCATCGTTACGAGCGCTGGGTGACGAGCACCGCTGATTTCAGCGGGAACGATATGGAGGCCGCGCCGCGCATCCTCAGCAATACACGAGTCTCGTGGTCTCCAACTCCAAGAGTCGAAGCGCAACTCGAGTGGATTCACGTCGATGACTACTGGCTGGAAGCTTCGAACTCGAGTGCCTTCCCGCGCTACGAAGGACACGACTTGTTCAACGTTCGCGCAAACTGGGAGGCGACGAGCGCGATCACGCTGTTCGCGCGCGTGATGAATGTGACCGATGAGCGTTACGCCGACAGCGCACAAATTTCATCGAACACGCCGGTGTACTCGCCGGGCCTGCCGCGCACGTACTTCGCCGGCATCGACGTGCGTTGGTAATGAGGAAAGGACATATGAATCGTAGAGCATTTCTGTCTGCGTTCAGCGCGGTGACGTGTTTGCCTTACGCGCGCGCCTTTGCCGAGCCCGGCCACGCACATCAAACTGGTTCGACGACCAAGCGCGCCCCTCTCGCGATGAGTGCTGCATTCGCGCCCAACGGCACGCTCTGGTTGGTTGGCCTGAACGAACATCAGCAGCTATTCACTCAGTTCAGCAGCAACGAGGGAGCCAAGTGGAGCGCGCCTCGCGTCATCGGAGCGGGCGAGGACACCATCGCCGCTGAAGGCGAGAGCCGTCCGAAGTTGGCGTTCGGACCGAATGGCTGGGTGGTGATCTCGTACACGAAACCGCTGTCCAAGCCGTACACGGGCGAGATCCGAATGGTGCGCTCTGTCGACGGCGGAGTCACGTTCTCGAAACCCTTCACCGTGCATCAGGATCGGCAGCTCATCACACATCGCTTCGATTCGATTGCATTCGATGCAGCCGGCGCGCTTCACACGTTCTGGGTCGATAAACGCGACCTCGAATTGGCGCGCCGAGATGGCACAGAGGCACAGTACGCAGGTGCAGCGATCTATCGCAATGTCTCTCTCGATGGGGGCCGCACATTCGGCCCGGACATCAAGCTGGCCGATCACTCGTGCGAGTGCTGTCGCATTGCGCTCGCGCCCAGCGCGAATGGCGGATTGGCTGTGCTGTGGCGGCATGTCTTCGATGGGAACATTCGCGATCACGCGTTTGCGACCATCGCTCCTCGCGGAAGAAGTGCCAGCACTGTTCAGCGCGCGAGCTTCGATGAGTGGTCGATCGATGCCTGCCCCCATCATGGTCCCGCACTCGCACCCGCCTCCGACGACGGATACCATGCCGTATGGTTCGGAGTCCGCAACGATGAACCCGCAGTGCGCTATGCGCGTCTAGATCAGCGCGGCAACCCTCGAGGATCGATCAAGGTCCTGCCGGATGCCGGCGCGGAACATGCTCATGTGCAGAGCGCGGGCTCGCATGTTGCGATTGTCTGGCGCAGCTACGATGGATCTCGCACGCGCTATTCCGCGTGGATCTCGACCGACGAGGGTAAGACCTTCGCGCATCGCGAGCTGGGGAGTACGAACGTCGAAAACGATCATCCCTTCGTCCTGCGCCGCGACCGCGAGCTGTTTGCAGTCTGGCGTACGAGCGAAGCCGTCCACGTGGAGCCTCTGCATGCGTAACGTCGTCACCGGTCTGATCGCGACGTGCCTGTTCGGTGTGCCTGTTCTCGCCGCGCCACCTCAGAACGTCGAGCTATTCACGACTGCAACCTGGAGCCAGTTGCAAGCCGACCTGCCGAAGCCATCGGCCGTCGTCTTCACGGCGACCTACTGTGCGACGTGCCCTGCTGTGCTCGCGAAGCTCTCTAAGGCTCTGGCTGCGCATGACGTGGAGGGTGATGTCATCGCCGTCGTCATCGATGAAGCGGAGCCGAGCGAGCTTATTGCGAGCGGACATTACAGCCAAGCATCGCGGGTATTCCTCTTCGCAGGAAATGAGGCGGCGCTGCGCTATCAGATCGACCCACGATGGCGCGGCGAGACACCGTATATCGCGCTGCTGCCTGCTGGCGGCAAACCGATCTTCGCCGCCGGCTCACCCAGCGAAGAGAAGATCGCGTCCTGGCTGGGGAGATAGGCGATCTTGAACGAGCGCTCGCGTGTGGTTCGATGTTTGCTAACGAGAATCGTGGCAGTCGGCTCGATTATTCTTGGTCATTCAGCTTCGCCACAGGTTACGAGCAATGCTGCGGTACACGAGCTGCGTGTGCCGGTCGCTGGCACGTCACTATACGTTCGAACGATCGGCCGGGGTCAGCGCACGATCGTTCTTCACGGTGGCCCTGACTTCGATCAAGCGTACCTCCTCCCGGAGCTCGATCGTCTGCAGGACGTGCTGCAGTTGATCTACTACGATCAGCGCGGGCGCGGCCGATCGGCCGACAACGTTCGGGCGAGCGATGTGACGATCGCGTCCGAGCTCGCCGACCTCGACGCAGTGCGACGACACTTCGATCTCGATTCGATGATCATCCTCGGGCATTCGTGGGGCGCGGTGCTGGCGTTGGAGTACGCGCTTCGTCATCCGAATCGCGTCTCGTCACTGATTCTGATGAATCCGGCGCCCGTCTCCACGGTTGGCTTCGCTCACTTGCGCGAGAGCTATGTGGCAGCGCTCGGCCCCGACATGGAACGTCAACGGCAGATTGCCGCGAGCGCAGCGTATCAAGCGGCAGATCCGCAAACGGTTGCGGATCGTTACCGCATCCATTTCAGGCACGCGCTCGTGCGACCCGAGCACTACGAAGCGCTTCTGGATCGGATGCGAGCACAGTTCATTCACCAGGGTAACGATGGCATCTTGAGAGCGCGAGCCGTGGAAGATCAGCTCATGCGCGATACTTGGCAGCGCGCTGATTACGACTTGCTGCCGAAGCTGCGCGCGTTGCAGATTCCGACGCTGGTGGTGACGGGGAAGCAGGACTTCATTCCTGTCGCCATTGCAGAGGAGATCGCGGAGTCGCTTCCGAACGCCCGCTTCACGGCCGTCGACAAGTGCGGACATTTCGCCTATCTCGAATGTCCAGACGAGGTGCGCAAGGCGATCGAGGAGCAATTGCAGCGCACCATGATGAAGCCTCGTTAGAGCGGCGTCGTCACCGCGAGCGATTCGCACTCGGCTCGCTCATGGTTGATGTCATGGCGCACGACGTCCTGTCGAAGCTCTTAGCGACTATTCCTGCTCGAGCTTTCGCGCTCGCCCATAAGCATCCTCTGCATCGCCCCTGATCCAGTCGCCGAGCAGCTTCAGATAGCCATTTGTGATTCGGGTGGATTTGCGCGAGCCATCGGCGTTCGTTACGAACTCCATCATTCCGTGATCCGTATCCGGGAAGACGTAGACATCGATCGGCTTACCCGCTTTCATGAGCTGCAGCAGCGCGGCTTGTGTCGTCTCGATCGGCGCTTCTCGATCGTTTTCCGCAAGCACCCACAGCAATGGAGCGTCGAGCCGCTTCAACGCTGAGATCGAGTCGTAGTCCCAGATGAGCTCTAGGTTATCGAAGCGCGCCCTGCCCAATCGACGGAGCTCGTCTTCGGACATTCGCAGCATCTCGCCGCTGTACTCGCCTCTAATCTTGTCAGCCCAGCCGTGTGCCGCGATCTCGCGCCGGACTTTCGCGAGATCCTCGTAGCCTTCCTTGAACTCCGTGAGGAGCAGGCGCGAGGTCGCGTAAGAGAGTCGCTGCAGAAGCGCGATCGCTTCGTCACCAAGTCCAAGCTCGCGAGCTTCGGAAAACATCTGCTCGCGATCTTCTTCGATGGGCGAGGCGACGAGGCCGAAACCGACCGCAACGAAGTCAGCACCGGATCGAGTTGCGGCAAGTGGCGCGACCCATCCGCCCTGGCTTCCACCGAAGTAGCCAGAGCGGCTGTACTTTCCATTTTTCATCGTTCTCGCATGCTCGAGTGCAGCAGCAGCGTCCTCGGCGAGCAGCTCGAAGTTCTGTGTGTACTCGCCTTGCGAGCCGCCCGTGCCGCGCTTGTCATACACGAACACGGAAATGCCCTGAGCAGCGAGGACATAAGCGTAAGGTGAATTGAGCGCGGAGTTGCGCTCCGATCCATGCACCATCACGACGAGCGGACGCGTTGAACCCGCCGCGCTTGCAGGTTCGATCAAACGTCCGACTAGATCTGTTTGCAAGCTGGAGAATGTCGTGTCTGTGCTCGTAATGGGGATCGAGTTCCAACGTTGCGCGCGACCATCGGACTGCTCGACAGCGATGCCGCCGTCGGCGCATCGGACCGGAGCGCCGGCATCGGATGTACTGCCACGTCGCCCGTCTAGGAATAGGTAGCGGTGCGCCTCTTGCGATGCATCTGGAAGCGGCACGACAACCACGAAGTTGTCGGGAGAACCATAAGCACCTTGCTCGCACGCGGCATCTGCAACGGGAACAATCATCGTTGCGGCAAAGAACGCCGCGAGATAAACGAACGATTTCAATCCACGACCTCCGTACGAAGTGACTCGACGGCGATTCTGACTAAAGTAAGCATCCCACATCGCGCCTCCGCGCGCGACCTCACTCATCGCCTTGGATGCCTTACCTCGAAGGCCAGTGCCAGGCTGGTGTTTCGAGGACGCTGCGGCCGACGATCTGCGTCTCTCCCATGTCTTTAGTTAGACGCAACGAGTTGCATTGATCGCCTTCTTCGAGTGCGGCAATCAGTCGCGCTGAATGGGAGACGACCCACAATTGCGAGCGGTTAGATGCCTCAAGGATCAAGCGCGCGAGCGCAGGCAAGAGATCTGGATGCAGGCTCGTCTCGGGTTCGTTGAGCACCATCAGCGGCGGTGGGCGCGGCGTCAGCAGAGCCGCAGTCCACAACAAGAATCGCAATGTGCCATCTGAAAGCTCAGATGCTGCCAGCGGGCGGAGCATGCCTGGTTGCTTGAGAGCAATCGAGAACCGACCGCTCTCGTGATGAATCTCGAGCGCAGAGCCTGGAAACGCATCGTCGATCGTCCGCTCGAGTGCCTCGCTGTTCCCAATCTCGCGAATTGTCTGCAGCGCGGGTGCGAGATCGCGGCCGTCATTCGCGAGCACAGGTGTTCGCGTGCCGAGTTGCGAGCTGCGAATCGGCGATTCTGCGTCCACTCGAAAGTAGTCGTAGAAGCGCCACGCACGCACCGTTTCTCTGAGCGTCAGCACTTCAGGCGCGCTCTCCGCGTCGGCAATGCGAGTCAGCATGCTTTCGAACGAAGGCACATTGCCGGTTGCAACGGCCCACTCAGAATCATTCCCTCGGATGCTTACGACAGACCCGCGACGATCGATCAGCAGCGAGGCGGGACGAAAGCGAACGCCGGCCCAGATGCATTCCCGTTTGATCTCTGGGTCGAGCTGGAACGCCGATAGCGATGGCGTCGGCAAACCGAGATCGATGCAGTAGCTCAGCTCTTCGCTGGCAAATCCCAAACGCAAATGAACAGGCTCTCGCCGCGGCCCGCCTTGCACAGGGTGTTCGCCGGTGCGCATCGCTCTGCTGATCTTCTCGGGTCCAGCCCACAACGTGGAGCTGAGCCCACCTTCTCGAGCCAGCGAAGCGACAATCGAACCTCGCGCCGTCTCTGCGAGCAGTCGCAGTGCGCGGTACAGGCTCGATTTCCCGGAGCCATTCTCGCCGCTGACGAGGTTGAGCGGTCCCAATGCGACTACGATGTTGCGCAGAGATCGATAGTTCGCGACCGCGAGAGTCGTGATCATGTCGTGGTCCTAAGCGAGCCGCGCGAGCGTGTCAGCGACCGCCGAATCAGGTCGCGAAAGAACGAGATCTCGTACGCGCATGAGCCCCATTCTGTTCATCCTGTAAATACTGTCAGATGAGCTTGTCTCGACTCAGGCACACAGAAACTGACTGGATACACGTACTTGCGTAGCGCTGGCGAGCACGACGTGCTCACTTCTGTAGCGAGGCCTGCTGCAACGCTGCGGGAGTAAACCGAATCTCGCGGATGCAGCCCTTGAACCAAGACACTTGGTTCAAGCGCACGCCGATCGACATGCGTCCCTTCGTCATCGGCTGAAAGGCAATCTTGCCTTCGAGCTCCTGCTCGCCCTCGACATAGTGCCGCATCGTCTCGCCATCGAATGTCAAAGCGACCCAATGCCATTGCTCGGCAGGATGTGCCTTTTGCCGGTCGAGCAACGTCAGGCGAATGTCTTGTGACACGAACAGAAACGTATCGAGCGCCCATTGTCGCTGAGCGAGCCGTGTCTCCAAGAGCAGCCTGCTCTCGTGCTCATCTTGGATATGAAGGAAGCGCTGCTCTTCAGGGCCCACCGCGTCAGGCTTGATGAGCGCCTCGATCGTGAACTGCCGCCACCCAAGGATCGGATTGTCATCGATGAGCAGAGCATCCGACGCGCCATTGAAGCAGACGGCACGCTCTTCACCTTCACCGACCACAGGCGGCGATCCGAGAGCGCGAACCGCATGTCCTCCGACCTTCGAAACACTGTCGAGCTTCCACACAATCGGCGTCACCTCGTCCGCATCCCGTGCCGAGGTCGTGCACGCGCACGCGACGAATGCGATGAAGCTGATAGCGAAGGCTACTTTGAGAACGCGTTGCATCGGCATGTGTAACGATTCTTCGGGAAGCGCGAGGATAGCCGATATGAAACGAGAGCACAGATCTCCGTCTTCGCGAAGAACGAGGATCCATCTTTCTCTTGTACTTCGCTCTCCTGATGGGCCCTCGCCTCCGCGAGGGCGACGAACTGAGAGCAGAGGGCACGCTTGAGCTCGTCGTCTTCGCTTGTGCGCGTCGTCCTCGCGCAGGCGAGGATCCATCTTTCTCTTGCACTTCGCTCTCCTGATGGGCCCTCGCCTCCGCGAGGGTGACGAACTAAGAGCAGAGCGCACGCTTGAGCTCGTCGTCTTCGCTTGTGTCCGTCGTCCTCGCGCAGGCGAGGATCCATCTTTCTCTTGCACTTCGCTCTCCTGATGGCCCTCGCCTCCGGGAGAGTGACGAACTAAGAGCAGAGCGCACGCTTGCGCTCGTCGTCTTCGCTTGTGTCCGTCGTCCTCGCGCAGGCGAGGATCCATCCGGATCCTATAGCTCGGGGGCCAGATCCCGCCACTGAGGGTTCATTTTGAGTATGAGGCGAATCTTCCACCTCCGATTCCAATGCTTGAGCTGCTTCTCTCGACTGATAGCCGAGTACATGGTTTGGTGCAGCTCGTACCATACGAGCCGGTGGATGGTGTATTTGCGAGTGAACCCCTCAACGAAGTCACATCGATGCTGCCACGCGCGAACCTTGATGTTGGATGTGACCCCGATGTACAGCGTACCGAAAGGTCGACTTGCGAGGATGTAAACGGCGGGTTGCCAATCCATGGCGTACCTCGAGAAGAAGGGGTGATCCCAAGAGCATTCTTGAGCAAGAGGAGTCGTTCAAGCAAGCTGTCAGCCCTCGTCATGATGGGCCCTCGCCTTCGCGAGGGTGACGCCAAAGCAGAGCGCACGTTGCGCTCGTCGTCCTCGCGAAAGCGAGGATCCATCCGGATCTTCGCTTGTACTTCAGGATAGGCCCTCGCCTTCGCGAGGGTGACGAACCAAAGAACAGGGTACGCGTGTGCACTCAGCGCCTTGGCTTGCGCTCGTCGTGCTCGCGAAAGCGAGGATCCATCCGGATCTTCGCTTGTACTTCAGGATAGGCCCTCGCGTTCGCGAGGGTGACGAACCAAAGAACAGGGTACGCGTGTGCACTCATCGCCTTGGCGTGTGCTCGTCGTCCTCGCGAAGGCGAGGATCCATCCGGATCTTCGCTTGTACTTCAGGATGGGCCCTCGCCTTCGCGAGGGTGACGAACCAAAGAACAGCGTGCGCGTGTGCACTCATCGCCTTGGCTTGTGCTCGTCGTCCTCGCGAAGGCGAGGATCCATCCGACGTCTTCAACATCGGAATCAGTTATCCGCGCGAAAATCGAACAGATTGCGAAAGCGTGAGGGTTGAGAGCGCAGATACTGGTTCGGTGCTTTCACGCGCACGCCGAAATGCGCTGCGGCGTGCCAAGGCCAACGTGGGTTGAAGAGCATCGCGCGTGCGAGTGCGATCATGTCGGCATCGCCCGCAACTAGAATCGATTCCGCGTGCTCGAAGTCGGCGATCAATCCTACTGCGATCACTGGCATCTGCACCGCTGCTTTCACTGCGCGCGCGAGTGGGACTTGATAGCCGGGTCCGATCGCGATCTGCTGGGTCGGCGTCAATCCGCCGCTGGAAATGTGGATCGCCGTGCATCCGCGCGCCTCCAACGCGCGCGCGAACTCTACTGTCTGCTCGATATCCCATCCGCCCGGCGCCCAGTCCGTTCCTGACACTCGAACGCTGACGGCGCGCTCCGGCGGCACCGCCGCGCGAACGGCGTCGAACACTTCGAGCGGGAAGCGCATTCGGTTCTCGAGCGACCCGCCGTACTCATCGTCGCGTCGATTAGAGAGCGATGAGAGAAATTCATGTAGCAGATAGCCGTGCGCTGCATGAATCTGAACGGCATCGAGGCCGATGCGCGTTGCACGGCGCGCTGCTTGCACGAAGGCATCGCGCACATCCGTAAGGCCGCTGCGGTCGAGCGCCATGGGCGCGCGATCGGTTTCGAGATAACCGACCGCAGAGGGCGCCTCCGTACGCCATCCATTCGGATGCTCTGGCGGAAGCTGCGCGCCCCCTTTCCATGGTACTTCGGTTGAGGCCTTGCGCCCGGCGTGCGCGAGTTGAATTGCGATCGGCATGTCCGACCAGCCGCGAATCGCATCGATTGTACGTCGCATCGCGGTTTCGTTCGCATCGGAGTACAGGCCGACGTCACCATAGGTAATCCTGCCCTCGGGCTTGACTGCCGTTGCTTCAATCGTAAGCAGCGCAGCACCTGAGAGCGCCAGATGGCCGAGATGCATCAAGTGCCAGTCCGTCATACAGCCATCTTCGGCCGAGTACTGGCACATTGGTGCGATCACGATGCGGTTTGCAAGTGTGATCGGGCCGAGTGTGATCGGCGAGAACAGTCGAGAAGCCATCGCAAGTCTCCGTGCAACCCACAGCAGAACGCCTCGACATTCTAGAAGTTCGAAGACGGTTGGGAGGAGCTCTTTCCGGCTCCGTCGTGCATCCTGACTCCACGGCGGAGATAATGGACAGGATTAACAGATCGGGAGAACTTTGAGGACGCGCTCGCAGCTCTTCCATCCTGTTCATCTCGTTGATCCTGTCTAGTCTTCCTGGTTCATCTCGAAGCCAGCCGTCCGCTCGCCCGGTTGTTCTAGAATTGGCCTGGAACTCGACGATCGTAGAGCCACATGACTATCTACCAACGTTCGGCTAAGTGGCTCATCGTCACTCTCGTATGCAGCGCGGCTCCGCCGCTTACGAACGCAGCAAGCCAGGAGGAGGAGGGCAGGATCGTGAAGGCATCGCAGCCGGACGGCGCATCGCGGATGCGAGCGGTGGATGAGCTCATGCAACGCTATACGGGCGACGTGCCGGGTGCGTCGCTGCTCATCGTTCAGGAGGGCAGGACGCTGGTAGAGAAAAGTTACGGTCTCGGCGACCTTGAAGCGAATGCGGCGGCGAGGCCGTCAACCAACTATCGCCTGGCATCTGTCACCAAACAGTTCACTGCCGCCGCCGTACTCTTGCTCGTACAAGAAGGCGAGCTCCAGCTCGATGACCCCGTGCGCAAGTGGTTACCGTCGTTGCCTGCGGTAACGGCAACGATCACCCTCAGACATTTGTTGTCGCACACGTCGGGACTCATCGACTATGAGGACGTCATACCACCTGAGCTCACGGCGCAACTGCGAGACGCAGATGTCCTGAAGCTGCTCGAGTCAAAGAATCGGACCTACTTCACTCCAGGAACGAGCTACCGCTACAGCAATAGCGGCTACGCGCTCCTCGCATTGATCGTCTCCAAGGCATCGCAACAGGATTTCGCCACGTTTCTGCGCGAGCGCATCTTCGCGCCGCTGGGAATGAATGCCACCGTGGCATACGAAGAAGGCATTGCCAATGTCGCGAATCGTGCGTACGGCTACAGTGAGCACGAAGGTGCTTGGCAGCGCACGGATCAGAGTCAAACGAGCGCGGTACTCGGCGATGGGGGCATCTATTCGTCCATCGTGGACCTTGCGAAGTGGGACGCGGCGCTCTACGACGATCGTCTGCTCAACGCCAGCTCACGCAAGCTCTTATTCACGCCCGTGACTGCGACTGACGATCCCACCGTGCGATACGCGATGGGTTGGCGTATCACCGAAGAGCAGATCGGCGGCACGACCCAGTGGCATTCCGGCGAGACGATCGGTTTTCGGAACGTGCTCATCCGTTATCCGCAACAGCGCTTTACGATCGTCCTGCTCACGAATCGAGACGACCCGGAGCCCTATCAGACCGCGCGTCAGATCGCGGAGATCTATCTGCGGAACTAACGAAGACGCGCTTCTGATTAGTCACGGATTCACTTGGCCTGCGCGCCAGTGATGCGAAGAAATATCTCTCGCGGCGACCGCGGCGACCGCGGCGGAAGAGAAGAAGATGATCTCGCGGGGGCGCAGAGGCGCGGAGATCGGAATATGCTAGATGGTTTGATTCAGAACTCCTGGGTTCGGTCAGACATCCTTCTTCGATCTTTTATCGCCGCGTTCGCCGCGGTCGCCGCGAGATAAATATTCCGCCTAGTCCAGGTGCTGGGCAGTCCTCGAGGAAACTATCCCTGATAGGCCCTTGAGTACACTAGAACTCGCGCGACGCGCGCGCTCACTATGGGAGAGTTGCCATAGGGAGCACGTGTCATGCAGACGTCCAGAATCAGCTCGGGATTCGACATCGAGTTGCAGCTCGGCGGCGGTTGGTTTCTCACCGCCGTCAACCTACTGAACGATCATGGGCTGCTCGCGCCCGGAACACCCATCATCATTTCGAACGTACAGATCACATTCGAGCCTGGATGGGATCTGCAGATCAGCGTACTCGGCGTTCCATTCCCGATCTTCGCGCGAGTGGAGCTGAGCAACGATGGAAGCGAGCTCACGATCACCACGAACTTACCGGACGTGCCGCCGATCGAGATACCGTTCGGCGCGCTCAGCAATCTCGCAGGTCCGCCGCAACTCGTGAAGCTTGCCGGCGACGGCGATCATGAAGACGTGCTCGCCGTACTGGCGAACTTGAATATTCAAGCGGGGTCGCAATCGGAAGAACCGCTCCCCGAAGGCGAGCTCATTCCTCGGGGCGATAGCGCAGCAGCGCAATCGTTCTTGCCGCGCGGTCAACACATCGCGTTCGGCATGGCCCGGGAGACGTTCGCGCGCTTCGCGAACAATCTGTGGCACACGAACCTGCGCGCCGAAGATGGCACGCATCCCTTGCCTGATGCCGAAAACAAAGTCGGCGATTGGGCAAAGGTCGCGATGCGACCGGAGTCTGGGACGATTCGCTTGACGCTCGAAGGCGATATTCCTGTCGACTCGCCTCTCATCGACATCGTTCCGGATCCGCACGTGACGATTACGTTGCTGATCACACCGAAGCTGGTCAATGGCGCGCTCAGCTTCGATGTCGAAACGGAGACGGATATCGACACCGGTCTGCTCGGCGATCTGTTTGCCGCGATTGGCGGGAGCGTCGCCGGAGCGATCATCGGATTCGTCGTTGGACTTCTGACCGGTGGAATCTTGGTGGCGGTGCTCGTGGGCGCAGCGATCGGCGCCGTCGTTGGTGTGATCACACTCGAGATCGCAGAAGTCGTCGTGGAGGGCATCGTACAGAGGGAGATCAAAGCGAAGCTCGATGACGAACCGATTGTGGAGATTCATTGCAGCCGCGATGGGATTGTGCAGATCGCCAAACCTGCTACTGACGGCGGTACGTTCAATCTTTCGGTGCTCGATGCCATTCCGACTTCCATCCCAATTCACACCTCCAACCCACAGGACGAGTCACTCTACAAGCAGAGTCTCCTCGTCACTGCGGTGTACGACGAGCTCTCCGTGAACGCCGATGGCTTCGGCGTCGCGGGCGTTAGCGGCACCGATGAGCGATTCCAGCCTGAGATCGTGCGTCTCACGAACGTGACTTACGAGGCCGAGCGTCTCATCTCGCTCACCTATCGACGCAACGATGGAGCGCTGCAGACGCTCACTGTCGAGGAAGTCCTCGGCCGCGCTGCAGATGGCGAGCTCGCGCCGCCTTTCAAGATCTTCCAAGAACCAGAGGAAGCGACGTTTCGAATCCCCGAAGGACAACTCGCGTGCGTGTGCCTGAAGCCAGTCGCGATTCGGCAGGATCGCACGATCGTCGCAGAGATCGAGTTCGAAGGCGGATTGCGATTGCGCGTGCCGGATGCGATCGCGCTTCAAGATGCCGGTGCACTCGTCGTGCTCGGCTATCAGCTCATTCACCCACGCGACTACAACGCCTATTACCGAGCGAAAGCGGACTTCTTCAAGGACAACAACTTCGAAAGCCTGCCGCGACTGCCTGAGGAAGTTTGATGCGGACAGATGTTCGGACAGCGCGGACACCTGGAGTGTCCGATCGAGCCTATCGAGGTATCGTTCGTTGCTAATCGCGCGTCACCTGCAGTTTTGCCTACTTCGCATGCAGCGAAGCTGCATTAGGATGGAGTCGTATCCTTCTCGCACTACAACAGATGAGCATCACGACGCTGATCGTCGAGGGCGAGCCGCGGGCACATGGCGGCCTGCAGAAGTTTTGTAAGAAGCGGCGCGACGATACCGTACTCGCACGCACGACTGCGTCGTCTGCATCGCAATCGGAAGTCACCAGCCGCCGGCCCAACAGAAATCCGGTTCTTGTTGCCGAGCGCAACCGCCGCTTTCACTTCCTGAGGGCGAGTGCGGTCGACTACCTGGAGGTCGACGGCAACTACGTCACGATTCATGTCGGAGAAGATCGCTATCTGCTGCGAGCGACGTTGAAGCAATTGGCAGCGCAGCTGTCCAGATGCGATTTCATTCAAGTCGATCGCTCGTGTGTCGTGAATCTGCGGCGCGTCGACTACGTGGAACGCCTGGAAGGCGGGCAGTTCGCATTCACACTCAGACATGGGCACCGCATTCTTTCGAGTCGCGAACGCTCGAGCAGCATCCTACGGCTGCTGCGCACGCCGATTCGATAGCGATGTTGGGAGCGAGCCACAGTTGCTCGCACGTACAGCACCAACCGCGTAGCGCAACCACTCAAGACGCGCAGTTCTGCTCGATCGCGCTGCGGCGCATCCGATTCATTTTGCCCTGAGGGGCGTTCGTCCCTTCGAACACGCCATTCCTCACATTGTTCTGTAGAGGCATGTGTAGCTGCGCTAAGACCTTCGGCCGCGCGATGGCAACGTTGTTCTTCGTTGCTTCCGTGCAAATCTGAAGTTCGAGCGGCGAGTCATCTGGAGTGCATCGTCATGCTGCAGCGACACATCGCGACGAGACGTACGACAGGCGCGGTACGCGACGCATTGCATGGAACGGGAGCGCTGGTCGCCATGGCGCTCATCGGCATGCCGGCGCAGCAGGCACTCGCGCAAGACGACGGCGCGGCGCCCGAGGAAATCGTCGTTACGGGTTCGCGCATTCGTCGCACTGACGAAGGTGCACTGCCAGTACAGACGATCACTCAAGAAGATATCCAGCGCACCGGCGTTACGAGCCCGGATCAATTCCTGCAGACACTGGCGGTGGCAGTTCAAGGCAACACGAACACGGTGTCGGCATCGGGAGCCGGTGTTTCCTCAGGCGGTGTATCGAGCGCATCGCTGCGAGGGTTGGGCTCACAGCGAACGCTCGTGCTCGTGAACGGGCGTCGTCTTTCAGGCGGCGGCACGATCACCGATAGCACTTCGGTCGACGTCAACAGCATTCCGCTCGCCGCAGTCGAGCGCGTCGAAGTGCTGAAAGAAGGCGCGTCCGCTGTCTACGGATCGGATGCGATTGCCGGCGTCATCAACTTCATTCTCCGCGACGACTACGAGGGCGCAGAAGTCACCGCGAACTATGGCGATGCGAGCGATGGCGGCGGTATCACGAAGATCAACGGCGTCGTCGGCTTCGGCAACTTGGACGAGGATCGCTACAACGCGATGATCGTGGCGAGCTGGCAAAAGGAAGACGCGCTCTTTGGCCGCGATCGAGACTTCGCGGATTCCAGCATCAATGAAGCGGCGGAGAACGACACGACCTCCGGCAATTCATTCCCTGCAAACGTTGCCTCGGTGGATGGCACAGTCAATGGGAACCCGCTCGCGGGTAACTGCGCACCTTCGGTTACGAGCCCGCTCTTCAGTCCGAACGTGTGCCGCTACGATCCTTCGCCGTTCGTGGGTTTGTTGCCGGATTCCGAGCGCGCGAGCATCTACGGCGCATTTCGCTATGCGCTCACCGACGATGTGAGTGCGTATATCGAGGCATCCTACAGTCGCAACGAAATGGCACACATCATCCAACCGGTGCCGCTCTCCGATCAGTTCGCGTTGCCCGACAACCACCCGCTGTTCAACCAGGATCCTTACAACGGCTTCGCAACGATCTTATTGCAGCCGACGAGCCCCTATTACCCGACCGCGTTCGTAGTTGGGCAGACTGGCGGGGCCACGCCAGATCTTCTCGTGCGTTATCGATCGGTCGTCACGGGTAATCGCGAATGGACCGACACGATCGAACAACCCCGCGTGTCTTTCGGCCTCGAGGGCGACGTCGGAGAATGGAACTTCGATGTCGCGCTCATGCATTCTCGAACCGAGCTCGAGGAGGTCTTCCGCAACGGCGCGCCCGCGTACTCGCGCATCCTGCCGTTACTGAATTCGGGCCAAGTGAATTTCTTCGGGCCCAATACGCAAGAGGTGCTCGATCTGGTCGATGCGACGCAGTTTCGAGGCGAGGCGTACTCGACGACGACGAGCATCAGCAGCATCGCCGCGAGCGCTACACGCAATCTCGTCGATCTGCCCGCCGGCCCGCTCGCACTCGCATTCGGTGCGGAGTATCGCCAAGAGAAGTTCGAGACGGATCCGAGCGAAGAGATCCAATCGGGTGACATCTCGTCCTACGGCGGTAACTTCTTCCCGATCGATCAAGATCGCGACGTGACGTCCGCGTATGCCGAGTTGAACATTCCGGTGCTGCAATCGCTCGAGGTGAACGCCGCAGTGCGCTTCGATGACTATCAAGGGACGGGCAACAAGACCGTTCCCAAGATGAGCGTCAGGTGGCGGCCGAACGAGATGATCCTGTTGCGAGGCTCAGCAGGAAAAGGCTTCCGTGCGCCCAGCTTGACCGAGTTGTGGCAACCGCAGGTGACTGGTGTCACTGCGGCAGGTCTCAACGACCCTGAGCGCTGCGGCGTGGCGGATGCGAACGGCGTGATCAATGAGGACTCACGCGATTGCGCCACCCAATTCCCGATCACGCTCGGTGGCAATCCTGATCTCAAGCCCGAAGAATCGGAGAACTACACGTTGGGTGTCGTCATCGAACCGTCGCCGAACGTATCGGTCGGGTTCGATGCATTCCGCGTGAACCTCAAGGACACGATCATCTTCGGCGTGAGCCCCACGGCGATTCTTGCGGACACAGCGCAGTTTGGCGATCTCGTCACGCGCGGCGCACCTGAGCCTGCGACGCCGGGACTGCCCGGCCGTATCGTCGATATCAATCAAGTCAACTTGAACTTTGGCGAGACGAAGGTCGAGGGCGTCGATGCAGACCTGCGCCTGCGCTTCGATGCCGGAAATGTTGGAACCTTCAACGCCGCGATCGTGGGCACGTACTTCACGAAGTACGACATTCAGAATCCTGACGGCAGCTTCGAAAGTGTGGTCGGCGAGGTGACTCCGATCGTCAATGGCAGCGGTGGCGTGGTGCCGCGTTGGCATCACTATCTGACGCTCGGATGGAGTCAGGACATTTGGGAGGTCACGCTCACGCAGAACTATCAAGCTGGCTACGACGATCTACCCGGCAACTTCCAGGATCCCGAGGCGCCGGGATTCGAGCTGCACGAAGTGAGCTCGTATCTCACGCACGATGTGCAAGCGGCGTTCACCGGAATCGATGCGATGCGCATCGCAGTTGGCGTGCGTAACATCGCGGATCGAGATCCGCCGTACACGAATGCAGGCGGACAGAACTTCTTCCAGACTGGCTACGATCCTGGCTACGCAGATCCGCGCGGGCGGTTCTACTACGTTTCGCTCACGTACTCGTTCGCGGGGCGATGAGATAAGAACTACTAAACCAGTTGTGACGAGCACGGACGCTCGTTAGGCTCTTCGATAAGGAGATCGAATGAGCTCGAAGGTTGCGCTCGTAACGGGTGCGGGTTCTGGCATTGGGCGCGCCGTCGCACGACGGCTCGCCCAGAATGGCTATCGCATGGTGCTCGTCGGGCGACGGCAAGCTCCGCTCGACGAGCTAGCGCGAACGATCGAAGTCGAGAGTCTCGCGATCGCTGCAGACGTGAGCGATGCCGCTTCGGTCGCAGAGTTGTTTACGAACATCGAAAGTCGATTCGGTCGACTCGATCTGCTGTTCAACAATGCAGGCACTTCGATCAAGCCGACGCCGCTCGAAGAGCTTGCGCCGGAGGACTGGGACCGCGTCATCGCGACGAACGTGCGCGGTGTGTTCCTGTGCACGCAAGCGGCATTCAAGCTCATGAAATCGCAGCAGCCGCGCGGCGGACGCATCATCAACAATGGATCGGTCTCCGCAGCCGTGCCTCGCCCGCATCTCATTGCGTACACAGCATCGAAGCACGCCGTCACTGGACTGACGAAGAGCACGTCGCTCGAGGGGCGTCAGTACGACATTGCTTGCGGACAAATCGATATCGGCAACACGGCCACGGACATGGCGCACGAGATGACCACAGGGACATTGCAGGCCGATCTTTCGCTACGAGTCGAGCCGACGTTTGATGTCGAGCACGTGGCCGACGCCGTGCTCTACATGGCGAATCTTCCGCTGAACGCGAACGTGCTCTTCATGACCTTGATGGCGACGAAGATGCCGTTAGTCGGTCGGGGCTAAATACCTGTCGACAAGGGGTAGACCTTCGCAGTACTCGATCGCGTCGTGGGCTCGCCTTCCACGAGCATTCGAGCGCTCGCCGCCACCCTCTCTGCTCCTTGAACACTCAACAAGCTTGACTGCTCTGGTCGATAATGATCGAATCTGATCTATTCTGACCATCATTGATCGGTTTTAAGCGAAGCAGGGGGAACCGAGAATGAATGACGCAGGCCTTTGTCTGGCCAGGATGGCGCGTGCCGAAAGCGAATCAAAACTGAAGAGGTGCGGCCACCGATCGCGCGGGCGTGTATGCGCGGTGCTGGTCTCTGCATGTCTAGTGTCCGCGAGCGCGGCGCTCGCCCAATCCACGGCGACCCAGATTCATACGTCGCCGCGTGTTGATCCTGGTGTCTACTCAGGGCGCTTGAAGCCCGCGTATCCCACGCCCTACGAACCCTCCTCCGAGCAGAGCATTCAAGCAACGCTGCAACGTGTCCATGCCTATCTAGAGGAGGCCAGTCCGATTCGCGTGATCGACGGGGCGACCGGCGAGGTCGTCTCCGACTTGAAGAAGCTTCCGGCTCAGATTGCGTTCGATCGCACGGACCTCCTGATCCTCACGTACGAATGGGGCGTGGCGTACTCCGGAATGCTGCTCGCAGCGGAAGTGACGCAAGACTCGCGCTACCAGCGTTACACGCAAGAGCGCCTCGATGCGATTGCGATGCTGGCAACGCATGCGCAGCGACGAACAGGCAACAGTGCTGAACAGCTTGCGACCAAGCACGGCATGAGTTTGCGATCGATCGTGCAACCGCGCGCGTTGGACGATTCCGGTGCGATGTGCGCAGCGATGATCAAAGCGCATCGCGCAGGCGTGGCGAAAAATCTGCGGCCCTGGATCGACAATTATGTGGGCTACGTTTCGACGAAGCAGATGCGGCTCGCCGACGGCACCTTGGCACGCAATCGTCCGTTGCCGAATTCGCTGTGGCTCGATGATCTTTACATGAGCGTGCCGTGTCTTGCGCAAGCGGGAAAACTGACAGGCGATGCGCGTTACTTTGACGATGCCGCGAAGCAGATCTTGCAGTTCGCCGAGCGCATGTTCATTGAGGAGCGTGGGTTCTTCATGCATGGATGGGTCGAAGGCATGCGACACCATCCGGTGTTCCCATGGGCGCGCGCGAACGGGTGGGCAATCATGGCGATGGTCGAGTTGCTCGAAGTCCTGCCCGAAAATCATCCTGATCGCGCGAAGATTCTGAGCTTATATCAATTGCACGCCGCTGGACTTACTGCTCTGCAAGGTCATGCAGGTCTATGGCATCAGCTACTCGATCGTGCCGAGTCGTACGAAGAAACCTCTGCAAGCGCGATGTTCGTCTATGCGATCGCGCGCGGCATCAACCGTGGCTGGCTGGACCCTCTCGCATTCGGTCCGGCGGCCTCTCTCGGCTGGAACGCAGTTGCGACCAAGGTGAATGAGAAGGGACAAGTCGAGGGAACGTGCGTCGGGACGGGCATGGGCTGGGATCCCATGTTCTACATGTATAGGCCAGTGCATGTGCTCGCTGCGCACGGTTACGGTCCGGTGTTTCTCGCGGGCAGCGAGATGATCTCACTGCTGCGCGCGCAGAAGGACGTCGCTGTGCACGATGGTGGCGTGCACTTCGGCCGGGCCCTACCAGAAGTTCACTGATGAGCATGCGAGCGAGTCGTGCGGCACTGCCGGTGTTGCTGAGCTTCACTGGCGCACTCGCATTTGCGCAATCGACCGCGATCCAACCGCTTTCGGGCATGGGCGAGGCGGGCGAAGCGGAAGTGAAATGGGATTTTCACCTCGATGCTGGTCGTGGATCTGGGCAGTGGACGAAGATCAGAGTGCCTTCAGTCTGGGAGCAGGAGGGATACGGAAGCTACTTCTACGGCGTAACCGCCCGCGGCAAACCCGACGCGGACTCAATCGTTCCTCGTGAGCGCGGTGCCTACCGCACGGAATTCACAGTACCTGCGAAGGAGCGCGGCACCAACGTGCGCATCGTGTTCGGCGGTGTGATGACCGATGCGCATGTGTCGATTAATGGGAAGCCTGTCGGGGAACATCGTGGCGGGTTCTATCAGTTTGAGTTCGACATCACCGAACACGTACGCGTCGGACGCAACACGCTGGAACTGGTGGTCGACAAGGAGTCGAGCGAGCCGAGTGTGAATCGCGCGGAGCGACGCGGCGATTATTGGACCTTCGGCGGCATCTTCCGTCCGGTGTGGCTCGAGTACAAACCCGCCGAGCACATCGAGCGTGTTGCAATCGATGCGCGCGCAGACGGCAGCGTCAATGCCGACATCTTCGTTTCAACAGGTGCGAAGCAGCCTCGACGTGTACTGATGCATATCCATGATCGCTCGGATCGTCCCATCGCAAGCTCGACACCCATCGCGCTGCGATCCGGCGACCGCCGATCCTCTGTTCGCGTCAGCGTCGAGAACCCGCAGTTGTGGACGGCCGAGACACCATACCTCTATCACGCGCGATTCGAACTGCAGACGCAGCGAGCGGGAAAGTGGCGCACAGTTCACGAGACACGTGAGCGCTTCGGAATGCGCACGTTCGAGGTGAGACCTGGGCAGGGGCTCTATCTGAACGGTCAACGCATCATCCTCAAAGGCGTGAATCGCCACAGCTTTTCTCCGCGCACCGGGCGCACGCTAACGCGCGAGGAGAGCTATCGAGATGTGCGGCTCATGAAAAAGGCGAATCTCAACGCCGTGCGCATGTCGCACTATCCTCCAGATAAGCATTTCCTCGAAGTGGCGGATGAGCTCGGCCTCTACGTCATCGATGAGCTCGCGGGTTGGCAAGGCGCGTACGACGCACACGTCGGTGCACCGCTCATCGGGGAGTTGATCCGCCGCGATGTGAATCATCCGAGCGTGCTCTTCTGGGCGAACGGCAACGAAGGCGGATGGAATACGCAGAACGATGACGAGTTCGCGAAGTGGGATCCGCAACGCCGTCCTGTGCTGCACCCGTGGGCGATCTTCAGCTCGATCAATACGGACCACTACGAGAGCTACGACAGCACAGTGAAGTTGACGAATGGGCCGGACATCTTCATGCCGACCGAGTTCCTTCATGCGTTGTATGACGGCGGAGCTGGCGCGGGGCTGAAAGATTATTGGGACGTGATGCGCTCAGGTCCGCATCCTGCGGGTGGGTTCATCTGGGCTTGGATGGATGAAGGGATCGAACGCACGGATCAGGATGGTCGCATTGACAATCAAGGCGCGCTCGCTCCGGACGGAATCGTCAGTCCCTATCGCGAGAAAGAAGGAAGCTACTTCGCGGTAAAGGAAATCTGGTCTCCGGTTCAAGTTCGCGATCTTCGGCTCGACGGCGCATCGCTGCGGATGCAGATCGAAAATCGTTACGACTTCATCGCGTTGAACGACTGTCGTTTCCGGTGGCGCGTGGTTCGACTGCCTCGAGCGGCGAACTGGCGCCAGAGCGAAATGCAGATCGCGACCGGCGAAGTGGCTGGACCTGCGCTCACACCTGGAAAGACTTCCGAGTGGTCGATCGAGATCGATTCTGCTTCGCTAGATCAGGCGACACACGTCTACCTCACGGCGATCGATCAGCATGAGCGTGAGGTGTGGACGTGGTCTGCGGCGGTTGGTGATCGTGAAGTTTTGACCAACTTCGAGCAAGGCCCGGAGGCTTCGAGCGCACGCGGTGCAGACACGAGCATCAAAGTAGGCAAGTTCGAGTTGACGTTCAATCCGGCAACCGGCGAGCTGCAACGATTGCTACACGACGGGATCGAGCAATCGTTCGGAGGGCCGAAGAGTGTCGCCTATCGTCGCGTCGATGCGCAGTTCGTTCCGACAAACGATGCTCCGTCACGGTTGAAGCAGATCGAAACCTTCGAAGGGCAATCCGATGGAATCGTGGCGCGCATCGCTTACGAGGGTCTATTGCGCGAAGTCATCTGGCGCGTAACAGACGACGCATTGGTGCTCGACTATGAGCTCGCACCGAACGGCACATTCGATTTGCTCGGGATCGCATTCGACGTTCCGGAGAAGACGGTGCGCGCGAAACGCTGGTTGGGTAACGGACCGTATCACGTGTGGCAGAACCGTCTCGAGGGAGGCACGGTCGGGATTCATCAGAACGAGCTCAACGACCCGATTCCAGGTCAGACCTATCAGTATCCCGAGTTCAAGGGGTACTTCTCGGAGTGGCGTTGGTTCGCGATGCAGACAACGTTCGGAAACATCGTGGCAGAGAACGCGAGCGAGATCCCCTACGTGGGCGTCTTCGCGCCTCATGGTGGTGAGAAGCCGTTGCTGCAAGTGCCGGACACAGGTTGGTCCTTCTTGCACGTGATCCCAGCAATGGCCTCGAAGTTCAAAGCACCGCCGGATCTGGGGCCGCAATCTCAGCCCGCAACGCTGAATACGCCGATCCGAGGCCGCGTGAAGTTCACGTTCGAGAAGCACTAGCGCAGCGAGTTCGAG
>JAEZFW010000036.1 GCA_023417315.1 Pseudomonadota bacterium
GCTGTAGGCTGTAGGTCAGAGCGTGACGAACAATTTCTGACCTACAGCCTACAGCCTACCGCCCACAGTCTTGCCTGGTGCGAAAGGAGGGACTCGAACCCTCACGGGGGTTACCCACTGGAACCTAAATCCAGCGCGTCTACCAGTTCCGCCACTTTCGCCGTGTCGGGCCGCTCCGGCCCGAATCAGACGGGTGGACGGCGCGGGGCGGCGGAGTATACCTGAGGGAAGATAGATTGAAGGTTGGCAGTTGCGTGTTAACGGCCTAAAGAAGCCGGCGCGTTCTTTGTCTGACCGTCAACGGTAAACCGACAACCGTCAACCCGAAGAAATGGTGGGCCGTATAGGACTCGAACCTATAACCAACTGATTAAGAGTCAGCTGCTCTACCAATTGAGCTAACAGCCCATTTCTATGTCGCGGATCGGACTCCTGTCACGACCGCTCCGCACTTCGCCAAAAAGCGCGGTTTTTGGCTCGTGCCGGAACGGCATGCCGTTCCGGGGTACGTCCTGTACCCACTCAGAGATTCCAAAGCGGTCCCTCTGACTCGGTACACGGATGATCCGCGGTAGTCGTGACACGAGTCCCGCTACCGCTCCTATCCGGGTACAGGAAGTACCCGCGGCAAGAGAGGTTCTGCTCTCTTACCGGCCAAAAGGAAAAACGGCGCTTCTTCCTTTTGGCGTCGCAGTCGTGACATGAAGTCCGATCTGCGACCATCAATATGGGGTGAGCGATGGGACTCGAACCCACGACGGCCGGAATCACAATCCGGGGCTCTACCAACTGAGCTACGCCCACCATCGCTACCTGCCCTACGACCACCAAGTGGCGCGCCCGGCAGGACTCGAACCTGCGACCCTCGGCTTAGAAGGCCGATGCTCTATCCAGCTGAGCTACGGGCGCAAGCATTTCCGCACTGCTCGTCCTGCCTCAACTCCGGCAGGATTACGCCTACTCCATCCCTGGCCGGCGCCCTCCGGGCCAGCTTCGCTGTTCAAAGTTGCTCCCAGCAACTTTAGTCGAACCTGCGACCCTCGGCTTAGAAGGCCGATGCTCTATCCAGCTGAGCTACGGGCGCAAGCTACCGCAGTGATCGGTGAGCGGCGGACAGCGGACGGTCAAGAACGTGCTCTTGCACTGTCCGCCGTCTCGCTGTCCGCCGTTCACCGTACTGGTCGGGGCAGAGGGATTCGAACCCCCGACCCTCTGCTCCCAAAGCAGATGCGCTACCAGACTGCGCCATGCCCCGCCGTGATCAGCTCTCCGCGCCAATGAGCAGACGAAAAGCTCCGCCCCGCACGGGACGGCGAATCATACGGACGAGGTCTCCAAGCGTCAATTTCCGCCTCGCGGCTCGGATTCGTAATTCGTGACTTGTGATTCGCGAGAGCGCACGCCGATCAACTCCACTGGTTGAGCGCGCGCTTCCGACGACTCGCGAATCACGAGTCACAAATCACGCTCAAGACCTGCGCCACTGCGTCGTGCCATCAGGTTTGTCCTCGAGCACGACCCCTCGCTGCGCCAGCTCATTTCGGATCTCATCGGAGCGTTTGAAGTTCTTGCTGCGGCGCGCTTCGCGGCGCTCGGCGATCAGCGCTTCGATCTGCTCTTCGCTCAATGCCGAATTCGTCGCCTTCTCTGCGGAGCCCGATGCCGCATCTGGTGCAGGAAGCTTCGGTTTGCGGAAGAAGTCGGACGGAAAGAGATTGAGCAGGCCAAGCACGCCACCCAGCTTCTTCAGCTCCCCCGCGCGTGCCGCTGCGGTTTTCGTGTCGCCGCTCGCCTTTGCACGATTGATCTCGGTCGCCAACGTCTGCAGAGCGGCAAGTGCTTCAGGCGTGTTGAAGTCATCATCCATCGACGACTCGAACTGTTTCGTTGCAGACGACTGCGCGAAAGCGCTTGCCGGTTCGACATCTCGCAATGCCGTATAGAGCCGGCCAAGCGCTGCGTCGGCTTGATCGATCTGCGCAAGCGAGTAATTGATGGGCCCGCGATAGTGGCTCGAGATGAGGAAGTAACGCACGACTTCCGGGTCTCGTACATAGCCCGAATCGAGCACGTCGCGAATGCGGAAGAAGTTGCCGAGCGACTTCGACATTTTCTCGTTATCTACATTGACGAAGCCGTTGTGCATCCAGATCTGCGCAAACGTGTCGTCGGTCGCAGCGCATGACTGCGCGATCTCGTTCTCATGGTGCGGAAACTTGAGGTCCATTCCGCCACCGTGAATGTCGAAATGAGAACCCAAGATGTCGTAGCTCATCGCGGAGCATTCGATATGCCACCCTGGACGGCCTTCTCCCCACGGCGAGGGCCAGTGTGGCTCGCCCGGCTTCGCCCGCTTCCACAAGACGAAGTCGAGCGGATCGCGTTTTGCTTCGTCGACTGCCACGCGGGCACCGGCGCGTAGATCGCCGAGCTGTTTACCGGAGAGCTTGCCGTAGCCTTCGAACTTCGCTACCGCGTACAACACATCGCCGTTGCTCGCTACGTACGCATAACCCTTCTCGATCAGTGTCTGCGTCATCGAGATGATGCTATCGATGTGCTGCGTCGCTCGTGGCTCGTGATCGGGTCGCAGGATGCCGAGGCGATCGTAATCTTCGTGCATAGCGCGCGTGAATCGATCGGTGAGCTCGCGCACTGACTCGCCGTTCTCCGCCGCACGCGCGATGATCTTGTCGTCGATGTCCGTAATGTTGCGGACGAACGTGACTGCGTAACCGCGATACGTGAGGTAACGGCGCACGATGTCGAACGCCATTTTCGAGCGCGCATGACCGATGTGACAGAAGTCGTAAACCGTATCGCCGCACACATACATGCGCACGCTACGTTCTTGCAGCGGCTTGAGCTCCTCCTTACGGCCTGACAGGGAATTGAAGATCTGCATGGTGTTGCGTGAGTGACGAAGTCAGACCAGCGGGCGTTTGAGCCTCAAACCGCAGCGATCTGTGCTGCGCGCTCGAGTCTTCGCTCGATTTCACTCGCCGGAATCAAGGCCAGGAGTGGACCGAGCTCTGGACCGTGCGTGACCCCGGTGAAGGCTGCGCGAAGCGGCATGAAGAGCGCGGGCCCCTTCTTGCCGGTGAGCTGGCCGATTTCACGAGCGACCTGCTTGAACTCCGCGCCGCTTCTCTGAAACACCTCTGTCGCTTGGGCGAAAAAGTCGCGCCCGGCCTGTCGAATAGAAGCCATTGCTTCTGCGCTCATTTCGAGATCGGACGCGAATACGACGTTGCTCCACCGCCCAACGTCGGAGGGAAACGCGACGTTGTGGCGAATCTCAGTAATGAACGCGTTTAAGCGTGACTCTTCCACGCCTTGCGGCAATTGCGATGAGGTCCAGTCGCGAAACTCTTCGCTCGACAGGTGCGCCACGGCTTCCTTCTGCCAGTGACGCAACTGTGCCTCATCGAACCTCGCCGCTGCGCGCCCGAGCCGCTGTAGGTCGAAGTCCTTGAGCATCGCCTCTCGATCGAGCCAACCATCGGTGACGCACGTATGACCGAGGCGCACGAGATGGTTGCGCACCGCACCGGGAAGAAATCCTCGCTGCCTCAAATCGTGCAAACTGAGCGCACCGTGACGCTTCGAAAGGGGCGCACCATCCATTCCGAGCAATAGAGCCACGTGCGCGTATCGCGGAATCGGCAGGGACAACGCTTGCAGAATCAGAATCTGTCGCGGCGTGTTCGTCATGTGATCGTCGCCGCGCAGCACGAGCGTGATTCCCATCAACGCATCGTCGACGGCGTTCGAGAAGAAGAACGCCGTGCTGCCATCCGTTCTGCGAATGATGAAGTCGCCGATATCGTCGCTATTGAACTTCTGCTCGCCATGCACGATGTCGTCGAACGCCACCGTCTGTCCGGCGGGAACACGAAAGCGTAGAGCGGCCGGTAAGCCGCGAATGGATCTGTCGGCGCGCTGTTCGTCCGTGAGCGATCGGCAGGTGCCTGCATAGCGCGGCGGCTTACCTGCTGCGAGCTGCTGCTTGCGAGAAATGTTCAACTCCGCGGGCGTGCAGAAGCAGGGGTATGTCAATCCCGCTGCATCCAACTTCGCGAGCCACTCCTCGTAAATCGCTCGACGCTGTTGCTGCCGATAGATGGAATGCGGACCACCGATGTCGGGACCTTCATCCCAATCGAGCCCCAGCCAACGCAAGTCCTCGTACAATGCATGCATGTACGATTCTGTGGACCGAGCCTCGTCCGTGTCTTCGACTCGCAGAATGAAGCGTCCACCACTCCTGCGCGCGGCGAGGTAGTTCAAGAGCGCGGTGCGCGCGTTACCCAAATGCAGAAGACCTGTGGGGCTGGGCGCGAAGCGGGTGACGAGAGGACCAAAGGACATGCGGATCTCGGGACCAAGGTGAGCTGCGTATTCTATACGTCCGGCGGTCCGCTCGTCCCGTCCTGTTCCCGCCGACGAATCTACAATGCTTTGCTAAGATCGCTCGGACTTTGGCCATTGTAAGACTCATGAAACGACTCACCCTCCTCTGCTTAGTGTTGTGCGCTTGGCTTGGCTCGAACGCGCTGGCGCAAGACGTGACGCTCGTGCGCGTTCATACGAACCTCGGCAGCTTTCTCATTCAGCTCGATGCGCAGCGCGCACCGCTCACCGTGACGAACTTCCTGGAATACGTTCGCGCGGGTCACTACGACGGCACGATCTTTCATCGCGTCGTCGGCAACTTCGTCGTTCAAGGCGGCGGGTACGATCAGGAGTTCAACGAGAAACCCACTCGCGATCCGGTGCCGAACGAATCGGGGAACGGTCTATCGAACGCGCGGGGCACGGTCGGGCTCGCGCGCACTGGCGAACCTCACAGCGGTAACTCCCAGTTCTACGTGAACTTGGCAGACAACGCCGCGCTCAACCCGCAGCCGAGCCGCTGGGGCTACGCCGTGTTCGGGCGCGTCATCGAGGGCATGAGCGTCGTGGATCAGATTGGCTCTGTCGCAACCGGCGATGTCGGGCCTTTCGAAGGCGAGGCACCGCTGAAGACGATCGTGATCGAACGAATGGAAGTGTTGTGAAGCAGACTAGGGATTGGGGGCCGGGGACCGGAACCAGAGGGCTAGGCCTCAAAGCCGTCGGCGATATCGTTGGGACGGGTCGCTTACTTGTCGACATGGGCGAACATGCAGTGCGACTTCGCGCATTTGCTCTCCCCAGCCTTCCTCCAGCACCCGACTTCTGATGACGACTCTCTTCATCTCGGATCTACATCTCGACGGCGCACAGCCTGAGATTACGGATCAGTTTCTACACTTTCTCGACGAACAGGCGAAGCACGCGCAGGCGCTCTATATCCTCGGCGATCTGTTCGAAGCATGGATCGGAGATGACGACCCGGATGCCGATAAGCAGCGTGCGATGCGCGCGCTTCGTGCCACGACCGACGCCGGCGTGCGTTGTTATCTCATTCACGGCAATCGCGATTTTCTGATCGGCAAGCGCTTTGCTGCTTCGACAGGCGTTCAGCTGCTGGAGGATGGCACCGTAATCGAGCTGTATGGGCGCCGCGTGCTGATCATGCACGGCGATTCGCTCTGCATCGATGATCACGCGTATCAGCGCCTACGTCGCATCGTTCGCAATCCTATCATGCAGTTCACGATGCGCAGTTTGAGCTTGAAGCAGCGTCAGAAACTTGCAGCGCGCATGCGCGCGGGCAGCAAGGCGCATATCGAAACGATGGATCATGCCGCGCCTCAGATCATGGACGTCAATGCTGGCGAAGTCGCTGCGACCCTGGCTCGGTATCGTGTCGACTGCATCGTTCACGGCCACACACATCGGCCGGCAATTCACGAGATCCCTCTCAACGGAAAATCCGCAACCCGAATCGTGCTCGGTGACTGGTACGAGCAAGGAAGCGTGCTGAAGTGGGACGAAGGTGGCTACGCGCTCGAGACGCTCGAGCGCACGCCACGAGTGAAGTTAGGTGATGAAGGCCGGAGAACGTACGTTTGATGTGAGTGATCAGGTGATGGAAGTGATGTGGGTCGCAGAAGCCAACTTTCTGGCCCTCATCACTTCCGTCACCTACATCGCTTGCATCACTGCATGCCCGCTACGCGGGCGTGCCGGAATGAAACCTGAACTGCCGATCCGGCGCCGTCGCCAACTCTGCCTCGATCGATGCGAGCTCAGCAAGTCGTTCATGGACTCGCTGGGAATCAGCGCGACGCTCCGCCATCCACAAGTACAGCGATTGATGCCGCGCTTCGGATTCGGCCAGACCGCGGTAGAACGCGGCGAGCGGCTCGTGTAGGCGCGGGGCGAGGCCCAGGAAACGCTCGCACGATCTCGCTTCGATCAGCGCTCCGCACAAGAGCAAGTCAAGTAGCCGATCCGGTTCGCTCGGGCGCACGACGCGCCGCAGACCTTCCGCGTATCGCGAAGGTGTGAGCCGTTTGAACGGCACCCCAGCATCGACCATGTACTTCTGAACTTGCTCGAAGTGACGGAGCTCCTCTCGCGCGAGGCGCGACAGGCGGCTCGTGAGATCGAGGTCGTCTGCGTACGTAAAGATCAAACTAAGCGCAGTCGAGGCAGCTTTCTTCTCGCAGTTCGCATGGTCGACGATGAGCTCCTGCCAGCGCTCACACGCAAGCTCATACCAGCGTGGATCGGTGCTCGCTTGCAGCAAACGCGAATCGGACTTTGTTGCAGAGCGCGCGCTCATGCCGCCGTCACCCCGTCGCGATCGAGTGTTTCTATGCTCTCCAACAACGCGCGTGCGGACTTGAATCGATCCTGGGGCTTGGTTGCCAACAGCTTGTCGAGCAGCGCCTGATAACCTTCGAGCGGCGGCTCGAGCTGAGGCCGCGGTGCATTCGCATGCATATAAATCACCGTCATCGGTGAGGGCGCGAGGAAAGGCTTCTTGCCCGTGAGCATCTCGTAGAAGATCACACCGAGACTGTACAGGTCGCTGCGCTCGTCGAGCTCGTGACCATGCCCTTGCTCCGGGCTCATGTAGTACGGCGTACCGAAGATCTCGCCCGTCCCCGTGATGTCAGCGGGCACCTCGAAATGCTTTGCGAGACCGAAGTCGATGATCGCGAGCGAGCCATCGGCGCGCATCATCACATTGCCCGGCTTGAGGTCTCGATGGAGAACGCCGACGGCGTGCACCTGCTCGAGTGCACTCGCCATCTGCGCGAGATTCGCGAGCGCCTCCTTCGAGCTCATCCCGTTCATGATGTGAGCTCGCAGATCGCCTCGGGGGAAATACTCCATCGCGATGTAGGCGCGATCCGAAGCGATGCCCATATCGAAGATCCGCACGACATTCGGATGCCGAATCCTCGAGATGAGCTCGTACTCTTGAAGGAAGCGCCTGAAATGCAACTGGCCCTTCTGCTCGTCCGCCTGCTCTGAAAGCACTTTCAATACGACCATCTCGCCAGCGCGCTGACCCTCCGCCAGATAAACGAGCGAAGTGCCTCCCACCGCGAGCTCACTCACGAAGCGATGACCGAATATCGTGATCGGACCGAAGCGCGAGTGCTCGTCGACCAGGAGCGACGGCACAGCGGACCGGCGGCGAGTTACCCCATCGCGTAGAGCCTGCGCGAGTTTGCCGTGATCGATGCGCTCGCGGACGACGCACGCGATCGCACCGGCCTCGAGTGCGGCCTTCGCACGCGCGAGGTCGTCGCCCGCTGCGAAGTAGACGATCGGCGGAAACTGCGGTCGCTGTATCAGGTCGCGCAACCAGTCGAGCCCGAGACCTTGCTCCACACGATCATCGAGGAGCACTGCGTCATAGCCGATCGCAGCAAACGCGCTGTGGAAGCGGCCCGAGTGTTTGGGCGAGTGAATCCGGCATTCTGCATCCGACCACACGATGGAAATGTGGTGCTCGAGCGCACGGCCGAAGCTGGTCTGATCCGTGATGACGAGAAAGCGCGGCGCCTGATCCACCGGCGCCTGCGTGAGCGACTCAGAGCTCATGAAGCGTCCGCGCTGCTCGCGCGCTGTACCTAGACAGCGCGGATGGCCTTTACGCCGCCTTGCGAGCGACGGCGAGTCGCTTTCGCTTGGTCGGAGCGTTCTTCCTGCAAGCGAGCCAAGTAGTCCGGCGTCACATCGCCCGTGACGTACTCGCCCGAGAAGCACGAGGTATCGAAAGCCTGGATGTTCGAATCGTGGTGCAGGCAAGCGCGCACGAGATCGTCCAGATCCTGATAGATCAGTCGGTCCGCGCCGATCAACTTCGCGACCTCTTCATCGCTGCGCCCCGCTGCCACGAGCTCGGAAGCTGCCGGCATGTCGATGCCGTAAACATTCGGATACTTCACCGGAGGCGCGGCCGAGGCAAAATACACGCGTCGCGCACCGGCTTCACGCGCGAGATCGATGATCTGAGCCGAGGTCGTGCCGCGCACGATCGAATCGTCGATCAACAGTACGTTCTTGCCGCGAAACTCGAGATCGATGACGTTGAGCTTCGAGCGCACGGACTTCGCCCGCTGCTCCTGTCCCGGCATGATGAATGTCCGGCCGATGTAGCGGTTCTTCACGAAGCCCTCGCGGTACTTGATACCGAGAAGCTGCGCCACTTGCACAGCGGCTGTTCGGCTCGTATCGGGAATCGGAATAACGACATCGATATCGTGATCGGGCCAGATGCGACGGATCTTCTCCGCCAGCAGATCGCCCATGCGCAAACGCGCCTTGTGCACGGAGATGTTGTCGATGATCGAATCCGGCCGCGCGAAATAGACGTGCTCGAATATGCATGGCGTGTGCTTGGTGACGGGCGCGCATTGGTGCGAATAGAAGCGACCATGCTCGTCGATGAAAACCGCTTCACCCGGGCCTACGTCGCGCACCCGCGCAAAGCCGAGCATATCGAGCGCGACGCTCTCGGAAGCCAGCATGTACTCGGCGCCTTGCGCCGACTCGCGCTTACCGAGCACGAGCGGGCGAATGCCGTGCGGATCGCGAAAGCCGAGCAACCCGTGGCCGACGATCATCGAGACCACGGCAAACCCGCCGCGAACGCGACGATAGACGGCCGTCACGGCGTTGAAGATGTCCGTGGCCGACGCGCGCGGCGTGCGCGTACGAGAAAGCTCGCTCGCAAGCACGTTCAGCAGAACCTCGGAGTCGGAGCTCGTATTGAGGTGGCGCAGATCCTCGCGCGTCAGTACCTCGGCCAGCTCGGTCGCATTCGTGAGATTGCCGTTGTGTCCAAGGCAAATCCCATAGGGAGAGTTGACGAAGAAGGGTTGCGCCTCGGATGAAGTGTCGCAGCCAGCAGTGGGATAGCGCACGTGTCCGATGCCGATATTGCCCTTGAGGGCGAGCATGTGGCGCTGCTGGAAGACGTCGCGCACGAGACCCGTCTGCTTGCGCAAGAAGAGCTCGCCGTCGTGATAGGTCATGATGCCAGCGGCATCTTGGCCACGATGCTGAAGCACGGTCAGCGCGTCGTAGATCTGCTGGTTGGCCGGTGTATGCCCAACGATGCCGACGATGCCACACATGCTGTATCAACCTCTCAGGGAAGACTCGCCGATGCGCGCTTGCTCTTCGAGCATCTGCACGCCGGTTTCGGCGAATGTCTGAATCCAACCCGCCAGCTCTGACGCGTATGGAAGAAGTCGCGATTCCTTCCACCATTCGACGTTCGTCAATTGCACGAATTCACCGAGCAACACGAACACCGCCACTACGACTGCACCGCGCAGGACGCCGAATGTCGCTCCAAGCAACCGGTCTACGAGCAAGCTCAAGCCGGAATGACGAAGCAGATGGCCCAGCACGGCTGCGACGAGCCAGCCGACGAGCAAAACCAGAAGGAGAATGAGAACTCGCGCCGTCCACGTACTCACCGGCGGCTCACCGACAGCACCGCCCAAGCTCGGTTCCAACAAAGGCGCATACCGCCACGCCAACCAGAGACCGCCAAGCCATGCGAGAAGTCCAATCGCCTCGCGAACGAATCCGCGTACGAGTCCCAGCAGCATCGAGATCGCGAGCACGCTGAGGATCAGGAGGTCGGCACCATTCATACGAGCAGGCAGATCACCCGGTAGACGCCACGTCGACATTCATTGCAGTCGCGCAGCGCGACCGGCCAAGGCGGCGCGGATTCTATCAGCCGGCGTCGCGGGCTGCCCAACTTGCAGTCATGGCACATGCTCACGGATGCGCAACGACCGCCGCGCCCGAAACCTGTGTCCGGACTTTCCGCAGCATCTGCTCCGCCTCCGCCCGATCCCTCATCGGACCGATACGAACTCGATACAACGTCGTCGCACCGGACTTGACCGGCATCACGAAGACATTGCCGTGATTGGCGCGGTATTCACCTGCCAACCGCTCCGCGCTCGCAAGACTCGAGAAACTACCCAACTGCACTGCCCACCCGCGCGATGTGGGGACGCTCGGTGAGGATGCAAGCGGTCGCGCAGTAGATTCTTGGGCGGGCGGTGCTGGGGTCCTCGACGGTGCGCGTTCAGGCTCTCGCACCGGCGCTGAGGTGGCCGAAGCGCTGCGCGCAACGTCAGCGGACGCCTGAGGGGACCCTTGAGTCGGCGCACTCTCGGCAACACGTTCAGGGTTTGACTCATCATCCCGAGCGGGGATTGGTGTGGCAGCTGGAGGCTCCGCAGCGGCAACCTGCGTCGGCTGCGGCGACGGCGCCGCCTGCTCGGGCGGCGGTGCCCGCTCGTCAGGTATCGACTGCGCGGCTTCACCGGGGGGATTGTTCAGATCGATGCTGTACGTCTTCAGCCCGGTTTCGCTCGGCGCACGTGCGGCCGTTTCGACATCCTCAGTGCTATCGGGACCGGACAACATCTCCGGGATGAGAATGATCGCAGCAGCCATGAGCACCGCTGCGCCGACCAAGCGTTCTTTGACGTGACGTTCCACAGGCGCGGAGTATAAGAGGCGCGCGCGCCGCGATCATCCCAATGTGACACAACGCGAGTCGAACCACTCCAGAGCGGGGCCGACTGTGAGGAACGAGCCGAACACAACGACTCGCCCTTGTGCCCCCGCTGTGTGAGAGGCCAGCTCGCACGCGCTTCGAACGTCTGCGCATTCGGCTATTACTCGCGCGCCCTCATCACGCAAGCGCTGCGAAAGCATCGCTGGGCCCAGTGCGCGCGGTCCTGGAAGCCCGGCAACGATCCAGGCATCAAACGAACCCTTCAACTCCGCGACGATTCCCCTCAAGTCTTTGTCACCCAGCACTCCGCACACCGCGATACGAGGATCCTGGGGGGGAAGCTTGGCGAGCGACTGGGCAAGCGTCTTGGCCGCGGCTGGGTTGTGCGCGACATCGAGCACCCACTCTGCTCCACCCTCTGCTCCACATTGGAGGCGCTGGAATCGTCCAGGCAAAGCGACCGTGCGTAGACCGGTTTCGATTGCATCGCGGCTCACGGTCAATCGATCGCGCAACATCGCGAGGCTCGCGAGCACTGCCGCCGCGTTGTCGAATTGCGCTTCGCCTGCGAGCGCGGGATTCGGGAGCGATTCGAACGTCCCTAGGGCCTGGTGCGACCAATCCCAAGCCTCGCCGCGGCGCACCCAATCGAACTCCACACCGAGTCTGTGCAGAGGGGCGCCCAGAGAAGATGCGACCTCAGCAATCGAATGAGGCATCTGGCGCTCGCCAAAGATCGCAGGTCGATGAGGTCTCAGGATCCCGGCCTTCTCAACCCCGATCGTCTCTACATCGGAGCCCAACCAATCGCAGTGATCCAGCGCAATCGAGGTGATGATCGAAACATCCGGATCCACGACGTTCACCGCGTCCAGTCTGCCGCCCATTCCCACTTCGAGCACGAGGGCATCCGGCGCCGCTGTCTCAAAGATGAGGAGCGCAGCGAGCGTGTTGATCTCGAAGAACGTCAAGGTCTCCTTGCCGCGCGCTCGATCGATTCGTTCGAATGCAGCGATGAGCGAAGCATCCGAAATCTCTCGTTCCCCGATAGCGACTCGCTCGTTGTAGCGAATCAAATGCGGCGAGGTGAAGGTACCGACACGATAGTCAGCGGCGCTCAAGATGCGCGTCAGGAGCGCGACGGTCGAGCCTTTACCATTCGTTCCTGCCACCGTGACGACGGGGCACTGCGGAGGCCGCCAACCGAGAGCGCTCAGCGTGCGGCGCAGACGCTCCAATCCCAGATCGATCGCCTTCGGATGCAGCTGCTCCTGCCAGGCAAGCCATTGGGACAAGGTGGAGAAGCGCATACCTGATCCGTGAACGGCGGACGGCGGACAGTGATCAAGACACTAGGCAGTGGGCGGTGGGCTGTAGGCTGAAACGCGCTCGCGCGCGCATCGCCTCACCGTCCGCCGTCCGCCGTCCGCCGTTCACCTGCCTGCGGTGCAGGCCGTTGCATGAACATGGCAATCAGTCCCGCGATGCGCTCTCTCATGTCGCGACGATCGACGATCATGTCGAGCGCGCCATGTTCGAGGAGGAATTCGCTGCGTTGAAATCCCTCCGGTAAGGTTTCGCGGACGGTCTGCTGGATGACACGCGCACCCGCAAAACCGATCAGCGCCTTTGGCTCCCCGATATTGACGTCGCCGAGCATCGCCAGACTGGCCGACACACCACCTGTGGTCGGGTCGGTGAGCACCGAGATATAGGGTATGCGCGCTTCCGAGAGGCGCGCGAGTGCAGCGCTCGTTTTCGCCATCTGCAGCAGCGAGAGCAGCGCTTCTTGCATTCTTGCACCGCCGCTCGCGGAGAAGCAGACGAGCGCCTTGCGATGCTCGAGCGCGTGTTCGACCGCGCGCACGAACCGTTCACCGACGGCGGAGCCCATGGAGCCCCCCAAGAACGAAAACTCGAATGCGCAGGCGACGACAGGCAGCCCCTGCAGGGTGCCAGCCATCACGAGCAATGCATCCTTCTCTTGGGTGGTTTTCTGTGCCTGCTGAAGACGATCGCGATACTTCTTGGTGTCGCGAAACTTCAGCGGATCCTCAGGTTCGATATTGTCAGCGAGCTCGATAATCCCTTCCGGATCGAGGAAAGCTTCGAGCCGGTCCCGCGCACCGATGCGCATGTGATGACCGCACTTCGGACAGACGTGCAGATTGCGTTCGAGTTCCGCTCGGTACAGGACGGCATCGCATGCCGCGCATTTCATCCAAAGCCCTTCAGGAACCGACCGCGTGCGACGCTCGGTCTTGATCCGCGAGGGCATAATTTTTTCAAACCACGTCATTCAGCCGCCTAGAGGCACTCAAAGAGTGCGCATCTATACTTGGTCCCGGTATGGTGGGCAAGACACGCCCATGATCTCCGCACTTTCGCTCGGCAGCGCCAAGCTCGCGGAGTAACGCACGCCGGCGAGGTACAAACCTGCCGCTGGCGCCGTCACTCCACCTTTGGTCCGGTCGCGCGCTTCGAGCACTTCCCTCGCCCAGCTCACGGGACGTTCCCCCGTGCCGATCGCGATGAGCACGCCGGCGATGTTTCGGACCATATGATGAAGAAAGGCATTCGCCAGGACAGAAAGCACAAGGATCTCGCCACGTCGCTCGATGCTGATCTCGTGCATGTGGCGCATGGGCGTACGAGCCTGGCATTCGGCCGCGCGGAACGATGAAAAGTCGTGCTCGCCGATGAGGTATTCGGCGGCTGCGCTCATGCGATTCTCATCGAGCGGGTCGCGTACCCAGCAGACGCGCTGCGCTGCGAGGGCCGGCCGCGGCATGCGATTGAGGATGAGATAGCGATAGCGGCGCGCGAAAGCGCTATAGCGAGCGTGGAACGCCTCCGGCACTTCACGTGCCCATAGCGCGCTCACTTGCGCAGGCAGATTCGTGTTGGCTCCGAGCACCCAACCGCGTTCGCTTCTGACAGAGGGCGAATCGAAATGCACGACCTGCATCGCCGCATGTACACCCGCGTCCGTGCGCCCTGCAGCGGTCACTTCGACCGGATGATCGGCGACGCAGCTCAGTGCAGCTTCAACGCTCGCTTGGACGCCACGTGCGTGCGCCTGGGACTGCCAACCTGAGAACGCGCTGCCGTCGTACTCGATACCGAGGGCGATGCGTGGCATGGTAGGGAAAGCGGATGGGCGATAGAGGATAGTCAGAATAAGAGATCGCACGGTGGCAAGCGAGTTGCCTGCGCGAGCTATCGACCTGTCCCCGATCCGCTATCGCCGATCGCCTCTCTCAGCGAATCGACTCGAGCAGCCGGTTCGCTTCCTGCTTCTGGTTCGGATTGCCTTCCTGCATGACCTCTTCGAGGATGCTGCGAGCGCCGTCCGGATCGCCCATGTCCATGTAGGCGCGCGCGAGATCGAGCTTCGTGCCCACTTCACTCATCGTGACCGGCTCGAGCTCGGAGAGCTCCATCTCTGCAGTGAACGTTTGCTTGTTCGTCGGCGAGTGATCGTCCGCGGCGAGCGCATCGCCGACGTCGAGATCGATCGCCGCGGTCTCGACGGTTCGGTCGGAGAACACATCGCTCGAGAACTTCGCGTCATCTGCGTTGCCGACGCGTGCATGGCGAATCGTATCGTTGCTCGCCGAAGCCTCTTCCGCCTCGCTGAGATCGAAGTCGAGCGCGCTCGGCGCCCGCATCGTGGCAGTCGAGTCCACATCGCGACGTGGCTGCTCGACGGTATCGTTGTTGCCCGACAAATCCACCTGATCGATATAGATCGTCCCGGTGCTCTCGATGTCGAACTTCTCGACGCGCGGCGCTTCCATCGTGCGATCGAAGCTGCTGAGCGAAGGCGCGAGCTGCGTCATCTCATCATCGCGCAACGGACGCGCGCTTTCGATGGTATCGCCCGTATCTTTCTCGAGCGATGTCGTATCTTCGAGCGAACCGGAATTGTCGATTGCAGTTGCATCGAGTCCGAGGTCATCCACCGAGATCTCAGCCGTTTGTTCTGCTGACAGCTTCGGGAACTCGGCTGTATCGGTGCGCGTGCGCACGGTCGAATCACGACGCTCCAAGATCGGCGATTCGATCGTGGGTGTCTCCTGCGTCCGCGCCAACGGATCGAGCTCGCGCGTCGCATCATCGTCTTCGCCGCGCTTCGGCTCATCCAGCAAGAAGTCGAGGTCGGAGTCGCTCGCTGCCTTGTGCTCGCCGCTCGCGAACTCGAGATCGAGGCCCGCAGGCTGCTCGGCTTCAGGCTCCGCGAAGAGATCGACGTCGACGCGATTCTCACCACCTTCCAAGTTGACGTCGACGAGATCGACGTGCGCGGCACCGGCTTCGCCCTTGAACATCGGATCTTCGGGCGCGATCTGCTTACCCATGATGAGCACTTTGTCCCACTCACCGGGCGCAGCTTCAGCACGCGTCGATTCGAGATCGCGAGCCGTGTCCAGGAACAGATCGCGATTACCCCAGACGAAATAGATCTCCAGCAGCTTGAGCTTGAGATCGCGGCGCGTGGGCTCGCGATCGATCGCGATCTTCACGAGGTCCGCCGCTTGGTCGTACAAGCCGTACGCCATGTGGAAGTCGGCTTCGGCGAGCGCGTCCTGCTGGTCCAAGCGAATTGCAGTATCGCTGCTCAACGTGTCATCGATGGACGCTGAGGCTGCGCTCGCAGCGGCCACTGGCTGCATCGAATGTGCGGCAGGAGCTTCGGCACGCCGGACGGCGACAGGCGCGGGGGCGTCGAACGCATCGACAGTGGAATCCGCGTCGTCTTCCATCTGGAAGGCTTCGGGTTCGCGCGTCTTCGCAATCGTCGGTGCACGGCGCACGGGCGGCTCGTAGTCGAGCGAAGGCGACGCGATTGCGTCGAGCGAATCGAGCGAGGAATCCGCTTTGCGACGGCGGATGAAGACCAGGATCAGCGCCAGCAGACCCAATACGACGAGCACCCACCAGAACTGCCCGATGCGATCGAGTATCGAGGGTCCGGCTGCTTCTTCTGCGACGGTTGGCGCAGGCTGCGGCGTTTGCACCTGTTGTGGAACAACTTCCTCGGCAGCTTGCGGTTCGTCCGCTGTGGCGACCGGCTCTTCCGGCGTGACTTCTTCCGCCACAGGCGCGTCGGTCACGGGCGCTTCATCGACGTTCTGCTGCATGCCCGAAAGCGCGGGGTTCTCGACCTGCAAGCGTCTGTCGTCCTGCGCCGTCTGCGTACTAGGTGTTGCAGGCGCAGTGGTTGCAGCAGGTTCTTCGGCAGGCGTCGCGGGTGTGGAAACGGGTGGTGTAGGCGCCTCCTCCGGTGTGACGAGACGCAGGCGGCTTGCTTCTTCGGCGGTTTGCGTCGGCAACGCTCCGCTCCACTCGGAGGTCTGACGTGCAACCTCGGCCGAAGCCTCCGAAGTCGAAATGGCTTCGATCTCCGCCATTTCAGGAACGCGCAGCACGGCGCCCGCGCGCAAGCGATTGATGTTGCCATCGAAGGCATTCGGGTTGGCGCGATACAGCGCGATCATCGTTTGATTGACGACACGCGGCGATCCCGGGTTGATCTGACTCGCAATCCGCCACAACGTGTCGTTGCGTTGAACCGAATATTCGTCGCCGAACGAGCCGGAGGGTTCTGAAGCCGTGGGCGCAGCGCGCGCAGGTTCTTCAGGCGATGGGACCGGCTGTTGCCGAGCGGTTGGTGCTTCCGGCGCAGGTTGTGCAGCGGGGCGCTCGATGCGGCCTTCCGTCTGCGCGCCTGCGCGCGGCGTCGTCACAGGAGCGGGAGCCTGCGACTGCGACGGCATGAATACGGGAGGATCGAGCAACACGGTGTACTCGCGCACGAGACGGCCGCGCGCCCAGCTCGCTTCGACAAGGAGCGTGACGAACGGCTCGGTCACCGAGCGATTGGACCGGACTTTGATAGTCGCGCGCCCGTCCCGCGAGCGCGTGATCGAGAAGTCGAAGCTCGAAAGATAGGCCGGACGATCGATCCCATAGCGCGAGAACACGTCCATGCTCGCCAAACCGACTTTGAGGCTCGAGAGCTCTTCAGGCGTTGGGGAGATCAGCTCGATTTCGGCGTCGAACGGCTGATTAAGCGCGGAATTCAGGCGAATGTCGCCGAGGCCTAAGGCCCAAGCGCTCAGCGGCGACAGCAGTGCGCCCGTCAGCACGAGCCGCGGCAGGTAACGTCTCATCAGCTCTCCCGGTGCGTGACCTTTAGCGTCCAAAGCCTTGGGTGAAGCGCTTTTGGCTCGGCGCGAGCGGGGGTCAATGCTCATGTTTTTTGTGACTTTGCGCACGCAACTATAACTTACAGGTAGGTTTTTACCAAAATCTCGGCGATCTGGACGCTATTTAAAGCAGCTCCCTTGCGAACGTTATCTGACACAATCCACAGATTCAGACCGCGCTCGTGACTGATGTCCTCGCGAATGCGACCGACGTACACAGGATCGGTCCCTGCCCCTTCGGTTGCAGCCGTCGGATAGCCTCCTGGACGCCGTTCATCGACGAGAACGACACCGGGCGCCTGCGACAGTAGCTCCCGCGCCTCGCGCTCCGTCAGCTTGCGTTTGGTTTCAATGTGCACGGCTTCGGAGTGGCCGACGTACACCCCGACTCGAACCGCCGTTGCGTTCACTCGAATCGAGTCATCCTCGAGGATCTTCTGGGTTTCCCAGAACATCTTCATCTCTTCTTTCGTGTAGCCGTTGTCGAGAAACACATCGATCTGCGGCACACAGTTGAAAGCGATCTGCTTGGCAATGTGCTTAGGCTCAGCGGGCGCTCCGCGTGCAATCGCCGCGTGCTGCTGGGTGAGCTCATCCATCGCCTTCTGCCCACCGCCCGAGACCGATTGATACGTTGCCACGTTGATGCGCTCGATTCGTGCCGCGTCGTGCAGCGGCTTGAGCGCAACGAGCATCTGCATCGTCGAGCAATTCGGATTCGCGATGATGTTGTGCTTGCGATAACCGGCCAGCGCGTGAGGGTTCACCTCGCTCACGACGAGCGGGATGTCATCCTGGTAGCGAAACTGGGAGGTATTGTCGATGACAACACAGCCTGCCTGAGCCGCGCGCGGCGCGTGAACCTTGGAAACGCTCGCGCCCGCAGAGAACAATCCGATCTGCGCTTTGGAGAAATCGAATGTCTCGAGGTCTTGGACGGGGATGTCCTTGCCCCTGAACTTCACCGAGCGGCCGACGGAGCGCGCGCTCGCCAACGGGAAGATCTCGCCCACCGGAAAATCGCGCTGCTCGAGAATCGAAAGCATCGTGCCGCCGACCAACCCGGTCGCGCCCACTACCGCAACATTCCAACGTTTGCTCATCTGCGCCTTAGCTCAAGACTGATGGATTTCCGACGAACTCGCCGTGCCCTTTACATCGAAAGGCACGGCAGCCTCGTGTACGGTGACGGCAAGCCTGCGAAGCGTCATTCGTTGCTCCTCGGCGAGAGCATTTGGCAAGTCGATCACCGCGCGGGTTTCAAGAAGCGCCGCACCTTCGAGTGAGCACCTTCCGGAGTCCCAGGCCCGCGAAAATTGGCGCAACAGTACCCTAAAGACTGCACATAATTAAGCTGCAGCGCTCGAAAATAAGGGGTGAATCACATCACGGGGTTGCGGGAATCACCGGCGTACGACATTGGACGTCGGCATTCTGCGCTCGATGACGCAGATAATGGTCCATGAGCACCAGCGCGAGCATCGCTTCAGCGATGGGGGTGGCCCGCAAACCCACGCACGGATCGTGGCGGCCGGTTGTGACGACCTCCACACTGTTGCCGGCGACGTCCACTGTGCGGCCTGGAATGATGATGCTCGAGGTCGGCTTCAGCGCGATGCTGACGAGAACATCCTGGCCGCTCGAGATACCACCCAAGATGCCGCCTGCGTTATTCGAGAGGAATCCTTCAGGGGAAATCTGATCTCGGTGCTCGCTGCCCTTCTGCTCCACAGCCGCAAAGCCGGCACCGATCTCGACGCCTTTGACCGCATTGATGCTCATCATCGCGTGCGCGATATCCGCATCGAGTCGGTCGAAGATCGGTTCGCCGAGCCCCGGCGGCACTCCCGTCGCGATCACATTCACGCGCGCGCCGACCGAGTCGCCCTCTCGGCGCAAATTGATCATGTAGTTCTCGAGCTCTTCGAGACGCGACGGATCGGGAGAGAAGAAGGGATTGTCGTAGACCGTCGCAAGCGACTTTACGTCGAGCTTGAGCGGCCCGAGCTGCGCCAGATAACCCTGGATGTTGATAGACAATCGCTCACGCAGGTATTTGCGTGCAATTGCACCAGCGGCGACGCGCATCACCGTCTCGCGCGCTGAGGATCGTCCCCCGCCGCGATAGTCCCGGAAGCCGTATTTCTGTTCGTACGTGTAGTCGGCATGCCCAGGGCGGAATCGGTCCTTGATCTTGTCGTAGTCGCGCGAGCGCTGATCCTCGTTGTGGATCAGAAGGCCGATTGGCGTCCCAGTCGTCCGACCTTCGAACACACCCGACAAGATCTGCACCTGGTCCGGTTCCTTCCGCTGGCTCGTGTGTCTCGAGGTCCCAGTGCGTCGACGCTCGAGCTCGGGTTGTATATCGGCTTCCGAAAGCTCTAAGCCCGGAGGACATCCGTCCACGATAGCGCCGAGCGCGGGCCCATGGCTCTCGCCGAAGGTCGTGACGGTGAACAGGACTCCGAAGGTGTTGCCGGACATAGGGCCTGAGATGGTTAGCGGTTAGCGGTTAGTTCCAGGCTGCGCCTTCCTGAACCGGCGACCTGCGCGGGTGCATTCTAACGAGTATCGGCTAGTCCAGAGCGGTCATCTCTTCGAGCTGCGATGCGGTCAAAAGGAACACGCCGCCTCCTCCTCGCTCGAACTCGAGCCATGTGAAGGGCACCTGCGGGTATGCCTCGATGAGCGCGTCCTCTGAATTGCCGACCTCGACGATGAGGATACCGTGAGCCGTGAGATGTGCACGCGCTTCTCGAAGGATGCGCCGAACGATGTCGAGACCATCGACCCCGCCATGCAGCCCGAGCCGCGGCTCGCGTTCGTACTCTGAAGGAAGACTGGCGAGCTCCTCATCGCCCACATAGGGCGGATTCGAAACGATCACATCGTAGCGCTCGCCCGCGAGCGCCTCGAATACATCTGAGCGAATCGGACGAACTCGCGATCGGAGGTCGTGGCGCGCGATATTGATGGCCGTCACTGCGAGCGCGTCTTCGGAGATATCGGCGGCATCCACGCGTGCATCGGGCAATGCCAATGCGCTCGCGATGGCAATGCACCCCGAGCCCGTGCCGATGTCGAGCACGCGCTCGATGCGCTCGGGGTCGATCCAGGGTTCGTACCGCGCCTCGATGAGCTCCGCGATGGGCGACCGCGGCACGAGCACACGTTCGTCCACATAGAATTCGTGCCCCGCGAACCACATGCGGTGCGTCAGATAGGCAGCGGGCACCCTCTCGCGGAGCCGACGCTCGAAGAGCGAGAGCACTCGGGCGTGCTGCTCTTCGTCCACCGGTTTGTCGTATGCCTCGGCCGCATCCTGGTGACGAAGATCCACACCGAAGAAGACGAGCTCGGCTGCCTCGTCGAACGCGTTATCGGACCCGTGGCCAAACCAAAGGTCCGCATCCTCGAACGCCTTGGCGCCCTGCTCGATGAGCTGTCTTACTGTGACGGGCAGTGCCCTATCCGACATGCGATAATTCCGAATCGAGGGACATGATGACTCGTAAGACTTCAACTGTTGTGGCGATTGCGATCGCCATTGTAGCCGTCATCGCCGGCATGCTGCTGTCGCGCGCTCTGCTGCACCGTGCAGAAAGTTCTCAGGCGCTGCTTACAACGGGAACGTTGCTGGAGCCGGCGCGCGCGCTCGCGCCGTTCGCACTGACGGATCACGAGGGTCGACCCTTCGACAATCAGGCCCTCCAGGGCCAATGGACCTTTCTGTTCTTCGGCTTCACGAATTGTCCGGACGTGTGCCCCACGACGATGCGAATGTTGGCGCAGGTCGAGCAGAGCCTAAGCAATCTACCCGCCGCATTGCGTCCGCAAGTCGTCCTGGTCTCGGTCGATCCCAAGCGCGATACCCCAGCGCAGCTCGCAACCTACGTGAAATATTTCAATCCCAGCTTTGCCGGCGTCACTGGCGATCAAGCAAGCCTCGATGCGTTCACGCGCAAGATCGGCGTGCCTGTCGCGATCTCCGAAACCGGCGACGGCGGCTACACCGTCGATCATTCAGCAGCGATCTTCTTGATCGATCCAAATGGACGGATGCGCGCCCTGTTCTCGCCTCCTCATGCGCCTGCAGCGATCGCCGCGGATTATCGGCGAGTCGTCAACGCCACGGACGACAACAGCGATGGCTGAAGAAGTGCCTGCTGCCCGCCCCGGCGATCATCTGTTCGCATTTCTTCAATACCTGCTCCCGAAGCATCTTCTATCGCGCTTCGTGTACTGGCTGATGCGCCAGCGATCGCCGTTCGTCAAGAACTCGATTCTGCGTGTCTTTCTCGCAGGCTATCGCGTCGACATGAATGAAGCTCAGGAGTCCAACCCTTATGCATACGCGAGCTTCAACGAGTTTTTCACGCGTCCGCTGAGGGCAGGCGTGCGCCCGATCGCCACCGATCCGCAGCTCGTGGCGAGCCCCGTCGACGGCCTCGTGAGTCAGTGCGGCCATCTCGACGACGATATCCTCATCCAGGCAAAGCGCCACGCGTACTCGTTGGCCGCTCTCCTGGGCGGAGATCGAGAGGCCGTGGAGAGGTACCGCGGTGGCAGCTTCGCGTGTTTGTATCTGGCGCCGTACAACTATCACCGCATCCACATGCCCATGGACGGCACGGTTCGCAGCAACGTGTATGTGCCAGGCGATCTGTTCAGCGTGAATGCGGCGACCGTGCGCGCGGTTCCTCGTGTGTTCGCACGCAACGAGCGCTTGATCTGCGAGTTCGATACTGAGATCGGTCGTATGGCCGTGATCCTGGTCGGTGCTTTGTTCGTCGGCAGTATCGAGACGGTTCACTGCGGTGAGGTCAATCCGCCGCCGCGCACGCGCAAACGCGTGGTGTCGATCGAGGAAGGCATCGGTCGCGCATTCGCGAAGGGCGAAGAGCTCGGCCGCTTCAATATGGGCTCGACCGTGATCTTGCTGTTCCAATCGAAGCGCATTCGATGGGACGCCACGCTGGCCCCCGAGACGCAAGTGCGCTTGGGCCGTGCGATCGGGCGTATCGTGACGCCCAACAATCACGGCGCACGTTGATCTGGACGATGTGATGAGCTGGAAACCGACCGCCTCGATCGCGGTGCTCGAGTTGCGAGCCCGCATGTTGCGAGCTGCACGCGAATACTTCACCGCCACTCGCGCGCTCGAAGTCGAGACGCCCGCACTGAGTGCGGCCGCCGTGAGCGACGTTCATCTCTCGAGCATCAGCGCGCGGGCCCTCGGTCAGGAGCGGTTTCTGCACACTTCTCCCGAGTACTGCATGAAGCGCCTGCTGGCCGCGGGTTGCGCAGACATCTGGCAGATCGCGAAGGTGTACCGCGACGGCGAATCGGGCCGCTGGCACAACCCCGAATTCACGATGATCGAGTGGTATCGCCTCGGCATCGACCATCACTCGCTCATGTCCGATGTCGAACGTTTGATCAGTGCGATGCTGCCGTCCGCGCGGCAATTCGATCGCGCGGAGCGCTTGTCGTATCGCGAAGCGGTCCAACTCCATGCTGGCGTCGACGCGTTCGACGACTCCACTCCAGTCCTCGTAGCGCGCCTAGAGAGCGCCGGGATCGATGTGCCTTTCGACGTTCGCACGGATCGCGATGCGTGCTTGGATCTCATCATGAGCACGCTCGTGGGTCCGGCGTTGGGTCACGATCGCCTGACGTTCATCTATGACTATCCAGCGTCGCAGGCGGCGCTTGCGAAGGTCCGCGGCGCGGTGGCGTCACGCTTCGAGGCCTATCTCGATGGCATCGAGCTTGCGAACGGTTTTCACGAGCTGGCCGACGAAGGCGAACAATGCAGTCGTTTCGAGCGCGACATCGCAGAGCGCCGCAAACGAGGGCTACCGGTCCAACCGATCGACGAGCGGTTCCTCCAGGCGCTCGCGCATGGATTGCCGGAATGCTCCGGTGTGGCGCTCGGCTTCGATCGTCTCGTGATGTGCGCGGCCGGAGCGAAACACATCGACGATGTGCTCGCATTTCCGTTTGAGCGAGCGTGAAGTAAGGGGCGACGGACTACGGAAAGAATCTTGCGCTCGCTGAGCGGTACAATGCGTTGAGCCGATGCCTGCGCGCTCTGTTCCCAGGTTACCTATGCACAGCCTGACGATCGACTCGAGTCTTGCCAAACCAGCGCTGTACGATCAAATCGTGCAGGAGGCCGCTGCGCTCATCCAAGGCGAAACGGATTTGATCGCCAACCTCGCGAACGTCTCGTCCCTGCTCTATCACTCGCTGCCCGATGTGAATTGGGCGGGTTTCTATCTGTTGAAAGGCGATGTGCTGGTGGTCGGACCATTCCAGGGGCGACCGGCATGCGTGCGAATTGCGATTGGGAAAGGAGTCTGTGGCACGGCGGCCGCGAAACGGCAGACGATCGTCGTACCCAACGTGCATGAGTTTGCCGGTCACATCGCGTGCGACTCGGCATCCAATTCCGAGATCGTCGTGCCGATCGTCAAGGCTGGCTCGCTCATCGGCGTGCTCGATATCGACAGTCCGAAGCGCGAGCGCTTCGATGACGAGGACCGCAGAGGACTCGAGCGCGTCGTCCAGGCGCTAGTAGCGAGTGAATGGCGGACGGCGGACGGCGGACGGTGACCAAGACATATTTCGAAAGCGGGCCCGGTGCATTCACACCGGCCGCCGTCCGCTGATCACCGCTCACCGAGCGAAAGGCGTTAGCCTTTCGCCCTTGCGATGTATTCGCCCGTGCGCGTATCGACGCGGATGACCTCGCCTTCGTTGATGAAGAGCGGTACTCGAACGACGGCGCCCGTTTCGAGCTTGGCAGGCTTCGCTCCCCCGGTCGCGGTGTCGCCGCGCACGCCGGGATCGGTTTCGACGATCTTGAGCTCTACGTGAGCCGGTGGCGTCACATTCAACGGCACGCCGTTCCACAACATGACCGTGCAGAGCATTCCGTCCTTGAGCCAGATCGAGCCTTCGCCGACCGCTTCCTTACCCGCGGTGTACTGCTCGTAGTTATCCGGCACCATGAAGTGCCAGAACTCGCCATCGGTGTAGAGATACTGCATCTCGGTCTCGACGACGTCAGCTGCCTCGACCGTGTCGCCGGACTTGAACGTGCGCTCGATGACGCGCCCGGTTTTCAGGTTGCGGATCTTGACGCGGTTGAACGCCTGTCCTTTCCCTGGCTTCACCATCTCGTTCTCGACGATCGCGTAAGGATCGTTCTCGAGGATGATCTTCAAACCCGACTTGAATTCGTTAGTGGAGAAACTGCCCATATGGCACCGCCGCCCAATCTGTGAAAATGCACCAACCGGAGTAAGTCGAAGCGGATTGGCCAACAATGAGGCGGCGAGTCGCCGAACTCGGCCAACGAAAGCTTCGTATCCAGATCTATTCTTGAAGTCAGGCCCGCCGGGTCCGACAAAGGGCGCAGATGATAGCCGCAACCCCCCTTTCAAGCCAGTTCGAAGCGACTCGCTCGAATGCAAAGACGTGGCAGCAGCAGCTTGCAGATGCGATCAGCGATCCTCGAGAACTGTGCGATCTGCTCGATCTCGACCCGTCTCTCATCGCACCAGCACTGGCGAGCACACGTGATTTTCCGCTGCGCGTGCCGCGTGGTTTCGTGGCAAAAATGCGCAAAGGCGACCCGACGGATCCCCTGCTCCTCCAGGTCCTTCCAGTCCTCGCCGAGACCTCTCTTGCGCCCGGGTACCTCCGCGATCCAGTGGGCGATCTCGCAAGTCGAGCGGCAGCAGGCGTCTTGCACAAGTACCAGGGCCGCGCACTGATCATTGCGACCGGCGCGTGCGCGGTCCACTGCCGCTATTGCTTCCGGCGCCATTTTCCCTACTCGGATGAGTCTGCCCTGTCGTCGGGTTGGGCGTCGACAATCGACGCTCTACGGGCAGATGAGTCGATCGCCGAAGTCATCCTGAGTGGCGGGGACCCCTTGAGCTTGAGCGATCGGCGGTTACGCGAGCTCACCGATAAGCTCGCCACTGTCGCGCACGTACGGCGATTGCGTATGCATACCCGCTACCCCGTCGTGCTGCCGGACCGAATCGACCAAGGACTCCTAAATTGGTTGGCCGACCTGCCGATACAGCGAGTCGTGGTGATTCATGCGAATCACCCGCGCGAGATCGATGGCGAGGTGGCTCGTGCATGTCGCGCCCTCGCGCATGCGGGGGCGACACTGCTGAACCAGTCCGTCTTGTTAGCGGGCGTCAATGACTCGGCCGACACATTGGTCGACCTGAGCGAACGCCTCTTCGCGGCGGGAGTCCTGCCCTACTACCTGCACGTACTCGATCGGGTGCAAGGCGCGGCGCATTTCGATTTGCCTGAGTCGAGAGCGCTCGAGCTGCATAGCCAGATCGCAAGTCGCTTGCCCGGGTACCTCGTGCCTCGGTTGGTTCGAGAGGTCCCCGGCGCCCCGGCGAAAATGCCGATTCGCGCGCAGGATTGAACGACGATCGCGGCTAGTCTCGTGCGTGTGGGGCCGGAGGCGTCCGGAAGCCTCAGGTACAATGCCGCAGCGTCGAATGAGTGCAAGCTGCACAAACGGAGATAGGAACTTGGCCGAACAAAGCGCAGTGCCGATGATCGTCCTGACCCGCCATCAGGACAACGTCGAGGCCATCAACAGCACGCTGCGCAATGCCGGCCATCCAGTGCGGTGCAATTGGATACGCGAGCTGAACGATCTGGGCGATGCGATTCAGCAGATCAATGCACACATGTTGATCGCATTCGTAGGCCCCGATCCCGCCGACACTGCCAAGGTGATGAGCGTGTGTGCGCAATTCGGCGCCGACGTCCCCGTATTAATCGCGCGAGAACACGTGGATGAGGAAATCATTGCAGCAGCGATGCAGCAAGGCGCGCGCGATGTGGTCACGCTGAAGAATTCAGTGCGCTTGCAAGCGGTCGTCAAGCGTGAGCTCGAGGCGCATCGCCAAGCGCGCACACTGAGCGCCACGATCAATGCCGCACGCGAGTATCGCGAGCAGCTCAAGTCATTCATGGCGGGCTCGGCCGATGCGATCGCGTACGTGCAAGAAGGCATCGTCGTCGATGCAAATCCGGCGTGGCTCGACTTGTATGGACTGCCTGGCCCTGACGCCCTCGTGGGCACGCCGCTCATGGATTCCTTCGATCCGGAGGCGCACGCCGCAATCAAAGGCGCTCTGGTCGCGTGCATGCAGGGTAAATGGTCAGATCACTCGCTGCGCGCCACTGCTCTGTTGAGCGACGGCTCCAGCGTGCCGCTCGATATCGAGCTTTCGCAGGTCGAAGTCGATGGGGAGCCTGCCGTGCGGCTGTGCGTGGCTGCGAGCAAGAGCTCGAATCCAGCCACGCTCGATCAAAACTTGAGCGAAGCGTTGGAACGCGATGCAGCGACTGGCGCATTTCAGCGCAAGTTCTTCATGGAACGCCTCAAGCAGGCGCTGAGTCAGCCGATCAAAGCCGGCGTCCGCCAGCTCATCTCGGTCGAAGCCGATAAGCTGGCCGCGATCTGCGATGACATCGGACCGCTCGGAGTGGAAGAGTTCGTTGGCCAGTTCGCCGGGCTCATCGATGAGACGCGTCAAACTTCCGATCTGTTCGGACGCTTCGGCGATGGCGCATTCATGCTGCTCATGGAGCGCGGCACGCCGCGCGATATCGAGATTTGGGCGACGAATCTGCTTCGCAAGATCGGCGCGCAAGTCTTCCGGGTCGGCGATAAACAGATCTCGTGCACGTGCAGTGTAGGGATCGGTGCCATCGATCCGCGCTCTCCCGATATCGCCGCCTCGATCAACGATGCGATCACCGCTCGTCGCAATGCTCAGCAGGCGGGCGGCAAACGCATTCAAGTCATCGATCATCAGGACGAAGACACACGGCTGCAGGCTGCAGACGAGATCTGGGTGCGCCACATCAAAGCCGCGCTCATGGAGAATCGCTTTCGACTCATGCAGCAACCGATCGCGAGCCTGCTCGGCGAGGATCGCGGCATGTTCGACGTGCTCGTACGCATGATCGATGAGGCCGGTCAGGAGCTCTTGCCGTCTGAATTCATGGCAGCCGCCGAGCGCAACGATCTCATGAAGAACATCGATCGCTGGATCATCGGCGCATCCATGACGTTCTGTGCAAGCCGCCCTGTGAAGCAATTGTTCGTGCGGCTATCGAAGGACTCCGTACGCGATAAGTCGCTGCTGCAATGGCTATCCAATCAGCTCAAGGCGACACGCGTGGATCCGCAACGCATCGCGTTTCAAGTCAGCGAGCAAGTCGCGACCGAGTACCTCTCCGATACGACCGATCTTGCGACCGGGCTTCGCAAGGCGGGGTTCTCGTTCGCCCTCGAGCATTTCGGCGCGGGTCGCGATCCGGCACGCCTCCTGGCTCATCTACCGCTCGACTACATCAAAGTCGATGGCACGCTGATGCAGGGCTTGGCGGTGGATCAGAATCTGCAGCAGAAAGTGCGCGATCTGGTGGATCACGCTAAGGGCAAGAAGGTCGCCACCATCGCAGAACGCGTCGAGGATGCGAACACGATGGCCGTGCTATGGCAGCTCGGCATCGAGTTCATCCAAGGCTATTTCGTGAACGAGCCCGAGCAGGTCGTGATGGGCTGAGCCCGCGACTAGGGCCAACCGGCTCACTGGCCACTGGCATCTGGCCAGAGAAGAACAGCGCTAAGAGCGCTCTCGACGAACTTTTCGCCTCGTGCGCTTTCTGTCAATCCAGAGCTCCCGTTCTTATCTGGACAGCTGCCAGTGGGCCAGTAAGCCAGTTGGCTGGGCGAGGGCGCTAGCCCTCGACCTCGAGCCGATCCACTTTCCGCCATCCACGCGGAAGGACTGCGCCGCGCTGTGCGCGCTCGCCGCGATAATCCTTCAGGTCCGTGAACTTGATCGTCATCTTGCGCTCGCCAGAGCGCACGACGAGGCTCTGCTCGGGCGCAACGACGGCAAGTGCGGCGAGATACTCTTCGCGCGAAGCGACCTTCTTCGAAGATAGACCGAAGATCTTGTTGCCTTTGCCGCGCGGCAGCTCCGGCAGATCCTTTACTGGGAACACCAGCATCTTGCCTTCGGAGCTCGCGGCGCACAGCAGCGCCGCTTCGTTTGCAGGCACCGGTGCGGGCGCGACAACGCCGGAACCCTCGGGTACCTTCAGCACGGCCTTACCTGCGCGGTTGCGCGAGTGCAGCTCTTCGAGCTTCACGACGAATCCGTAGCCGGCATCGGACGCCAAGACCCAGCGGTCTTGCGGGTCACCGATCAAGACCCCCGCGAAGGTAGCGCCTTCCGGCGGATCGATGCGACCCGACAAAGGTTCGCCCTGTCCACGCGCAGATGGCAGCGTGTGCGCGAGCAAGCTGTAAGCACGCCCGGTGCTGTCGAGGAAGACCGCCTGCTGCGTGCTGCGACCGCGCGCCGCCGCTTGGAAGGAATCGCCAGTCTTGTATGAGAGCGAACGTGGATCCAACTCGTGGCCCTTCGCTGAGCGCACCCAGCCGCGCTCCGAGAGCACGACTGTCACCGGCTCGCTCGCGACGAGCTCGGTCTCATCGATCGCCTGTGCTGCTGCGCGCTCGACGATGCGGCTGCGACGCTCATCTCCGAACAGATCGGCGTCGGCGATGAGCTCATCGCGCACGAGCTTCTTCAGACGTGCTTTGCTCTTCAGAATCTTATCGAGCTCATCGCGCTCCGCGGAGAGCTCCTTCTGCTCGCCGCGGATCTTCATCTCTTCGAGCTTCGCGAGATGGCGCAGCTTCGTTTCGAGAATCGCTTCGGCTTGGATTTCGGTGAGCTTGAAGCGCTTCATCAAGACCGGCTTCGGCTCGTCCTCGCGACGGATGATGCGGATGACCTCATCGAGATTGAGATATGCCGCGAGCAATCCTTCCAGGATGTGCAAGCGAGCCTGCACCTTGTCCAAGCGCCACGTAAGACGCTTCGTCACTGTATCGATGCGGAACGTCAGCCAATCCTCGAGCAGAGACTTCAGCCCCATCACTTTCGGGCGACCGTCCAGCCCGATGATGTTGAGATTGACGCGATAGCTGCGCTCGAGATCCGTGGTCGCGAACAAGTGCGCCATCAACTGCTCGACATCGACACGATTGGATCGCGGGACGATCACGATGCGCGTCGGGTGCTCGTGATCGGACTCATCGCGAATGTCTTCCACCATCGGCAGCTTCTTCGCCTGCATCTGCGCCGCAACTTGCTCTTGGATGCGACTTCCCGAAACCTGATACGGGAGTTGTGTGATGACAATGTCGCCGTCTTCGATCTCGTACACAGCGCGTGCACGAATGGAGCCGTTGCCGCTCTCGTACATCTGCCGAATCTCGGTCCGCGGCGTGATGATCTCTCCACCGGTGGGAAAATCAGGACCTTGGATGTGCTTGCACAGCTCGCGCAACGTGACCTCAGGGTCTTCCAACAGCCGTACGCAGGCGGTTGCGACCTCGCGAAGGTTGTGCGGCGGGATGTCGGTTGCCATACCCACGGCAATGCCAGTCGCGCCGTTGAGCAGCACATTGGGTACGCGCGCGGGAAGGATCACGGGCTCGTCTAGCGTGCCATCGAAGTTCGGCGTCCAATCGACCGTGCCCTGCCCCAACTCCTGCAGCAACAGCGACGCATAGCGCGTGAGACGCGACTCCGTGTAGCGCATCGCCGCGAACGATTTCGGATCGTCAGGCGATCCAAAGTTGCCTTGCCCGTCGACCAGCGGATAGCGATACGAGAACGGCTGCGCCATCAGCACCATCGCCTCGTAACACGCCGAGTCGCCGTGCGGATGGAACTTGCCGATGACATCGCCGATCGTGCGCGCGGACTTCTTGTGCTTCGATGCAGCGGACAAGCCGAGCTCGCTCATCGCGTAGACGATGCGCCGCTGCACCGGCTTCAACCCATCGCCGATGTGCGGCAGCGCGCGGTCCAGGATCACGTACATCGAATAATCGAGGTACGCCTTTTCCGTGAATGCCTTCAGCGAGAGGCGCTCGATACCTTCGAAATTCAATGGAGATTGGGTGGGCATAACGTTCTCAAGAAGGCGATAGGCGATAGCGGATCGGCGATAGTGGGAAGCTCGATGGTTGAACTGGCCCGATCTATCCCCTATCCGCTATCCCCTTATCCCCTTCCATTCTCAAATTTGCACTTCAGCGAGATTTCCCTTCGTCTCGAGCCATTCGCGGCGATCCGCCGCACGCTTCTTCGCGAGCAGCATGTCGAGCATTTGGTCAGTTTGATCCTTTGCATCGATCGTGAGCTGCACGAGGCGACGCGTCTCGGGTGCCATGGTCGTTTCTCGCAATTGCAGCGCGCTCATTTCGCCCAAGCCTTTGAAGCGCGTGACAACAGGCTTTGCGCGCGGGTTTTCCGCCGCGATGCGATCCAGAATGCCCGCTCGCTCGGCATCGTCGAGCGCGTAATAGACCTGCTTGCCCACATCGACGCGGTACAACGGCGGCATCGCGACATAGACATGACCGGCGAGGACGAGAGGCCGGAAGTGCCGCAGGAACAGCGCGCACAAGAGCGTCGCGATGTGCTGACCGTCGGAGTCCGCATCGGCGAGTATGCAGATCTTGTGATAGCGCAGGCCATCGAGCTTGTCCGAACCGGGATCGACACCGATCGCAATGGCAATGTGGTGCACTTCCTGAGACTGCAGGACCTCGCCGGCGTCGACTTCCCACGTATTGAGGATCTTGCCTCGCAGCGGCATCACGGCCTGGAACTCGCGATCGCGAGCTTGCTTCGCCGATCCGCCGGCGGAGTCGCCTTCGACGAGGAACAATTCGCTGCGCTCCGGCTCCTGACTCGTGCAATCTGCAAGCTTGCCCGGTAACGCAGGTCCGCTCACGACGCGCTTGCGCGCGACCGACTTCGAGGCTTTGAGCCGGGCTTGCGCGCCCGCGATCGCCAGCTGCGCAATCTTCTCGCCAGACTCTGGGTGCTGATTCAACCAGAGCCCGAATTGATCTTTGACCACACCAGAGACGAACGCCGCCGATTCGCGCGAGGCGAGCCGCTCTTTCGTTTGTCCGGCAAACTGCGGCTCTTTGATCTTCGTCGATAGAACATAGCTCAACCCGTCCCACACGTCCTCGGGAGCGAGCTTCAATCCTTTCGGCAGAAGATTGCGAAATTCGCAGAATTCTCTGATCGCATCCGTGAGGCCGACGCGCAATCCGTTGACGTGCGTGCCGCCTTGCGGAGTCGGAATCAGATTGACGTAACTCTCTTCGACCTTGACCCCATCATCGATGCGCCAGGCGATTGACCACTCAGCCGCTTCTTGCTCGCCTTCGATGCTGCCGCTGAACAGCTCAGGTGGAAGCCACTCACCTTGACCGAGCGCTTCGCGCAGATACTCATTGACGCCGCCGGTATAGAGCCACTCTTCCTTCTCGTTTCCCTGTTCCACCGTGAGCGTCACGCGAAGCCCCGGGCACAACACGGCTTTCGCGCGCAACACGTGCTTGAGCTTCGGCAACGAGATGTTGACGGACTCGAAGAACTGCGGATCCGGCCAGAACCGCACGGTCGTGCCAGTGTTGTTCTTGCCGACCTCGCCGACGACCTGCAGCTTCTGCGACACTTTGCCGCTCTTGAATCCGATGTTGTATTCCTTACCGCCGCGCTTCACCCAGCACTCGAGGTTCTTCGACAGCGCATTCACGACGGACACACCCACACCGTGCAATCCGCCCGAGAATTTATAGTTCTTGTCGGAAAACTTTCCGCCAGCGTGAAGTCGCGTGAGGATGAGCTCGACGCCGCTCACCTTTTCTTTCGGATGGATATCGACGGGCATACCGCGGCCGTCATCCGCAACTTCGAGTGAGCCGTCCTTGTAGAGCGTGACGTCGATGCGCTTCGCGTGACCCGAGAGCGCCTCGTCGACGGAGTTGTCGATGACTTCGTGTGCAAGGTGATTCGGTCGACTCGTGTCCGTGTACATCCCCGGACGACGGCGGACGGGATCTAACCCGCTCAAGACTTCGATGTCGGAAGCGTTATAGGACTGGGCCATTTATTCGCGAGCGCGCTTGAGAGTTGAAGGCGCGCGGATTCTAGCAGACACGCGAGACGGTTATGGTCGTCAGGAAGGCGTCGGTTTCCGGCGCCGTCCCAAATTCCAAGAAGATGTCTCGCGCGATCGCGGCGGGCGCGGCGAGGCGCACGAAAAGCCCTTCTCTCCGTGGAGCCGGGGTGTCCTAAGGCAATACCTGATCGCTATTGATCTGCGCCGCGTTCGCCGCGTTCTCCGCGAGAGATTGATCTTCGTTCTAGATCAGGTCTTTCGCCAGCGAATCTCGAATCGACTGCGGCAACGGCTCGACGCCGTGCCGGTAATTCTCGTGATCGACACCGATACTGATCGACGCACCATTCTTTACTGCCTCGCACATAGGGGCAGTCAGCTCGAAGCGCATGAAGTGCACCGAGGAGGTCTTCTCTTCATTCTCTCGCTCGAGGTCTTCGTCTGCGATCGCCCACACGCGCTCGAAATCTGCCACTTGCACCCAGCATCGATCTTCGATCGCCTTCAGCTCAGCGAGCCGCTTCTTGCGCTCGATCGGATCGGGGAACTCGATCAAGAACGTGACCTTCCAATTGGTCCCGTCCGGGATGAGCGGGTTGTAAGCGTCCAATTCATCTTGGATACCCTCCGCCTCGAAGATGCGCTCGACGCGCAGCATCTCCTGAACTTGATATTGCACCGTGAGCTGATCCTCGAAGCACCACGTCGTGTTGGGCCCGACGCTGAGCGTACGACGACTCTTGTGATCGAGCACCTTGGCACGAAAGTCCTTCCGCGCCGTCGAGTACTGCTCGAGGCTCATGAGATCGGAGCGGGTGAGTTTAGGTAAGTGCATGTCTTTCAAGTGACGAGGTGACAGAGTGACGAGGTGACGAAGTCAGAACGGCACAAGCCTCTGACTTCGTCACTCCGTGACGTCGTCCCTTCGTCACTCCTGTTCAAATGCCATACGCCATCCGCAACAACTTGAGCGGATGGGCCGGTTCTTTGCCGCCTTCGAGGCCGGATTCGATTTGATGTCCGGCCATCGGGCAGTCGCTCGAATAGTAATCCGCTTCCGAGTCTGCAACTCGCCGCATCACCGGGCGTCCGATCTTCATGGACACGTCGCGGAATTCGTGCTTTACGCCGTACGTCCCGTTGTGACCCGAGCACCGCTCGATCGGATCGACTTGTGTCTCGGGCACGAGCATCAAGATATCTCGAGTCTTGAGACCGAGATTCTGCACTCGGGTGTGGCAAGGTACGTGGTAGCTGATCTTGCCAAGCTTGCGGGAGAAATCGGTCCGCAACATCCCTGCGCGATAGCGGGCCCACAGATACTCGAAAGGGTCGAACATCGCGTCGCGCACCTTCTGCACGAGCGGATCTTCGGGAAACATCAGCGGCAGCTCCTGCTTGAACATGAGCGTGCACGACGGCACGGGAGTCACTATGTCCCAGCCTTCATCTACCCAACGCGCGAGCTCGGGGATGTTCTCGTTCTTGTATTTCTCGATGGTTTCGAGGTCTCCCACCTCGAGCTTCGGCATCCCGCAGCAACGCTCTTGTCGCGCAATCGTGACCGGAATGCCGTTGTGCTCGAACACAGCCACGAGATCTTCGCCAAGCGCTGGCTCGTTGCGGTTCCCGTAGCAAGTTGCGAACAGCACTACGCGGCCCTTCGTTTCCTCGCTGGGCTTTGCCTCGAGCGCTGGATGCTGTCGCGCGCGGTGGCGCTTGCGATACGTGTTGCTGTGATACTCCGGAATTGGCGCATCCGGATGCACGCCGAGCGTCTTGTCGAGCATCGAACGTCCGAACGCGGTCTTATTGACCGCATTCACAATCTCCGCGATCACTGGAATGCCCGCAATGCTGCCCACGGCATCCGTGGAGCCCAGAATCTTGTCGCGCGCGCGAACCGAATGATGTTTGAACTTATAGGCCTTCGCCCGCAGCATAAGATGGGGGAAGTCGACGTTCCACGGATGAGGAGGCACGTACGGGCACTTCGACATGTAGCACATGTCGCACAGGTAACAGTGGTCGACGACGTCCCAGTAAACCTTCTTGTCGACCGACTCGACCTCGCCGGTGCTCGACTCATCGACCGCATCGAAGAGCGTGGGGAAGGCGTTGCACAGATTGAAGCAGCGCCGACATCCGTGACAAATGTCGAAGATCCGTTCGAGCTCTTTGAAGAGCGATTGCTCGTTGAGGTAATCCGGGTTCTTCCACGCAATCGGATGTCGCGTTGGCGCCTCGAGACTGCCTTCGCGGGCCGGAGACGATGCAGGTTGCTTTGACACTCGAGAATCTCGGGAGGTGCTCAAGGACCTCGAAGCAGGCGTGCGTCAGGAGCTCTGCATGAGCCCGTCGCACAAGTCACGCGCAACAAATCATCGAGGGCTGACAGTTCAGCCCTCGACCGAAGCACGTCGCTAGCTGCTACAGCGTATCCAGCGCTTTCTGGAAGCGGTTCGCGTGCGAACGCTCCGCCTTCGCGAGCGTCTCGAACCAATCCGCGATCTCATCGAATCCTTCGTCGCGCGCTTGCTTCGCCATACCCGGGTACATGTCGGTGTACTCGTGCGTCTCACCAGCAATGGCAGCCTTCAGGTTTGCATCGGTCGCACCGATCGGCAGACCGGTCGCCGGATCGCCCACGGCTTCGAGGTACTCGAGATGCCCATGCGCATGGCCCGTCTCACCTTCGGCCGTCGAACGAAACACAGCGGCGACGTCGTTGTAACCCTCGACATCCGCCTTCGCTGCGAAATACAAGTAGCGGCGATTGGCCTGTGACTCACCGGCAAACGCGTCCTTGAGATTCTTCTCCGTATTCGTGCCCTTCAGATTCTTCATTGCGGAACCCTCGCTGATAGACGAAAACCAAAGTACGTGCCTTCGAGGCGGCTCCCGTGCGCCGCCTTGTGCCGACCCCCGAACTCACCGTATCTGAAGAGCATCGGAACTCAGCCCTTAGACCTAGTCTAACTGAGGCAAAATCTATGCTCCAGGGCGGAGCAAGTCAACGTCGGTAAGACGCGATCGACACCGATCGATTTGACCGCTCCTAAATGCCACTGCAAGCTTGCGCCACTTCGCGACGCTCACGCCGTAACCTCGACAGTGAATACTCCCAGATCGAAACCGACCGAAGACAATCCCGCAGCTCCCGATTTCGAACGGTCGCTTGCCGAATTGGAAGCGATCGTGGAAAAGCTCGAGCAGGGTGAGCTGAGCCTCGAAGAGTCGCTGCAACAATTCGAACGCGGGGTACAGCTCACGCGCGCGTGCCAGACTGCGCTGAAAGAAGCGGAACAGAAGGTCGAGATCTTGCTGCGCAAGAGCGGCTCGCCGGAGCAAATGGATACGGCCGCATTCGAGGTCGAAGAAGACGACGAAGATTAGCCGTGCACGCCTGACCTTCGATCGTGAGCACCATCGTCCCTTTTCCCGCTCGGCTCGCTGCGTGGCAGCGTCGCATCGATGAGCAGCTTTCGCTGCGCTTACCTCCTTCCGACAGCGAGCCGAAGAGACTGCACGAAGCGATGCGCTATAGCGCGCTTGGCGGCGGCAAACGCGTGCGCCCCGCGCTCGTGTACGCCACGGCCGACGCGTTCGGCATTCCTGAAACGCACGTCGATGGCGCAGCCTGTGCGGTCGAGCTCATTCACGTGTACTCATTGGTGCATGACGATCTGCCCGCGATGGACAATGACGATCTGCGGCGCGGACGCCCGACGTGCCACAAAGCCTTCGACGAAGCGACGGCTATCCTCGCGGGCGATGCGCTTCAGGTGCTCGCGTTCCAAACCCTCGTGAGCGGTGCGGGACTACCGGACGATTCGAACGTTCGTGTGCGGCTCGTGGAGCTTCTGGCGCAGGCGAGCGGCACTGCCGGCATGGCGGGGGGCCAGGCGCTCGACTTGGCTGCCATGGGCAAGCGCCTGTCGGTTCCGGATATTGAGGAAATGCACGCACGCAAGACCGGCGCGCTCATTCGCGCGTGCGTGCTAATGGGCGCAACGTGCGTACCCAAGCTGGCCTCCGCTACGCTGCGAGCGCTGGATGAATTCGCAACCTCGATCGGTCTTGCCTTTCAGATTCAAGACGACGTGCTCGACGTCGAAGGTGACCCCGCCACCTTAGGGAAGGCAGTCGGTGCGGACAGTGCCCTCAATAAGCCGACGTATCCGTCCACCGTTGGCCTCGAAGCTGCGCACCGGCGCGTGCGCGAACTGCACGAGCGTGCGCTCCGCTCGTTGCGCTCGCTCGACCTCGCGCGCGTCGACTTACTGATCGAGATGTCGCACTGGCTCGTGCTGCGCCGGCACTAGCATTCGGATTTTTCGCTGTTTTCAATGAGTTCGCTCGCGCGCGAACCGCAAGAGAAGCGGCGATTGCTGCCTCTCCAACGTCCACGTTTCCTGTAAACTCTCGCGCCGTCATGGTTCTGTCATGATTCGGCCGACGCCAAGCCCTGATCAGCCCACCTTCGCCCACTGTCCTCCAAGACACTCGCACGAGATTCGCCTTCGTCGAATACCAGCATGAATGCCGGCTCATCGTACCCGCTGATCTCCGCGATCGACTCCCCCGCCGACCTGCGCAAGTTGCCGGCTTCCGAGTTAGAGAACGTCTCAGCCGAGTTGCGCCAATACATGATCGAAACGGTGAGCCAGATGGGCGGCCACTTCGCCGCTGGCTTGGGTGCCGTCGAGCTCACGGTCGCGTTGCACTACGTATTCGACACGCCGCGCGATCGCTTGGTGTGGGACGTCGGTCACCAAGCGTATCCGCATAAGGTTCTGACCGGGCGACGCAATCAACTGAAGACGATCAAGTGCAAGGCGGGACTCGCCCCCTTCCCTACTCGCGCCGAAAGCCCGTACGACACCTTCGGTGTCGGGCATTCGAGCACCTCGATCAGCGCGGCACTCGGCATGGCCATCGCTGCTGCACGCAACAACGAGCCTCGCCGAGTGGTCGCCGTCATCGGCGACGGCGCAATGAGCGCCGGAATGGCATTTGAAGCGCTGAATCACGCCGGGAGTTTGGACGTCGACATGCTCGTCGTACTGAACGACAACGACATGTCCATCTCGGAGAACGTGGGAGCGTTCTCGAATTACTTCGCTCGCGTGCTCTCTGGCAAGTTGTACGCGACGCTGCGCGAGGGCAGCAAGAAAGTTCTGAAGCGCATGCCCACCGTGTGGGAGCTTGCACGTCGTTCCGAAGAGCACATGAAGGGCATGGTGTTACCGGGCACGATCTTCGAGGAGCTCGGCTTCAACTACATCGGCCCGGTCGACGGGCACGACGTCGGCGCGCTCGTGGCCACCCTCAAGAACTTGCGCGATCTGAAGGGCCCGCAGTTCCTGCACGTGATCACGCGCAAGGGCAAAGGGTATGCGCCCGCGGAAGCTGACCCGATCAAGTGGCACGGTCCGGGTCCTTTCGACCCCAAGAGCGGAGTGATCTTCAAAGAGAAAGCGACCGGCCCGAGCTATTCGCAGGTCTTCGGGCAATGGGTCTGCGATATGGCCGCTGCGGATCCGAAAGTGGTCGCGATCACGCCTGCGATGCGCGAGGGATCGGGGCTCGTCGAATATTCCAAGCGCTTCCCGGACCGCTACTTCGACGTCGCGATCGCCGAGCAGCACGCAGTCACGCTTGCGGCGGGAATGGCTTGCGATGGCTTGAAGCCCATTGTCGCGATCTACTCCACGTTCTTGCAGCGCGCGTACGATCAGTTGATCCACGACGTCGCGCTTCAGAACTTGCCCGTAACCTTCGCGGTGGATCGCGCCGGACTCGTGGGCGGCGATGGTGCCACTCATCAGGGCAGCTATGACTTGTCCTATCTGCGCTGCATTCCGAATCTGCTCCTCATGGCGCCAGCGGACGAGAACGAATGCAGACAGATGCTGTTCACCGCCGTGCAATCGGGGATGCCTGCCGCCGTTCGTTACCCGCGTGGACAAGGGCCCGGTGCGGTCATCGAGAAGACGATGCAAGAGCTGCCGATCGGCAAAGCGCAGGTACGACGCGAAGGCCGCGGCGGACTTGCGATCATCGGCGTTGGCGCAATGGTGCCTGCTTGCGAGCAGATCGCAGCGAGCCTCGATGCAACGCTCGTCAATCTGCGTTTCGTCAAACCTCTGGACGAAGACACACTCATGCACATCGCGAGCACGCATCGTGCGATCGTGACCGTCGAAGAAAATGTCGTGGCCGGTGGCGCAGGTAGTGCGATCGGCGAGTTGCTCGCGGCCAATCGTTGCGATCTACCTCTCTTGCATCTGGGCATACCCGATCGATTCATCGAGCACGGCTCGCGTGAAGATTGCCTGGTCGCGGCGGGCCTCGACCTTACGTCGATCGAAGCAGCCATCACGCGCTGGTGGCGCGTGCCGGCGCGAGCGGCAGCATCTTAAGCTCGCGGAGCGAGCTCAAGAGTGACGGGTGAGGAGCAAGCGTCACTCGGCACCCGTCGCGTACGTTCACGAATCTGTTTCCAGCCGGCACACGGGTGCTCCCGTACCCTTGCTTTATACTGCTGCCGTCCCCAGTTGGTGGGTTTACCTCAGAACTCTCATGGCCACTCGCTCCTCCAATACCCTGCCACCCGTCGAAGACGCCATCGAGGACGTCCAGGGACGCGCGGATTCACGGCGAATTCCGATCAACAAGGTCGGAATCAAGGATATCTATCATCCCGTGCGCGTGAAGGATCGCTCTCGGGGCGAGCAGCACACGATCGCGAGCTTCAACATGTACGTGGCCCTGCCCCACGATTTCAAGGGCACGCACATGTCGCGGTTCGTCGAGCTACTGCATCGAAATGAACGCGAGATCTCGGTCGAGTCGTTCCGAGACATCCTCATCGAGATGACTGAGAAGCTCGATGCGGAGTCCGGACACATCGAAATGGACTTCCCTTATTTCGTCATGAAGAAGGCGCCCATCTCGGGTGTCGAAAGTCTCATGGACTACAAGGCCTCGTTGATCGGGGAGTTTCACGAAGGCAAGGTCGAGCTATGGCTGAAGGTCGTCGTTGCCGCGACGAGCCTATGCCCCTGCTCCAAGCGCATCTCGAATTACGGAGCGCACAATCAACGATCGCACATCACGATCAAGGCGCGCCTCGAAGGACACATGTGGTTGGAGGAGCTGATCGATATCGCGGAGCAAGAAGCCTCGTGCGAGGTGTACGGCATTCTGAAGCGCCCCGATGAGAAATACGTGACGGAGCGCGCGTATGACAATCCGAAGTTCGTCGAGGACATCGTTCGCGATGTCGCCGTGCGCCTGAACAAGGAAGACCGCGTGCGCGCTTACACCGTCGAAGCGGAAAATTTCGAGTCCATCCACAATCACTCGGCCTATGCTTTGATCGAGAAGGACAAGGATGTAGAAGCGCGCGAGGAGCTCAGCGCGAATCTTTCCCTCTAACGGGCCACCTGGCTGCTGGCAACTGGCCTCTGGCCAGAGATTCGCTGCGGCTCGCGCGAAAGTAGTTTTCGAACTGCAACTGCTGAAGGGCTTGGAGATTTACTGGCAGCTGCCGAAGGTGGCCCTGCCCCCCCAAAAAAAAGGCCGGGTCACTGCCCGGCTTCTTCTACGATCATTCTTCTTGGCGCGTACTCCGCTGACATTTCCGCGTAGGCGGAATGGATCGGCTTGTTTTTGGTCTCCGACTAACCACTAATCACTAATCACTTCTCTCATGAGGGACTCTGCAGCCGGCTGATCAGGCTGCGCAGGAACACTTTGTTGAAGCGCAACTGGCAGGCGGCGGAGCTCTGCTCGAGCAGCGTCGAGCTGACCTTCATCAGCGTTACGGCGCTGAGCGCTTTGATCGTCGCGAGACGCTTGGCGCCTCGCACATAACTCGTCTCGCCGAAGCAGTCGCCTTCATCCAACTGGCCCACTGGGTTGCCCCCGCGCATCACCGCCACGCTGCCGGAGACGATGACGTAGAAGCGATCGTCCATCTCGCCTTCCTTGACGATCTCCTCGCCTTCTTCATAGTCCTGCCACGTGCTTGCGCGCAGCACCTCGAGAATCTCCGCCTGGGAGAAGTCGTGGAAGAACTTGAGCGTGCGCAGAATCGAGAACTGTTCCTGGCGATCGAGCTTCGATGAACCTTCGCGCAGCGTCTGATGCACGCGAGTGAGATCGGCTGCGAGCTCGAGCCCGTTGCGGTAGCGCTTGGCCGGATCCTTGTGCAAGGACTTCGCAACGCAGTTCTCCAAGACTTCCGGAATCTCGGGGCGCAACGTGTGGATGGGCTGCGCGGTCGCGTACACGATTTGGTGGAGAAGCTTCGAGAGATTGCCGCCGCGGAATGGGCGGTACCCCGTCAGAAGCTCGTACATGACCGCCCCGAGGGAATACAGATCCGAGCGATTCGTGATCTCGAGCGACTGCACCTGCTCGGGCGACATATACGACGGGCTTCCCGCGATGCCTTCGATGCGAGAGATCTCGGAATCGGAGACGAGCGCAATGCCGAAGTCGATCACGCGCACGTCATTCGCTTGCGTGAGCATCAAGTTGGAGGGCTTGATGTCGCGATGAATGACGCCGCGGCTGTGCGCGTAATGGAGCGCTTTGGCGCACTTGTACATGATCTCGACGACGTCATCGACCGGCAACAAGTTGTCCGGTTTGCAGTACGCCGACAGCGTGCGTGCGCCGTGCACATGCTCGGTAACGATGTAGTAGTGGCCGTCTTCCTCGCCCGCATCGAAAATCGGCAGGATGTTCGGATGCTGCAGCATGCCGACCATGTGCGCTTCGGAGAGGAACATCTTGCGCGTGACACGCGCGCGATCCTCGTCGTGCGATTCGAGATTGTAGACTTTGATCGCGACGTCACGCCGATAGTACGGATCGTGCGACAGATAGACGACGCCTGTGCTCCCCCGCCCGACCTCCTTGACGATGACGTACTTCCCAATGCGCTCGGGAATGCGCTGCTCGCGCGGCGCGGTGCGCTGTGTCATCTGGGCGCTCGGTTGGTTCACGAGGTGATGGCGATCGCTGGCTTACAGTAGAAGTTTCACTCCGAGCAGGATCGCAGCCGCGAACAAGCCCGCAATGATGTCATCGAGGATAATTCCGAGCCCGCCGCGGAGACTGTGATCAGCCTCCCGGATCGGCGAGGGCTTCACGATGTCGAAGAAGCGAAACAGCACAAAACCCGCGGCGAGCCAAGCGGGTTCTGCCGGAGCTGCCAACATCGTCACGGTATATCCCGCGATTTCATCCCAAACGATCGCGGGATGATCGTGAACCCCTAACTTGCGTGCGCTTGCACCGCATATGTAGATACCTGCGACGAACGCGACCAATGCGAACACAAGGTGCACGACCCAACCGAACTGTGCCACGAGCAAGACGATCGGTACTGCGATCAGCGTCCCGAACGTACCCGGTGCATAGGGACTCAAGCCCGCGCCGAACCCGAATGCGAGCAGATGAACAGGATCGCGCAGTAATCCCACCCGAATGATGGTCGTCGTCATTCTCGTTGACCGCGAGCGCTACGAAGAGGCGAAGTGATCGTATCCAGATCGCTCCATCAGATACGGCTTCCCGTCGCGCTCCCATCTTATCGAGCGCTCTGCTGTGATCGTCCCTATCGCAGAAATCGGCACCCCTGCGATGTTGTTCGTGTGCATCGCCGCTGCATTTGCCGGCGCAACGCAGAAGAGCAGTTCGTAATCATCTCCGCCGGTCAATATATGTCGCAAGCACGTGTCTTCGTCGAAGTGGGCCTGCATTGCTGGGGATCGCGGCAAGGCTTGGACGTCCACTCGCGCACCCACACCGCTGGCTGCACAAAGCTTCTCGAGATCCGCGAGTAATCCATCTGAGACATCCATCGCAGCGCTCGCGATAGCACGCAGAGATCGTCCCAACTCGATGCGAGGTTCAGGGCGTAAAAATCGTCGCCGCAAATGCGCGAACGACGCGTTATCCGCCACACCCAATCGAAGTAACGCGAGTCCAGCCGCAGCCTCGCCCGGAACACCAGAGACGAAGACCCGATCCCCTGCGCGGGCGCCCGATCGAGTCAGACATGCGTCGCGCTCGACCCAGCCACCGACTTGTATCGTGATCACTAGCGGTCCGCGGACAGTATCCCCTCCGATCAGCACCACATCATGGGCATCGGCGAGCTCGAACAGACCTTGCGCGAATCCTTCCAACCATTGCTCGTCCGCACATGGCACGGAAAGCGACAGCGACATCCAGGAGGGCTCCGCGCCCATCGCGGCGAGATCGCTCAAGTTCACTGCGAGGGCGCGATAGCCGATGTCGGCCGGCGAGGTTTGTGCGAGGAAGTGAACGCCCTCCACGATCGTATCCATCGCAAGCACGAGTCGGCGGTCAGCTCTAACCTCGAGCACCGCCGCATCGTCGCCGATGCCTAGCAGCACGTCGCCGCGCGTGCGTCGACAACCGAAGAATTTGGCGATGATGTCGAATTCGCCGAGGCTCATGGATGCTTAGGGTTCTGGGTACTGGGCTGTCGGGTACTGGCCAGAAAGGAAGGCAGAGAGTTTCGGTGCTGCGCTCTTCATTCTTTTCTGGCCAGTACCCAAGTACCCGATTACCCAGGGCCCAATTACCCAGGGCCCAAGCATCACCGCTCAGCCGCCCGAATCTCGCGCGCAGCGCGATCCAGCACGGCGTTCACGTATTTGTGTGCGTCCGTCGCGCCGAAGCGTTTGCACAGATCGACGGCCTCGTTGATTACGACGCGGTATGGGATGTCGATTCGTTGCTGCAGTTCATACATGCCGATGAGCAGAATGCCTGATTCGACTGGATCCAATTGCTCGAGCGGCCGGTCCAAAAATGGCGTGAGCGCGGCCGTGAGCTGGTCGTTCTCATCGATGCAATGACTCACGAGCTCCTCGAAGTGTTCGCGGTCGGCACCCGCCGAGTCTTCGCTTTCCAGGAATTGCTTCTTGATCTCCGCCGCCGGCTGATGCGTGAGCTGCCATTGATACAACGCTTGCATAGCGATCTTGCGCGCAATCGAGCGTGCGCGGGTTCCGCGAGCGGGTTTGTGATTCGGTGGCGCCATTACTGAGGAAGAATAAAGTACGTAAGCGAGCCGCGCCTGCAGCGGCATAGGAAGAGGACGATCGAGACGAGCAATGATAATCCGGCTTTGTTGCCGACCCGCGTCCGTCGCGACATTTTTCTCGGGCAAAGATCCCTACCCTTCGATACGCCGCAGCAAGTTCGCAAGCTCGATCGCCGTGATTGCCGCATCGGCGCCTTTGTTTCCGGCTTTGGTGCCCGCACGCTCGATCGCTTGCTCGATCGTGTCCGTCGTCAGCACACCAAATGCGACAGGGATGCCAGTCTCGTGCGAGACGCGTGCAAGGCCGCCAGCGCATTCTCCCGCGACGTAGTCAAAATGCGCCGTCGCACCCTTAATCACCGCACCGAGCGCGATGATCGCATCGTAGCGACGACTCAATGCCAGCTTACGAGCAACAATAGGCAGATCGAACGCACCCGGCGCGCGAACGATCTCGATTTGCTTCTCGTTCGCACCATGGCGACGCAGCGCATCGACCGCACCGCGCACGAGATGCTCCACGACGAATTCATTGAACCGCGACGCGAGGATCGCGAAGCGCAACTCGCGACACTGCAGGTCGCCTTCGATAGTTTTGATGTCCATGTTCTTTCGGGCTGCTGGCCAACTGGCCACTGGCACTGGCCAGCGGCGGAGAATCATCGAGATAACTACAAGCAGTATAGCCGGAGTCCAGCGCTCTCACTCTGGCCAGCGGCCGATGGCCAGTTTGCAGTGGCCTCCAACTCAGCTGTGCACGTACCCCACGATCTCCAGATCGAAGCCTGACAGGCCCTGGAGCTGTTTCGGTGCAGACAGTACTCGCATGCGAGACAAGCCGAGGTCTTTCAAGATCTGCGCCCCGATGCCGTATGTTCGCAACACGTGCGTTCCCGAGCCGCTCGTCGAGGCTGCAGCATGTTCGGAGCGATGCATCGACTGCACCGCCTCCATCAACTCACGCGGCGTTTCCGCGGGCCGAAGCACGACAACGACGCCAGAGGGCTCCTCGGAAATGCGCTGTATCGCGGCGCGCAGCGGCAAGCCGAGTCCGTCATCGCGGATGCCGAGAAGGTCGCGCAAGGTGTCAGGCAAGTGCACGCGCACCAGGGGCGGCTCGTCCGACAGTAGATCGCCCCGGACGAGTGCAAGGTGCACGGTTCGGTTGACGTGATCCTCGTAGCAATACATCTGAAACTGTCCGAACTCCGTGCTCACCGGCTGCTCGGCGATGCGTTCTATGAGTCGGTCCTTCTCGAGGCGATAACGTATCAAGTCCGCGATCGTGCCGATCTTGAGCTGGTGCTCGCGCGCGAAACGTTCGAGATCGGGCCGGCGCGCCATCGTGCCGTCCTCGTTCAAGATCTCGACGATCACTGCCGCCGGCTCCAAGCCGGCGAGCCGCGCGAGATCGCAACCCGCCTCGGTATGCCCCGCACGCGTCAGCACGCCGCCAGGCTGCGCCATCAGCGGAAAGATGTGGCCGGGCTGTCGTAAATCTTCGGGACTCGCGTTTCGTCTCACCGCGGCGCGGATCGTTTGCGCGCGGTCATGCGCGGAAATACCTGTGGTGACGCCCTCGGCCGCTTCGATGGAAACCGTGAAGTTCGTGCGGTAGTCAGCATCGGTCTCGTAAACCATGAGCGGCAATCGCAGTTGCTGACAACGCTCGCGGCTCAACGTGAGGCAGATCAGCCCGCGAGCGTAGCGAGCCATGAAGTTGATGTCTTCGGCTCGTGCAAATTCAGCGGCCATGACGAGGTCGCCCTCGTTCTCGCGATCTTCGTCGTCCATGATCACGACCATTCGACCCGCCGCGATGTCGCCGAGAATTTCATCGATCGAGTTGAGCCGCGTCGTGCCGCTCGACCTTACATCGCGCACCGAGCTCGCGTCCTTCATCGCATTGTCTCCAGCCCTGTCGTTTGCGACACGAGGCGCTCCAGATAACGCGCGATGATGTCGACTTCGATGTTCACCAGTGTCCCGGCGCGATACTCGCCGAGTGTTGTCACCGAGAGCGTATGCGGGATCAAGTTCACGCCGAAATGCGTACCGTCCACTTCGTTGACGGTTAAGCTCACGCCATCGATCGCAATCGAGCCTTTGCGTGCGATGTAACGCGCCAAGGCCGCGGGAACATCGAACCGCAAGCGATGCGAACGAGCATCGTTCTCGCAGGACACTACGGTTGCGATCCCATCGACATGACCGCTGACGTAGTGACCGCCGAGCGGCTGCCCTGCACACAATGCCTTCTCGAGATTGACACGCGAGCCTACGCGCCAGCGATCCAGCGTCGTCACAGTGAGTGTCTCGCGCGACACATCGGTCGCAAACTCGGCCCCTTGAATCGTCGTGGCGGTCAAGCAGCAGCCGCTCACACAGATGCTATCCCCGACGGTCGCGCTCGTAAGATCCAGACTGCCTGCATCGATCACCAGGCGCACATCGCCGCCTTGCGGCGTAATGGTGCGCACGGTGCCTACGGCTTGAACGATTCCAGTGAACATGAGCGAGCAACATGCCGCTAATCGCGGCGTACGAACCTTACCTTGAGATCGGGCCCGATCTGCTCGGCCCCCTGCAGCCGGAATTGTAGACTGTCCTGGAGCTTTTGAACCGCAGGGATCTCAAACATCGCGCGCGCAGAGGAACCCAAGACTTTCGGCGCGAAATACACGATCAGCTCGTCAGCCAAATCCAACGACAGCATGCGTCCCGCAAGGAGCGGCCCTGCCTCAACGAGCACGTCGTTGCATTCGCGGCGGCCGAGCTCTACGAGCAACTCAGGCAGATCGACTCCGCCGGCTGGATGGGGCGGCACCTGCACGATCTGCACGTTCACCTCGCGCAGCTTGGGATCCGCAGTCTCACGTGAGCAGGTCGCAATCAGTACCGGCCCCGGAGACTGGAAGAGTTTCGCCGTCGGCTCTATGCGCAATCCAGTATCGACCACCACGCGAAGCAACGAGCGGCCACCAAGATCGATACGGGAGTCGCGCACGGTGAGCTGGGGATCGTCGGTGAGCACGGTGCCGATCCCGGTGATGACTGCACTCACCGAGGCTCGCACGCGCTGCACATCCGCTCGAGCTGCGTCACTCGTGATCCAACGACTTTCTCCATTCGCAAGCGCGATTCGTCCATCGAGACTCGCACCCATCTTCACGATCACTCGTGGTACGCCCGTGCGCATGCGCTTTTCGAATCCGAGGTTGAGCGCACGGGATTCCTCGGCCAGCACGCCGATCTCGGTCGCAAGGCCAGCGGCTTGGAGCTGGCGAATGCCTTCACCGTGCACTTTCGGATTGGGATCCAGCATGCCGCAGACCACTCGTACGATGCCTGCTCGAATCAACGCTTGAGTACAGGGCGCCGTCTTTCCTTGGAACGAATGGGGTTCGAGCGTGACGTACGCAGTCGCACCGCGCGCCGTCTCGCCAGCTTGCTCGAGTGCAAGCACTTCCGCGTGCGCCGCTCCCGCCGTGCGATGCCAACCTTCGCCGACAATCTTCTCGCCATGTGCGATCACGCAGCCGACGCGCGGATTCGGATGCGTCGTGAACTGCCCGAGCCAGGCAAGCTCGATCGCGCGGCGCATGTGTGCTAGGTCGACAGGAGAAAACATCTCGGTACGTGGGCGTCTAACGTGTAGATGTACGGACGTAAGAGGTTGGAGCGGAGCCACTTGCTTCTGACGTCTACACGTTTGCACGTCTATACGTCCGCGCGACTACACGGGTCACTTTTTCTTCCTTTCCGCCTCATTCGCCGCCCACAAGGCGAGCTGCGCTTCCGCCGCTTCGCGGTTACGTCGATGGCGCATGCGCTCGATTTCTTCGCGGAATGCATCGACGTCCTGGAAGGCGCGATACACCGATGCAAAGCGCACGTAGGCAACCTCATCGAGACTGTGCAGCTCTTCCATCGCGAGCTCGCCGACGAGTCGTGACGCGACTTCCCGCTCCCCGAGCGCACGCAGCTTGTGGCAGATGTGCGCGACGGCAGCATCCAACGCTTCGCTCGATACTGGGCGCTTCTCGAGCGCCTTCAACATGCTGCTACGCAGCTTCTGCTCATCGAACGGCTCGCGACTCTCGTCGTTCTTCACGATCCGCGGCATGACGAGCTCCGCGGTCTCGAATGTCGTGAACCGCTCGCCGCACTTCAAACATTCGCGGCGACGACGAATCTGCTGCCCCTCCCCCGCCAAGCGCGAGTCGATGACTTTCGTTTCCTCGTGATTGCAGAAAGGACAATGCATACGACGTGATGTAGGGATGCAGGTTACGCAAGCGACGAAGGACAGAAGCCACACTCCTACATCACCTCCATCACCTCTATCACCTTCATCACTTCCGTCACTTCCCGTATACGGGAAATCTTTGGCAGATCTCCTCCGCCTTCCCACGCACCTTGGCGATCACGGCTTCGCTGCCGTTTTCATCCAGGACGTCGGCAATCCAGTTCGCAAGCTCGGTGACCTCCGCCTCGCGGAAGCCGCGAGTGGTCGCGGCAGGCGTACCGATGCGCAGTCCGCTCGTGACGAAGGGAGGACGCGGGTCGTTCGGCACGGCGTTCTTGTTCACCGTAATGTGGGCACGACCGAGCGCGGCATCTGCATCCTTGCCGGTGATATCGCGGCCGATGAGATCGACCAAGAACAGATGATTGTCCGTGCCACCCGAGACGATCTTGTAGCCGCGGCTGATGAGCTGCTTTGCCATCGCGCGTGCATTCGCGAGTACTTGCTTCTGATAGGTCGTAAAGTCGGGCTGCAACGCCTCGAGCAACGCGACCGCTTTCGCAGCGATGACGTGCATCAGCGGACCGCCCTGAGTCCCAGGGAACACGAGCGAGTTGAGCTTCTTCTCAATGGCTTCGTTCGAGCGCGCCAAGATCATGCCGCCGCGAGGCCCGCGCAAGGTCTTGTGCGTCGTCGTCGTGACGACATCCGCGATGGGCACAGGATTGGGATAGATGCCTGCCGCGACGAGCCCCGCAACGTGTGCCATGTCGACCAGAAAGAGCGCTCCAACTGCATCGGCGATCGCGCGGAAGCGGCTCCAATCGACGACGCGGGAATATGCCGAGAACCCGGCGATGATCAGCTTCGGCTTGTGCTCGTGCGCCAACTTCTCGACCTGCCCGTAGTCGATCTCGCCCGTTGCGGGGTCCAAACCATATTGCACAGCCCTGAACACCTTGCCCGAGAAATTCACCTTCGCACCGTGGGTCAGGTGCCCGCCATGATCGAGGCTCATGCCGAGAATCGTGTCGCCCGGATTGATGAGCGCCAAATAGGCGGCTGCATTCGCCTGAGATCCGGAGTGCGGCTGCACGTTCGCGTACGCCGCGCCGAAGAGCTTCTTCGCTCGCTCGATCGCGAGCTGCTCCGCGACGTCCACGTGCTCGCAGCCACCGTAATAGCGTTTGCCCGGGTACCCTTCGGCGTACTTGTTCGTGAGAACGGTGCCTTGCGCCTCGAGCACGCGAGGGCTCGCGTAGTTCTCCGAAGCGATCAGCTCGATGTGGTCCTCTTGGCGGCGGCGCTCGGCATTGATCGCAGCCGCAAGCTCGGGGTCGAAATCGGCGATGGTGAGATTGGCGGGGAACATGGGCACTCCAAAAGGGGAGCGCGAATTCTACAGGAAGGCGGTGAGCGGCGGACGGCGGACGGCGGACGGTGAAAAGAGCTCCTGTTGCTCCTCACAGTCCACCGTCCGCCGTCCGCCGTTCACTCTCCAGGAAGCTCTGCACGACCCGCGTCCAAGCTCGGGCGAGATTGCGGCGGTTGTACCCGCCCCCACCCATCGCGATGACTCGGCCGTGACCGAGCTCATCGGCGAGTGCACAGAGCCGGCGCGCGGCATGGGCATGCGCCTCTTCGGTCAGTCGAAGGTGCGTGATGGGATCGCCTCCCAGACTGTCCGCGCCACATTGGAGAAGAATGAACTCCGGACGGCGCTCCCGTAGGTACGCCTCGATGCGCGTCCACTCGGCGAAGAACACCTCATCGTCGGCCCCGGGCGGAAGCGGCAGGTTCAGCTTCGTGCCGCGCGCCGCCCCGGTCCCGGTTTCCTCTGCCGCGCCAGTGCCGGGATACAGGTAGCGGCCATCCTCGTGTAAGTCTGCGAATAGAACATCCGGGTCGGACTCGAAGGCGTAGAACACACCATCGCCATGGTGTGCATCGATGTCTACGTAGGCGACCGTGCGCAGCTCGTACCGCCGACGCAGAATCTCGATCGCGACACCGCAGTCGTTGAATACGCAGAATCCAGCCGCGTGCTCACGGCCGGCATGATGAAGCCCTGCGATCGGGATGAATGCGCGCTTCGCGCGCTCGCTCATCACAGCCTCGACTGCGACGAGCGTTGCGCCTACGACTGATACTGCGGCTTCGTAGATGCCGCGCCGCGCGGGTGTGTCGCCGCCGTCGAGATAGCCCTGCCCGGCCGCGGCGCGCTCACGGACGAAGTCGACGTAGCTCGGGGTATGAAACGATTCGACTTCCTCGCGCGTGGCATCGCGAGGGCTAGCGCGTAACACCCGGCCATCGAGCCCCGACTGATGCAGCTCGCGCATGAACGCCTCGTGCCGATCGGGCCCGAATGGATGTCCATCGCCAAAACCGTAACGTGCGATTTCATCGCCCGAGACGAGCAGAACCGAACTGCGAGGGGAATCGGAATCATCGAGCATGGAGCGCGCACTCCGGGCCGTCGAGTTGTCACCACGGCCCTCGTGGCCGACGAGAATACATGCGCCGCTTCAGGACGTGTCAAACGAATTCGGCCGGAATCCGCCCCGCGGAGCAAGACGAGGAATGTCCGTCCAGCTTCGGTATGATTCGCCCCCTTCTTCCGGCAGCCCGAGTGCTCGAATGGCTCAGTTCATCTACACCATGAATCGCGTTTCGAAGGTCGTTCCGCCGAAGCGGGTGATCTTGCGAGACATTTCCCTATCCTTCTTCCCGGGGGCCAAGATCGGTGTTCTCGGTCTGAACGGTTCAGGCAAGTCCTCACTGCTGAGGATCATGGCGGGCATCGACAAGGAGTTTGAAGGCGAGGCACGGCCTCAGCCCGGGATCAGAATCGGATTGCTCGCACAGGAACCCCAGCTCGATCCGAATAAAGATGTGCGCGGCAACGTCGTGGAAGGGGTGGCTGACGTTCAATCGCTGATCGATCGGTTCAATGCAGTGAGCGATAAGTTCGCTGATCCCGACATCGGCGAAGACGAGATGAACAAGCTGCTCGAAGAGCAGGCGAAGCTTCAGGATGCGATCGATGCCAAGGGTGGCTGGGAGCTCGAACGCAAGCTCGAGGTCGCAGCCGATGCGCTGCGCTTGCCACCCTGGGATGCGGACGTTACGAAGATCTCCGGCGGTGAGCGCAGACGCGTCGCGCTCTGCAGGCTGCTCCTATCGCAGCCTGACATGTTGTTGCTGGACGAGCCCACGAACCACCTCGACGCAGAGTCAGTCGCCTGGCTCGAGCGATTCCTCGAGGGCTACCCGGGCACGGTGATCGCGGTGACGCACGATCGATATTTCCTCGACAACGTCGCGGGCTGGATCCTCGAGCTCGATCGCGGCCACGGCATCCCGTGGGAGGGCAATTACTCCTCGTGGCTCGAACAGAAAGAGCGGCGCCTCGCTCAGGAAGAAAAGCAGCAGGAGGCATTGCGCAAGACATTGGAACGCGAGCTCGAGTGGGTTCGCGCGAATCCGAAAGCCCGACAGGCCAAGAGCAAAGCGCGCCTGCAGCGCTTCGAGGAGCTCGCTTCGCAGGAATTCCAGAAGCGTAACGAGACGAACGAGATCTACATCCCGCCGGGCCCGCGCCTAGGCGAGCTCGTCATCGAAGCGAATGGCCTGAGGAAGGGCTTTGGCGAGCGACTGCTGTTCGACAACTTGAGCTTCAACTTGCCCGCGGGCGGCATCGTCGGTGTGATCGGCCCGAACGGCGCGGGTAAGACGACCCTCTTCCGCATCATCACTGGACAAGAACAACCGGACTCGGGCGAAGTCCGCGTCGGGCCATCCGTGCAACTGGCCTATGTCGATCAATCGCGGCAATCGTTGGACGATACGAAAACTGTCTGGCAGGAGATCTCGGGCGGACTCGACATGATCCGAGTCGGCAACTACGAGACGGCCTCCCGCGGTTACGTCGGTCGCTTCAACTTCCGCGGCACCCAGCAACAGCAACTGATCGGCGAGCTCTCCGGCGGTGAGCGCAATCGCGTGCACCTGGCCAAAGTGCTGAAGGCCGGCGGCAACGTCATCTTGCTCGACGAACCGACGAACGACCTCGATGTCGAGACTCTGCGCGCGCTCGAGGAGGCGCTGCTCAACTTCCCGGGCTGCGCCGTCGTGATCTCGCACGATCGCTGGTTCCTCGATCGTATCGCGACGCACATCCTCGCCTTCGAAGGCAACAGCGAGGTCGTGTGGTTCGAGGGCAATTACGCTGAGTACGTAGAGGACTTGCGTCGGCGCAAAGGCGATGATGCCGACACGCCGCATCGTATTCGCTACAAGAAGTTGGATGCTTAGCATCGGTGAGCAGTTGACAGTTGACGGTAAGAACCCGATGCACAAAGAAGGAGGCATTGGCGAGAAGCTGACTTTTCTGGCTGTCAACCGTCAACCGTCAACTGTCAACCGCGGCGGCCAGCAACCATGACCGCCCTGCAACTCGACGGTGAGTCGCTGACGCTCGACGACGTACGCGCCTTCGCAAATGGCAGCATGCGCGTGGAGCTCGCCGCGGACGCCCGTGCAGCGATGCTGCGATCGGTGCACGTCGTGCGCGAGGCAGTGCGCAGCGATCGCGTGAGCTACGGCATCACCACCGGCTTCGGCGCGTTCGCGAACAAGCGCATTTCGGCCGATCAAGTCCGACAGCTTCAATTGAATCTGGTGCGCAGCCATGCGTGCGGCGTCGGTGAGCCTCTGTCGTCCACTATCGTGCGGCTGATCTTGTTACTGAAGGCGAATGCGCTTGCGGCGGGATTTTCGGGCGCGCGGCCAGAGATCGTCGAAGCGCTGCTGAAGCTTCTCGAGCGCGACGTGCTGCCGATCATTCCCTCGCGAGGCTCGGTCGGTGCTTCGGGCGATCTTGCACCGCTAGCTCATCTGTCGCTCTGCCTCATCGGGGAAGGCGAAGCTTTGGTCGGTGATCAACGAGTCGAAGGCGCTGCCGTCTGCGAAGCAGCCGGGTTTACGCCGATCACGCTCGAGGCGAAGGAAGGTCTCGCGCTGGTCAATGGCACGCAGCTCAGCCTGGCACTTGCGGTCGATGGGTTGTTCCGAGCGGAAACTCTCCTCGATGCGGCAGTCGTCATCGGCGCGCTCACGATCGATGGCTTGGCTGGAAGCTACACGCCTTTCGATGCGCGCATCCAGGACGCGAGCCGCTCGCCGCATCAGATCGAAGTTGCCCGACGCTTTCGCGCTCTGCTTACCGAAAGTGCGATTCACCAAGCGCATGAGAATTGCGATCGCGTACAGGATCCGTACGCGGTGCGTTGTATGCCGCAAGTGTTCGGAGCGATCGAGTGCACTCTCGCCCATGCGAGGGACACACTCAGCCATACCATCAACGGCGTGACCGACAATCCGCTGATCTTCGATGATGTGATCGTCTCGGGCGGAAATTTCCACGCTCAGCCGATCGCTTTCTTGAGCGATTACCTGGCGATCGCGGTCGCGGAGCTTGCAAGCATGTCGGAGCGTCGTACCGACTTGCTCGATCGGCGCGTCAATCCCGCGCTGAGCATGTTCTTGACCACCGAACCCGGCCTCGAGTCCGGCTTCATGATCGCCCACGTCACCGCCGCTGCCCTGACCTCCGAGAATCGCACGCTCGCGCATCCCGCTTCGATCGACAACGTGACCACATCGGCGGGTCAAGAGGACCACGTGAGCATGGCCCCATGGGCCGGCTTCAAGCTGCAACGTGTGTGCGCGAACACGGCGCACGTGCTTGCGATCGAGCTGCTGGCAGCGGCGCACGCAATAGACAAGTTACAACCGCTCGAGACGACGGAACCGTTACAGCGGGTACATGCGTTCGTACGCAGTCACGTCGAGTATCGCCCGTACGATCATCGGCTCGACCGCGACATCGCGACGCTCGCGAGCTTGATCGCGGACGGCGAGCTGGGCAGTTTCTTTCTCGACTGTAGGCTATAGGCTGTGGGCTGTAGCCAGAGAGGTCCGTCGCGGATGCTTCACATTAGACCGACGCGTCTTCAGACAATGAGCGCCTGCGATCTCGATTTCGGGCCCCAGCCCCCGGCCTCCCGTCTTCAGCCCCGCCTCCTAGCGCTATGTCCAACGCGATAACGGTCCTGATCGCGCTATTCGGGTTGCTGCTGCTGATCCTTGCCTGTCAGCGGCTCTACCGAGCGCGATTCCTCGCCGCTGGCGGCAGCGCCTTGATGGGCCTTCTGCTGCTCGCGATCGCCGCCGCTCTATTCGTCGTCTCGCTCAATCTCCATACCTACAATCGGCTCACACAGGAACGGCCGGTCGCGGAGATCGTGTTCGAGGCGCGCGGCCCACAGCAATTCCGCGCGACTCTCGCGCAGGTCCCGAGCGGTGAGATGCAGCTCTTCATGCTCGCAGGCGATGAATGGCAGATCGACGCCCGCGTGCTCAAGTGGAGAGGCTGGGCAAACGTGCTTGGCTTTGATGCGCAGTACCGCCTCGAACGTATCGGCGGTCGCTATCGCGAGATCGAGCAAGAACGCCATTCCCTGCGCACCGTCTACCCTCTGAGCGAGAATCCCGGCGTCGATTTGTGGATGCTCTCCACGCAGTACCCGCGCTGGCTCCCCTTCGTCGATGCCGTCTACGGCAGCGCCACCTATATGCCTATGGCCGACGGCGCTCGATATGAAATCTCCATCACTCAATCCGGACTGATTGCTCGGCCCATGAATCCGGCAGCGGAGGCGGCGGGAGGGAGTTGGAGATAGCGGATATAGGGCAGCCGTACTATCGACGGCAAGGAGCCTAACGGCAAGGAAGCCTTCGCTTTCGCTGCGGCAGGGGTAGCCTAATCGGCAGGGTCGGACAAGAAAGCGTGATCATCCAGCTCGCTCTTCTCTGACCCTGCCGATAGGCTCCCTTGCCGTCGATAGCACGGCTTCCCTGCCGATAGGCCTCCCTGCCGTAGTAGAGCGGAGGCTTCCTTCGCCGAAGGCGAACTATCCGACCCACACCCTCGCATTCCGGAACATCCGCATCCAAGGGCTGTCTTCGCCCCACTCATCGGGATGCCAGGAGTTTTGGACTGTGCGATACACGCGCTCGGGATGCGGCATCAGCAACGTTGCACGTCCGTCGACAGAGGTGATGCCTGTGAGGCCGGCGGGTGCGCCGCTCGGATTGGCTGGATAGCGTTCAGTCGCTCGACCGTAGTTGTCGACGAATCGCAATGACATGAGGTTCGCGGTGAGCAACGCATCCAATCCATTCGGTTGCGTGAACTCTGCGCGACCTTCGCCGTGCGCAACTGCGATCGGCATGCGAGAGCCTTCCATGCCGGCGAAGAACAAGGACGGCGACCTCGTCACTTCAACCATGCTCAGACGGGCTTCGAACTGCTCAGAGCGATTGCGCACGAATCGCGGCCAGCGCTCCGCCCCGGGGATCAGCTCGCGCAGCGCGGACATCATCTGGCAGCCGTTGCAAATTCCTAACGAGAACGTGTCCGGCCGCGAGAAGAAGTGCGTGAACTCCTCGCGCAGCTGCGCATTGAAGAGAATCGACTTCGCCCAACCCTCGCCCGCGCCGAGCACGTCACCGTACGAGAAGCCGCCGCATGCGACGAATCCTCGGTACTCGGCTAACTGCGCGCGTCCCGTCACGAGATCGGTCATGTGGACGTCGTAGGGCTCGAAGCCGGCGCGATGGAGCGCCGCTGCCATCTCGAGATGGCTGTTCGCGCCCTGCTCGCGCAAAATCGCGACCTTCGGTCGCAGTCCTCGTGCGAGGTACGGCGCGGCCACGTCTTCGTTCACATCGAACGTGAGCGTGGCAGTGAGGCCGGGATCCTTCGCATCGCATGCGGTCTCGTACTGCTCGCGTGCGCACTGAGGATGGTCGCGCATCTCGACGAGGCGATATGTCGTTTCCGACCAAGCAGCCCTGAGCGAAGAGCGCGCCTCCTCCAACACCACCCGTTCGTTCGCGCGAACACGCACGCGATCGGCTGCGTGCGCGGTTCCGATCGTACGCGTCTGCGCAGTGAGCCCATGGCGCTCGAAGACAGCGAGTACTTCGGGCAGCACGTTGTCGCGGACTTGCACAACCGCGCCGAGCTCTTCGCTGAAGAGTGCTGCAGCCACGTTTGCGACTTCGCCCAGATCGACATCTACGCCGCAGCCTCCCGCGAACGCCATCTCCGCGATCGTTGTGAACAAGCCGCCATCGGAGCGATCGTGATAGGCAATGAGCAATGACTTCTCGCGCAACTCCGCAATCGCGGAGAAGAACGCAGCGAGCCGACCCGGGTCCTCGCAATCCGGTGCCGTCTCGCCGAGCTGGCCATAGACCTGCGCGAGACACGAGCCGCCAACTCGATCGTGCCCGTTACCCAGATCGACTAGGAGCAGCGTAGTAGGCCCGAGATCGAGCCGCAGCTGTGGCGTGAGTGTGCGCCGAACATCGCGCACAGGCGCGAACGCGGACACGATCAAAGACAACGGAGCCACCATCTTGCGATCGCGGCCCCCATCACGCCACGAAGTCTTCATCGACAGCGAGTCTTTGCCGACTGGAATGGCAATGCCGAGCGCCGGACAGAACTCCTCGCCGACCGTTTTCACCGTGGCGTATAGATCAGCGTCCTCACCGGGCTCCCCGCACGCCGCCATCCAATTCGCTGATAGACGCACGTCGGAAAGCGCTCTGATGTCAGCCGCCGCGATGTTCGTGATCGCTTCCGCAACCGCCATGCGACCTGATGCAGGCGCATCGAGCAACGCAAGCGGCGTGCGCTCGCCCATCGCCATTGCCTCGCCCGTGGTCGAGGTGTAATCGCTGATCGTGACTGCGACATCGCTCACCGGCACCTGCCACGGGCCGACCATCGGATCGCGGTTGATCATGCCTCCAACCGTTCGATCGCCGATCGAAATCAAGAACGTCTTGTCGGCAACGGTGGGAAGCCGCAGCAGGCGATACGCGGCGTCGCGGATGTCGATCGAGCTCGTGTTGAACCGCGTGCGCAGCGAGCGAAGCCGCTTCACGTCACGCGTCATCTTCGGCGGCTTGCCCAGAATGACCTCGAGCGGCAGGTCGACCGGATTGATCTCCGACAAGCGATCCTTCACCTGGAGCCAACCATCAGCCGTCGTTTCGCCGACGACTGCGTACGGGCAACGCTCACGTGCGCAGACTGCAGCGAACTGCTCCAAATGCTCGGGGTCGATCACGAGCACGTAGCGCTCCTGCGCTTCGTTACACCAAATTTCGAGCGGCGACATCCCGGGCTCATCTGAGGGCACCGCGCGCAGATCGATGCGTCCGCCGCGATCGCTGTGAGCGATCGATTCGGGCAATGCATTCGATAATCCGCCCGCGCCCACATCGTGGATGAGCAGAATCGGGTTGGCCTCGCCCAATCCCCAGCAGTGGTCGATGACCTCTTGCGCGCGGCGTTGCATCTCGGGATTGCCGCGTTGCACGGAGGCGAAGTCGAGATCCTCCGCGCTTGCGCCGCTGCCAACCGAAGAGGCTGCACCGCCGCCCAATCCGATCAACAGCGCAGGTCCGCCGAGTACGATGAGCTTTGCGCCCGGGGGCACTTCAGCCTTCTCGACGTGCATTCGGCGCACGTTGCCCACTCCGCCTGCGATCATGATGGGCTTGTGATAACCGCGCAGACCTGCGCGCTCTTTCGAGCTGAGCTCAGTCTCGAAGGTGCGGAAATAGCCCAAGATGTTGGGCCGTCCAAACTCGTTGTTGAACGCCGCCGCACCGAGCGGACCCTCGATCATGATGTCGAGCGCCGAGGCGATGCGCGCAGGCCGCCCAAGATCCTTTTCCCACGGCTGCACGAAGTTGGGAATGCGCAGGTTCGAAACGGAGAACCCGGCCAGACCCGCCTTCGGTTTAGCGCCGCGACCCGTCGCACCTTCATCGCGAATCTCGCCACCCGAGCCGGTAGCTGCGCCAGGGAACGGTGAAATTGCGGTGGGATGATTGTGCGTCTCGACCTTCATCAGAATGTCGATAGGCTCATCGTGAAACTTGTAGCACTTCGACACGCCTTCTGCGAACCAGCGTCGCCCGCTCGGGCCCTCGATGACGGCCGCGTTGTCTCGATACGCAGACAACACGCCAGCCGGGCTTTTCGCATAGGTGTTCTTGATCATTGCGAATAGCGTTTTCGGCTGACGCTCGCCATCGATGATCCAATCCGCGTTGAAGATCTTGTGACGACAATGCTCCGAGTTCGCTTGCGCGAACATCATCAGCTCGACGTCCGTCGGGTCGCGCTTCAAGCGCTCGAAGCTTTCGAGCAAGTAGTCGATCTCGTCGTCCGAAAGCGCGAGCCCGAGCGTCTGGTTCGCTTCTTCGAGGGCGGCGCGGCCGCGCGCGAGCAGCGGCACGGTGCGCAGCTTGCGCGGCGCGTCGTGGGCGAAGAGCTGCTCAGCATCGGCAAGCGTGAAGATCGCCGACTCGGTCATGCGGTCGTGGAGCGCGGGCGCCACCTGCGCGAGTTGCTCTGCGGTCAGCTCAGCATCCGCGTGCAGTTCATAGGCAATGCCGCGCTCGATGCGCTCGATGCCATCCAACCCACACACGTGTGCGATATCGGTCGCCTTGCTCGACCACGGCGAGACCGTGCCCGGTCGCGGAATCGCGACGATCAAAGTGGCCTTCAATTTCGCATCGATCGCGCTTTCGCGCAGCCGTGGCCCGTAGGTGAGCAGGCCATCGAGCACCGCTCGTTCCTGAGCCGACAAGTTCTGACGCGTCTGGACGAAATGGACGAAGTGGGAGCTCAGTGCTGCCACGCTAGGACACCGGGAACGAATCGACGCAAGCAGCCTGGCAGTTCGAAAGTCGGAGAGTGCGGGTGCGCCGGTCAGTGTGAGCATCAGGGCGAATCGAGGTCCGCGGTCAGCGTCCGCGGCCGAGGTTGGAGAAGGGCGCGAATGATACAGGAATCAGTAGTCTAAGTGGCTCAGCTTGGGGCGAAGAGCACGGGCCGGAGCGCCGGGCGCGTCGCTACTTCTTGCCATCCCCTGGCGAGAACACGACCGGGAATTGAGTGACGTTCGAGCCTTCGAAGGTGCTGATCTTGCTCACGCCTTGCTTGCGCACCTCATCGATTCGCAACACCGAATGAATGGGTAGATACGTGCGCTTCACGCCCTCGAACTCGGCACGAATCTTCTCTTCCGTGGGGTCCACGACCACCGCGGAGCGCTCGCCAAAAACCAACTCCTCGACTTCGAGAAACCCGAACAGCGAGCCGTGCTGCACTTTGCGGGCATAGATCTCATAGACCTTGCCCTGATTGACGAAAACGACCTTGAAAATGTGACTGGCTGCCATTTCGCTGGTTGGCTGGGTTGGTAGGCTGCGCGCATATTACATAGCGCAGCTGCAGGGCGTTAGCTGGTTCGCCTTTCCGTACTCTGATTTCTAGGCATGGCACTCAAACTTCGGGTCATTAGCGATCATTACAAGGCGCTCGGCAAGCGCAGCTCCCGTCTTTTTGGTGTAACGGGCGGACGCATCGGTCGTGCCCAGGACAATGACTGGGTACTACCTGATTCCGAGCGCTATGTTTCGAGCCATCACTGCAAGGTCTCCTTTCGCTCTGGAGAGTGGGTGCTGGAAGACACGAGCACGAACGGCGTATTCATCAATGGCTCGGACACGCCCGCTTCGGTCGAAGGCCCGTACTCTCTTCAAGATGGAGATCGACTGCGCCTAGGGGACTACGAGCTCCTCGTGAGCATCGACGATCGCAATGACTTCCCGCCGGATGCGAGCGGCCAAGTCCCGATCCCAAAGCGCGTGCGTAACGGCGGCAGGGCAGTCAACGTCATCGAGGATCTCGGCGAAGAGCTTGATCTCACGGATCTGCTCAGCGAATCTGCCATCCAGCCCGCGCCGCCCATGCCAGCAGCACCCGCGGGGCCCGTAAACTCGAGCGAGGCATTCGATCTCGGCAAGGCGCTGGGTTTGGAAGATGAGCCGCCGCCCGCTCCGACCACGGTCCGCAAGCCCCCGCGAAGTGGATTCACCTCGCTCCTCGATGGCACCGAACACGCCGCTGCGCACGTACCGACACCAACCCAAGCGCGCAGACCCCCGCTGCCGAGTGCCGGACCTGACGATTGGCAGATGCAGACGCGTCCGTACGACCGCAAGACGCTGCAAGCCCTTACCTCCCCCGCCGCGTTGGCCCGCACTGAAAAGCCCGAGCCTGAACGCGCGAAGCGAATACCTGAGCTCACCTCGGCGGTCGATTCGGCGAGCGGCGTAGAAGCGTTCTGCCGCGGCGCCGGCATCGACCCGTCTAGCTTGCCCTCGGATGCACAACACGCGCTGCTCACGATGGCAGGACAAATGCTTCGAGAGGTCGTGTTGGGCCTCATGGAAGCGCTCAAGGGTCGCGCCGATTTGAAGAGTCGCCTGCGCCTGAATCAAACCACGATCCAACCGTCCGAGAACAATCCGCTCAAGTTCTCGGCCAGCGTGGACGAGGCGCTGATGAAGCTACTCGATCCGCATGGCAACCGCTATTTGGGTCCGGTCGAGTCGATTCGAAACTCCTTCTCAGACCTGCGCACGCACCAAGTTGCACTCACGGCTGCGATCCAGGCTGCGATCGATGAGCTCATGACTCGCATCGAGCCCGGCGAGCTTCAGGAGCGCTTCGATCGCGGCCTCAAGCGTGGCGCGATCCTGGGTGCAGCCAATCGCATGAAGTACTGGGACTTGTATATCGAGTTCTACCAAGCGCTCAACCAGCGCAACGAACAAGGCCTGCCGGTCCTCTTTGCCGAAGAGCTCGCGCGCACGTACGCGGAACGAGCGGCGCCGAAGAAGAAGTAGGAACTCTCGCCAAGCACGCGAAGCCCGCGAAGGAAGAACTGGATCGGTTCTTCATTCTGAATCGCCGCGTCTCTGCGGCTCTGCGAGAGTCACTCTTCACAGCGTGGCGCGGCGCTCAGAAGGAATGATCTCGCATAAGACGTGGAGAGCAGAATCAGACTGACCTGCCTTCCTTCGCGAGCTCTGCGTGCTTGGCGAGAGATTCGTTCAGCGCTGAGCCTGAGCCGTCGTGCCCTCGCGCTGCGCGGGCGGGCCGGAGTCGGTCGCGACCCAGTCCAGAATGTCGATGTAGCTGCGGATGTTCTCGACGAAGCGCACGGGTTCCCATCCTCGCGCATAGCCGCGTTTCACTCTGGTGTACCACTTCGACTGGGTGAGCAACGGGAGATGCTCGCGCACATCCGCCCACGAATCGGGGTTCTTGCCGTGCATCTGCGTCAGAATGCGCGCGTCTTCCAAGTGACCAAAGCCCACGTTGTACGCCGCAAGGGTGAACCACGTGCGATCGGGTTCGAGAACGCGCTTCGGGATTTGGTTTCGGATCGAGACGAAATAACGCGCCCCACCGAAGATGCTCGCTCGCGGATCCAACCGATCGGAGACGCCCAGTGAGCGAGCGGTTTGTTCGGTCAGCATCATCAGACCGCGCACGCCCGTTGGCGAGGTGGCGAGCGGATTCCAATGAGACTCCTGATAACCGATTGCGGCGAGCAGCCGCCAATCCACGCCTACTTCGGCTGCGGCCTCGCGGAACCAGTGTCGATACTGCGGCAAGCGCGTCGCGATGTGCTCCATGAAGACACGAGCCTGAATGTAGTCGAATCGCTCCGATCCTGCGTAGTACGTATCGAGGATCGACGCGAGCCTCCCCTCCGCCTTGAGCGAGGAGTAGAACGCAGTCACCCGCTGCAAGAGACTCGGATCGCGCGTGTCGACCGCCCATGCGAGCGCCTTGCCCTCCGATAAGTCGAACGCGATGCGGATATCGGGATGAAACGCGCGGCCGATCGCAAACTCATTGGAATCGGCGACGGTGTAATCGAATTCGCGACGCGAAAGCCGATAGAGGAGCTCTTCCGTTTCAGCAGCCGGGTTCTCCACCCACGCGAGGTTAGGATGGAGTAGACGCTGCTCCTCCAATGTCGCTGCATGCGCGCTGCCCGCGATGACCTCGATGTGCCCGAGCCCCGCCTGTTGAATCGTGCGGGGTCGGGACTCGCGTTGGCGAAAGATCAGATGCTCCTTGACCTGCTGATACGGAGGGCCGAATCCCGTATGCGGCGGGAGCTGCAAACCTCGCGTGAGACCCGCAGCAGCGATGTGCGCGCGTCTCGATTCGAGCTCGCGCAGGGCGTCCGCTACGTTCGGGACCGAATAGATGAAGAGCTTCACGCCGAGCTCCGCGGCGAAGCGGCTCGCGAGGTCGAACTCCGGGCCCTGCGGCCCCGACGCGCCCAAGTAGTACGCCGTGGGCAGATTGCGGGTGACGACGCGCAGCTCGCCTGAGCGCATGATCTGCTCGAGCACCGAGGGCGGTTGCGAGCACGTGCCGAGCAACAGCGTCGCGATGATGGCGAGCGCGGCTTTCAGAGGCAGCCCTCCACGGGGCGTGGTGCAGTCGCGGCTATGCCGGCGCTGCGCGGGTTGAAAGTGCCTGTCGGTGGAGCCACTGAGCGTTGCACGCGTTCTTGAAGATGTGCTGGACCTACGAGGCGTAAGTGTACAGATCTTGGGCACGTATCCTCGTGCAGCTCGATCATTCCAGGGTTCACCTGCGCCTTGGATCCCAAGTTCGCGCCTCGCCTTTGTGTTCGGTGAGCAACTGAATATAGAATCGCGCCCCCGCTGGTGCGGCGACCGGCTGCTTTTTGGAGAGGTACCGAAGCGGTCACAACGGCACCGATTCGAAATCGGTTGAGGGCATTACGTCCCTACGAGGGTTCGAATCCCTCCCTCTCCGCCAAAACGAAAAGGCCCTCCTTGCGAGGGCCTTTTTCGTTGTGGGGCGAGGGTGGGATTACAGAACCCCTGATCGGAGCTTTACCTTCTCGTCCTTCTTACACTTCTTACACGTCTCACCCTTCTTGCCCTTCTTACCCCGCTTACCTGCGCCCCGAGCCCCCCTGTAGGTACTACCCCGAACCTCCGCGGTGCCGAACTGTCCAACCCCTAGTCTTTACACCCGTACGACCCGACCCCACACTGGCATCGTGAAGTCATTCACCACACTTCTGCTCACCGCACTCTGCGTCTTTGCCGCAGCGCCAGTGGCGTCTGCGGACCCGAACGATCTGCCGGATATGGGTAGCCCCGCGGAGGCGATGCTCTCCACCGAAGATGAGTATCAGATCGGTCGGATGATCGTGCGCGGCTTGCGCGATTCGGATCAGATCCTCGAAGACCCGGAAGTGACGGACTACGTTCAGTCCCTCGGGGCGCGGCTTTCGAGCCACGCTACCGACGGCTCGCAGCGATTCACGTTCTTCACGGCGAAAGAGAACTCCATCAACGCGTTCGCGCTGCCGGGCGGATTCATCGGTGTGAATGCCGGTCTCGTGCTCGAGACCAAGAACGAGAGCGAGCTTGCGGGGGTGGTCGCGCACGAAATCGCGCACGTCACGCAACGCCACATCGCACGCAGCATCGCCGCGCAGAGCAAGAACAGTCTGGTCTCGACTGCGGCGATGCTGGCCGCCATCCTCATTGGCGCTGCCGGTGGCGGCGGCGGCGACATGGCCATGGCCGGAGTCGCGGCCGCACAAAGCCTGGCGATTCAGCAGCAGATCAGTTTCACGCGTTCGAACGAATCGGAAGCCGATCGCGTCGGGCTCGGCATCCTGGCGAATGCGGGTTTCGATCCGAATGGCATGCCGTCGTTCTTCGAAACCATGAGCCGTCTTGCGGGCGGACGCGACGTCAACATCCCCGAGATGTTGCGTACCCATCCGATCAGCAGCGCGCGTATCGCCGAGACGAAGGAGCGAGCGGTTCAGCTCGACGTGGAGCCGCAGCCGGAGAGCATCAGCTATTCGCTCATGAAGGAGCGTCTACGCGTCTTGTCGACGCCGCCCGGGCAGGATCCGCGCGAGTACTACGCGGCAATCATCGGCAATGATCCGGATGCGACGCCCGCACAGGTGTACGGTCGAGGCCTTGCGCTGATGCTCGCGGGCGACGCGGCGAAGGCCGTGCCTATCTTTAAGCGCTTGCGCGATGCCAACCCCGGCGTGACGCAATATCACACCGCGCTCGGCCAAGCTCAGTTGCTTGCCGGACAAATAGACGCATCCCTTGCCACCTTGAAAGGTGCACGCGAGCTCTTCCCGCGCAACGTGTCGGTCACGATGCGCTATGCGGAGTCGTTGATGCGCGCAGGCGATGCGCGCCGTGCTCACGAGATCCTTTTGGATCTATTCAATGTCGTGCCGCCGACGCCCGAGCAGGCGCGCTTCACGGCGCTCGCAGCGAATGCCGCGGGCGACGTCGCGGATTCGTACTACTACATGTCGGAGTATCACCTCATGAGCGGTGACCTTCCGCTCGCGATGAACCAACTGCAACTGGCACTGGCCGTCCCCAAGATCACTTCGGTGCAGCGAGCGCGCTTCGAAGCACGCCTCGATGAAATACAGCAGGCATTGCCAAAACGCGTCGCGCGTCAGCGACAAATGGAAGCCGATCGCCGCCGCTAGCAGCGTTGTTGATACACTTCGCGCCCTGACGCGCGGCCTGCGCTCTTCCGCCAAAGGATTCTCTGCATGCTTCTCATCTCGCACGGGGCGAAGGCTCTTCGCGCTGGGGTGTTGTTGTTCGTCGTGTCAATTGCTGCGGGCTGCGCAGCGACGCCTGGCCGGACGGAGCTCGGCGAAGATCGTCTCGAAGGATTCAATCGCGGCGTTTACAAGTTCAACGATGTTGTCGATCGCGCAGCGTTGAAGCCTGCCGCAAAGGGCTATCGGAAAGTCACGCCTAACTTCGTTCGCAGAGGAATTGGCAATTTCTTCGCCAATCTCGGATACCCGGCGACGATCATCAACCAATTTCTGCAAGGCAAGCCCGCCTCAGGCTTGAAGGACACTGGGCGCTTCTTGCTCAACACCACGCTCGGAATCGGGGGACTTTTCGACGTTGCAACACCGGTCGGCTTGGAAGCTCACGATGAAGATTTCGGCCAGACTCTCGCGGTGTGGGGCGTGAACTCCGGCCCCTTCATCAACTTGCCGTTGTTTGGACCCTCGACGCTCCGGGATGCACCTTCCCGCGTGTTCGACTATTTCGTAGATCCGCTCACCTACGCCGACGTGGCGTGGGAAATTCAATGGGGCGAGCGGCTACTCGGAACGGTGCACAGTCGCGCGGAGCTCCTCCCGCTCGATGCCACACTCCAGCGGACGTTTGATCCGTACGCCTTCATTCGCGACGCATGGTTGCAGCGCCGTGAGTTCGAGATCTTCGATGGCAATCCGCCGCCAGAGACGCTCGACGAAGAGTTCTTGGACGAAGAAGATCAAACACTCGAGGAAACTGGCGAAACGCCCTCCGCCCCACTCAGCGGCGAGGCCGAGCCTGACGATTCCGAAGCAGCACCCGAGAACTAATAGTCAAAGCTACAGAGCCGCAGAGATCAGAGAAGAACCAAATGACTCTTGTCTGATCTCCGCGTCTGTGCGTCTCCGCGAGAGTTTTTTTGTCTTCGGGCTAAAGCGCAGACGCTATGTGCGCCGTAGTTCTTGAGTCGCGCCTGGAACGATCAGCTCTTCCACCTCGCTGATGCGTGCCAGCGCAGCGATCTGGTTCGGCACATTCGCGAAGCGAACGTTCTGCTTGCGCTTACGCGCGATGCGCAGCCATTCCAGCAACAACGCAAGCCCTGCACTATCGCTTTCCTGGACCCCGCTCAAATCGATGCGTAAATCGATGTCGGCTCCGGAGGGAAACCGTTCCTCGCTTTCGCGCAGCAATTGCGGTGCGGTGGCGGCATCGAGGACGCCGCTCACGCGATACCGACCATCGCTCTCCGCTGTCAGCGTCGCTTTGCTCACGCGCTTGTCGCCGGCTTTTCCGTCGGCTTCTTGACCGTGCCGCTCGCGACCTGCTGCTCGAGCCGCTTGATCACGGACTCGAGCCCCCTCTGCTCGATCTCGGAGGCGAAATCCGTTCGGAACGACTTCACATATGAGATGCCTTCGATCTGCACGTCATACGCTTTCCAGCCTTCCGGCGTCTTGCGCAACGAATAATTGACTGGCACGCGCTGGCCGTTGTCGCGACGAACTTCGCTGCGCACCGTCACTGCTTTAGCGTTGAGATCGCCTTGGAACGGCAGGATCTTCAGTCGCTCCGGCGTGAACTCGACGAGTGCCTCGCCATAGTTCTGCAACAGCGTCTGATAAAAGGCTTGAATGAAGCGCTCGCGCTGCTCGGGCGTCGCGGTTCGCCAGTGCTTCGCGAGCACGAGTTGCGCGGCATAGCGGGTGTCGAAATGCGGCAACATGTTCTTGTCGACGACATCGCGAACCTTCGCTGGATTCTTCTTGTACTCCGCGCGATTGGCATCGAGGTCCTTGAGCGTATCTTGCGCAACTTTCGTCACGAGCTCATGCGGACCGAGCTGCCCCGCATCATCTGCGGCGAAACTCGTGCATGCGAGAAGCGCTGCGACGAGCGCAATCCACGTACGAGAAAAAAGGTTCGTTCGGTTCATTGATTCGTCTCCTCCGTCTGCGGCTCACCCGCACCTTCTTCGCCACGGCGACTGAAGGTCGCGACCAGCTGGTTGATGAGGTTCTCCAATACCAATGCATCTTGGACAAACTCGATCTGATCGCCGTTCCCTAAGAATTCCTCCGCGCCTCCAATCGTGAGCCCGATGTACTGCCCGCCCAACAATCCCGAGGTCATGATGCTCGCATCGCTATCCACTGGAATCTTGTTGTAGCCCGAGTTGATGCGCATGCGCACGACGGCCTTGTAGATCTGCTGATCGAACGTAATCGACTCGACGCGCCCGACTGTGACCCCCGCTATCGACACGGCAGCGCCCGGCTTGAGACTGCCGATGTTCTCGAAGTGGGCATACACCTCATAACTATTGCCATTGATCGAAAGTTCGCGGTTGGTGATTTGCGTCACCAAGAAGAACAGCGCGGCAAAGCCGAGCAGCACGAACAGCCCGGTCGAAAGTTCCACGGCTCGCGTCGAACGCATAGATGATCCTCGAGTTCAGCCCTTCATGCCTTGTTCAAAGCATGACGGCGGTAAGCATGTAATCCAAAATCAACGTCAGCACGGCCGACGTCACGACCGTACGCGTGGTCGCTCGCCCGACGCCTTCGGCTGTCGGCGTTGCGGTGTAGCCTTCGTATACGGCGATGAGACTGCACGCGACGCCAAATACACATCCCTTGATGATGCCTTCCATCACATCATCGACGCCGACGCTCGAGCGCATCTGCGACCAGAATGCCGCCGCATCGACCCCGAGCTGCTGCACGCCGATCAACTGCACACCGAAGATGCCGATGGAGATGAAGATGACCGTGAGTAGCGGCAGCGCGATGAGCCCACCCAAGAAGCGCGGCGCGACGACGCGTCGAAGCGGATCGACCGCCATCATCTCCATGGCTGCAAGCTGATCAGTGGCGCGCATCAGGCCGATCTCGGATGCAAGTGCAGTGCCTGCACGTCCCGCAAACAGCAGAGCAGTCACCACCGGTCCAAGCTCCTTGATGAGCGCGAGCGCGGCACCGGTACCGAGCGCGTCCTCGGAGCCGAACCGTTGCAGCAAGTCGTAGCCCTGCAGGCCGAGCACCATGCCCACGAACAATCCGCACGTCATAATGATGACGAGCGAAAGGGCGCCGGCGTTGTAGATCTGCTCCACGATGAACCCGGGACGCAGGATCGCTCGCGGAACTTGCGCCACCACGCGCGCGAAAAACAGAGCCACCGAACCGACGGTGACCACGAAGCGCCTGAGACTTTCGATCAACTCGCGCGCGAGCTTCATGCGAGCAACTGCTCGAAGTATTCGGGCGCGGGATAATGGAACGCGACAGGTCCGTCCGGAAGCCCATTGATGAACTGATTCACGATCTGCGAATCGTGCTGTTTCAACACCGAGAACGTGCCGCTCGCCGCGACCTTGCCGCCCGCGATGATGAAGCTCATGTCCGCCAAGTGCGCGAGCTCTTCCACATCGTGCGATACCACGATGCTGGTAATACCGAGTGCATTGTTCATTTGTCGTACGAGTCGCACGATCATCCCCATCGAAATCGGGTCCAATCCCGTGAACGGCTCATCGTAGATGAGTACATCGGGATCTGTCGCCATCGCGCGCGCGAGCGCGACACGACGTGCCATACCGCCAGACAACTCCGCCGGCAGCAAGCGCGCGGCGCCTCGCAGACCGACGGCCTGGAGCTTGGTGAGCACGATGTGCCGAATCAACGAGTGCGGCAGTTTCGTGTGCTCACGCAACGGGAACGCCACGTTCTCGAACACATCCATATCCGTGAGCAGCGCGCCATTCTGAAACAACATGCCCATGCGCCGCCGCAGCGTGTACAGCTCGTGCACGCTCAAGCGACCCACGTCGATACCGTCGAACAAGATCTGTCCGCTGTCGGGTTTGATTTGCCCCGTGATCAGTCGTAGCAGCGTCGTTTTGCCTGTCCCGCTCGGCCCCATGATTGCGGTGATGCGACCGCGCGGTATCGATAGATTCAAACCCGAAAAGATCTCGCGACTGCCGACCGAATAGTGAACGTCGCGGATCTCGACGATCGCATCGGTATCGGGCCGCGTGGACGCAATGTTCGATTCTGCAGCTGACGCCATTCGGCCTCTCGATGGGAACGCAAGCGGCGCTCAAGCCGCTTCCTGCTCCAACTTAGGACTGTAGTTACCCGTGCGCGCAAGGCCATTGAGCTTCGCGCGGCGGAAAAAAGCCTTCTGAGCCGCGGCATACGATTCCGGCTTACCGCCCCAGGCACGCAATGCCTCGTCCTGCAATGCGCGCCCATAGGAGAACGTGAGCTCCCAAGGAAGCGATCCCATCTGATTCATGAGACTCAAATGTTCTGTTGCCTCTGCCGCACTCTGCCCTCCCGACAGAAACGCGATGCCTGGCACGGCGCTCGGGACATAGCGCTTGAGCGTTCGGATGGTCGCTTCGGCGACTTGCTGCGGGTTGGCCCGCGTAGCGCATTTCTTGCCTGAGATCACCATGTTCGGCTTCAAGATCATGCCTTCCAGATGAATGCGATGTGAATGCAGCTCGCGGAACACCGTCGAGAGCACTGAACTGGTGACTTCCTCACACCGCTCGATGGTATGTGCGCCGTCCATGAGAACTTCCGGCTCCACGATAGGCACGATGTCCGCTTCCTGACACAAGGCCGCATACCGCGCGAGCGCATGCGCGTTCGCTTGAATCGCAAACTGCGTCGGAATGCCATCGGCGATGTCGATCACAGCTCGCCACTTCGCGAAGCGCGCTCCGAGCTCGTGGTACTCGGCCAAGCGTTCACGCAACCCGTCTAAGCCCTCTGTAATCGTCTCTGCGGGAAAGCCGGCGAGCGGCTTGGCGCCAGTGTCGACCTTGATCCCGGGTACGACACCGAGCTTGGTCAAATACTCCGTGAACGACACGCCTTCCTTCGTCTTCTGTCGCAGGGTCTCATCGTAGAAGATCACACCGCTGATGTAGTCCGCAGCGCCCGGAGTGGTGAACAGCATCTCGCGATATGAACGACGCGCTTCTTCCGTGGATTCGAGCTTGATGACGTCGAAGCGCTTCTTGATCGTGCCGCCCGATTCGTCGGCCGCCAAGATACCTTTGCCTTTCGCAGCCATGCGGCGTGCGATCGATTCGAGTTCATTGCGATTCATACGTCCTCCATCGAAATCCGCGCCGACCTGACGTGTTCGTGCGTACGACCTCTATGTAAGTTGCTGCTCTCGCGGGCGCGTAGGATAACAAAACGTCCTACGCCGGATTTGCCATCCGGGGAATGACGCACTGAGCAACTCGCGCGTCGTAAACTCCGCTCAGGGTGGAAGGTTGCGACCAAAGCCGCAACTCCCATCCGCAACCCATCTAAGTGCCGCACTCAGACAACCCATTGGCAAAGTAGCCTGGCGACGCGCTTCGTAGGATGAATGGGAGTTCCCCCTAAAGCCGAAAAGCGCGCGGCGCCTTAGAAAACTTTCGCTAGCCTTGTATTAGGACTAGAATGGTCCCATTTCCACGAGGGCGTGCCGTTCAGCACGCGGATTGGGACCCCATCATGCTTCGCATCAGCAAACTGACGGACTACGGGACGGTGATCCTCGCATGCCTCGCCGGCCAACCTTCCCGCCTGTGGACCGCTACAGAAGTCGCCGAGCTCACGCGCGTGGGGCTACCGACTGTCAGCAAATTGCTCAAGAAACTGCAGCGCAGCGGGCTCGTGACATCAACACGAGGCAGCCATGGCGGCTATCAGCTCGCGCGCCCTGCAGCGGGCATCACTGCTGCGCAGATCCTCGATGCGCTCGAGGGGCCATTCGCGATCACTGAATGCAGCGGCGAGCACAGCGCGTGTGGATTGGCGTCGAACTGTCGAGTTGGGCACGCATGGCAGAGAGTCAATGCTGCGATCCGCCGAGCGCTCACTGACATCTCACTCGCCGAACTGGCTGGAGCGGAACGCAGCGTCTCCACAACGGTCCCGCTCACGCGCATGAGCCGCGTGCCGCACGAGTAGTAATCAGACGACGAGGGAACTACCCAGGATCATCAAATCAGGGTCATTCAGAGTCATTCATGGCAAGCAATCCCCAAACCGACCCCACACTCGAAGCCCTCGTCGGGCAGAAGTACCGACATGGGTTCGTTACCGACATCGAAACGGATACGGTCCCGCCCGGTCTCGATGAAGATGTCATTCGTCTCATCTCGCGCAAGAAGAACGAGCCGAGCTTCATGCTCGAGTGGCGACTCAAATCGTACCGGCACTGGCTCACGATGAAGGAACCGAAGTGGGCGCACCTGCGCATCTCGCCCATCGACTATCAAGCGATCTCGTACTACTCGGCGCCGAAGTCCAAGGCAAATGCGCCTAAGAGCTTGGACGAGGTCGATCCGAAACTGCTGGAGACGTACGACAAACTCGGCATTCCATTGCACGAGCGCGCGCGCCTGGCCGGCGTCGCTGTCGACGCCGTGTTCGACAGCGTGTCGGTTGCGACGACCTTCAAGGAGCGCCTTGCGAAAGCCGGCGTGATCTTCTGCTCGTTCTCCGAAGCCGTGAAGAATCATCCCGCGCTCGTCGAGCAGTATCTCGGAACCGTCGTTCCGTACACGGACAACTTCTTCGCGACGCTGAACTCCGCTGTGTTCTCGGATGGCTCGTTCGTCTATGTGCCAAAAGGCGTGCGTTGCCCAATGGAGCTGTCCACCTATTTCCGTATCAACGCCGCCAATACCGGTCAATTCGAACGCACGCTCATCATCGCCGACGAAGGCTCACACGTGAGCTACTTGGAAGGATGCACGGCGCCGATGCGCGATGAGAATCAGCTGCACGCCGCAGTGGTCGAGTTGATCGCGCTCGAGAACGCGCAGATCAAGTACTCGACCGTGCAGAACTGGTATCCGGGCGATGAACACGGCCGCGGCGGTATCTACAACTTCGTGACCAAGCGCGGCGAATGCCGTGGCGCGAATTCGCGAATCAGCTGGACTCAAGTCGAAACCGGCTCGGCGATCACCTGGAAATATCCGAGCTGCGTGCTCACCGGGGAGAACTCGGTCGGCGAGTTCTATTCAGTCGCCGTCGCGAACAACTATCAGCAGGCGGACACCGGCACGAAGATGATCCATATCGGCCGCAACACGCGCAGCACGATCGTGTCCAAGGGCATCTCCGCGGGTCACGGTCAGAACAGCTATCGCGGGTTGGTGAAGATCCTTCCGAGCGCGATCAATGCTCGCAACTTCACGCAGTGCGATTCCCTCCTCATGGGCGATCAGTGCGGTGCGCACACATTCCCATACATGGAGGTACGCACCCCGACGGCGAGCGTCGAGCACGAGGCAACGACATCAAAGATCGGCGATGACCAGCTCTTCTATTGCTTGAGTCGCGGCATCTCGGAAGAGGACGCTGTCAACATGATCGTGAATGGCTTCTGCAAAGCGGTATTCAAAGAGCTGCCGATGGAGTTCGCGGTCGAAGCGCAGAACCTCCTCGCGGTCAGCTTGGAAGGGTCAGTGGGATGAGCACTCGTGTAAGCGCGTGGGCGTGCGAGCGTGTGGACGTAAGAGATTCTGCCGCCTACCTGCCCATACGTCCGCACGAATCTCCGGGTATGGCATAACCATTTTTTGGACGCATTCATGCTTTCAATATCGAATCTTCACGTCCGAGCCGGCGATCGGCAGATCCTGAATGGGCTATCGCTCGAGGTGGGCGCCGGCGAAGTGCACGCCATCATGGGTCCGAACGGATCGGGCAAGAGCACGCTCGTCCAAGTGCTCGCGGGTCGCGAAGGCTACGAGGTCACGGAGGGCTCTGTGTCTTACCGTGGCCAGCACCTGTTGGGGCTCGCACCCGAAGAGCGCGCGCGCGAAGGCGTTTTTCTCGCATTCCAGTATCCGGTCGAGATTCCGGGCGTGAACAATGTGTACCTGCTCAAAGCGGGGCTGAATGCGATCCGCAAGCACCGCGGCGAACCCGAGGTGGACGCGTTCGAGTTCCTCGGGCTCGTGCGCGAGAAGATGAAGCTCATGCAGATGGACGAGAGCTTCCTCAATCGTGGCGTGAACGAGGGGTTTTCGGGCGGTGAGAAGAAGCGCAATGAGATCCTGCAAATGGCAGTGCTCGAGCCCACGCTCGCCTTACTCGATGAGACCGACTCGGGTCTCGACATCGACGCGCTGCGCGTCGTGGCGAACGGGGTCAACAGCCTGCGCAGGGCCGATCGTGCAATCGTGATGGTCACGCACTACCAGCGTCTGCTCGACTACATCGAGCCCGATCGCGTGCACGTGCTCTCGGGTGGCCGCATCCTAAAGAGCGGCGACAAATCGCTCGCACTCGAGCTCGAAAAGCGCGGCTACGATTGGATCAAGGCGGAAGCAGCATGAGCGCGGCGACCGCAGTGAAAAGCAACGCGGCGCCCGAGCGCTATCGCGCGCTCTTCGAGTCGCGCTTTGGGTCCGATCCTCTTCTCGAGCAGCGACGCGCAGCGCTCGATGCCTTTCTGCAGCAGGGTTTTCCAACCCAGCGCGATGAAGCATGGAAGTACACGAATCTGCGCCGACTCGAAACACGTGCATTCGTGCCGAGTGAGCCCGCACCGATCGCGATCGATCCGTGGAATGCACCCTGGCTCGCCGGAGCGGACCTTCGAATCGTCTTCGTGAACGGCCACTGGGCGCCGGCCTTGTCCTCGCTCGCGCCGCAATCGCCGGGGACCACGGTCGTCACGCTCGCCGAGTGGCTGAAGCACGAGCCCGAAGCGGCTCTTGAATATTTATCGCGGGCTCCGCAGCGCCCACTCTCGAGCCTCGAGCAGTTGAATGCCGCGTTCTTCGAAGACGGAGTCGTGGTGCAGCTCGCAGCGGATGCGTCGTTGAACGAAGTCGTGCACATCGTGCACGTCTGGACGAGCGCCGCTCAGCAAAGGATGAGTCATCCGAGGCTCATCGTACGCGCAGCCCGCGGCAGCCGCTGCAAGCTCGTCGAGCAGTACGTGGGCATGGGCGATCCTGAAACATTCACGAACAGTGTGGCGACAGTCGAGCTCGAAGCCGGCGCGCAGGTTCGCCACTACCGGCTGCAGCAAGAGGCGGCGCGTGCGTTTCACATCGGTCACGTCAATGTCTGCGTGGGCGGACACGCGCGCTATTGCATCCATGATTTCGCATTTGGCAGCGCACTGAGTCGATTGAGCCTCACGGTCGCGTTGCAAGAACCCGGTGCGCATGCCGAGATCCATGGGCTGTTCACACCCGCTGGAACGCAACACATGGATGCGCACACGCGAATCGAGCACATCGCACCTCACACGACGAGCGCCGAGGATTACCGCGGCATCGCTGATGGCCGGGGGCGCGGCGTCTTCAACGGCAAAGTGCTGGTGCAGCCGGGCGCGCAGAAGACAGACGCGCGTCAATCGAGCCGCAACTTGCTTCTCTCTCCCACTGCCGAGATCGATTCGAAGCCGGAGCTCGAGATCTACGCAAACGACGTGAAGTGCAGTCACGGCGCAACGACCGGTCAGCTAGATGCGACGGCACTCTTTTATCTGCGCTCACGCGGAATCTCGGAAGCGCAGGCGCGGGCGCTCCTCATTCGCGCGTTCGCTCAGTCGGTGCTCTCTTCCGTCGAGTCGGTGCGGGTCCGTGAGTATCTGGACACCTTGCTTGCGCAGCGCTTTGGTGCCATGGAGGTGACCGCATGAGCGCCGCACGTCCAGAGATGCCGATGCTGACGGAGCTCGACGTAAAGGCCATTCGGCATGACTTTCCCATTTTGCACCAACAGGTGAACGGCAAGCCGCTCGCCTATCTCGACAATGCTGCGTCCAGCCAGCGGCCGCGCGCCGTCATCGATGCTATCCGCGCCTACTACGAGCTCGACCATGCGAACGTACATCGTGGCGTTCACACGCTGAGCCAGCGCGCAACGGATGCCTTCGAAGGCGCGCGCGATATCGTGCGCAACTTCATCAATGCGCAAGACACGAAGGAGATCATCTTCGTGCGCGGCACGACCGAAGCCGTCAATCTCGTTGCGCAGAGCTTCGCTCGCCCTCGTCTCAAGCCTGGCGACGAAATCCTGATCTCGGGATTGGAGCACCATGCAAACATCGTGCCTTGGCAGCTCGTCTGCGAGCAGACGGGTGCGAGCCTAAAGGTCATCCCGATCGACACCACAGGCGAAGTTCAGTACGAGGCGTTCGAACGCCTGATCGGACCGCAGACCAAGCTGCTCGCACTGGCCCATGTTTCGAATGCGCTCGGCACGATAGTGCCTGTCGAGAAGTACATCGCGCGGGCCAAAGAGCTCGGGGTACCGGTACTGCTCGACGGCGCTCAGGCCGTACCTCATGGAAGCGTGGACGTGCGCGCGCTCGATTGCGATTTCTACTGCTTCTCATCGCACAAAATGTGCGGCCCGACGGGCTTCGGCGTTCTGTATGGCCGCAAACGTCTGCTCGAGGAGATGCCGCCGTGGCAAGGCGGTGGCGACATGATTCTGACTGTTTCGTTCGAGAAGACGACATACAACCAACTGCCCTGGAAGTTCGAAGCGGGCACGCCGCACATCAGCGGCGCGGTCGGTCTCGCCGCCGCAATACGCTATTTGCAGAACATCGGGATGGAGCGCATTGCTCGCTACGAGCAGCAGCTGCTCGAGTACGCCACCGCACGCCTGCAAAGCATTCCTGGCTTGAAGGTGATCGGCACTGCGCCCAGTAAAGCCGCGGTAGTGTCGTTCACGTTGGAGAATATTCATCCGCACGATATCGGCACCATTCTCGATACCGAGGGCGTTGCCATTCGCACAGGCCATCATTGCGCGATGCCGGTGATGGAGTTCTACGAGATCCCGGCGACCGCTCGTGCCTCGATGTCGTTCTACAACACCTTCGCAGAAATCGACCAACTCGTGAACGCGCTCAACCGGACACGCAGCTTACTCGGCTAAACGACGACCCATGGACCTGAAGGATCTTTATCGCGACGTCATCGTCGACCACAATCGCAATCCGCGGAACTTCGGCAAGCTCGATCCGTCGGACGCGCATGCGGATGGACACAATCCGCTCTGCGGCGATCGATTGACTATGTACGTGAACTTGGACGGCGCCCGCATTCGCGAGGTCAAGTTCGATGGCAGCGGCTGTGCGATCTCGGTCGCCTCTGCGTCCCTTCTGACGGAGGCGGTGAAAGGAAAAGCGCTCGATGAGGTCAAAGCCCTTTTCGATGACGTTCATGCATTGCTCACTCAGCACGATGCCAATGTCGACATCGCTAAGCTCGGTAAGCTCGCGGCCCTTTCAGGCGTTCGGGAATTTCCCGCCCGGGTAAAGTGCGCAAGCTTGTGTTGGCATACGTTGAACGCCGCCCTCGCCCACGCTTCCGAGCCGGTTTCCACGGAGTAATTCGCGAACGCGGCTCTTACTACCCCTATCCCCCTATCCCTATCCCCCTATCCCTATCCCCCTATCCCTATCC
>JAEZFW010000040.1 GCA_023417315.1 Pseudomonadota bacterium
CCATTCAACGGGGGCGCGCGCGCGCGCGCCCGAGCCGCGGCTTTCTCGAGGAACCTCCGCAGGAGTTCTACGAGACTTCGTTTCTTCAGCCGCGCGGCGTCGTGTATATCGGTACCGCAGAACAGCGCGAGAGCATGGGACGGCTCCTCAGCGCTGCGGATGTTGCTGAGCATATTCACGCAATGACGAGCTCGGATGCACTCGCCCGCGTCCCGGTGCTGCGCCCTGAGCACGCCGTTCACTGCTCATACGAGCCGCATGCAATGGACATAGAAGCAGCCGCCTTGCATCAAGCGTACATCAAAGGTCTACGCCGACGAGGCGGTATCATCGCGACAGCACGAGAGATCGTTGCAATCGAGCATGACGCTTCCGGCTGGACAGTGCACGCCGGTGATGTGTTTCGCGCGCAAGTTTTGATCAACGCAGCCGGTGCGTGGGCGGATGAAGTCGCGTTGCTCGCGGGCATTCGGCCGCATGGGCTCGAGCCGCGTCGACGCACGGCCGTCCTCGTGCAACCGCCTACGGGATTACGGGTAGAGCGGTGGCCCATGGTGATCGACGTCGACGAGTCGTTCTATTTCAAACCCGACGCAGGCAAGCTGTTGTTGTCACCGGCAGATGAGACACCGTGCGCGCCGTGCGATGCGCAGCCGGAAGATCTCGACGTCGCGATCGCTGTCGATCGAGTGGAGCGCGCGACGACGTTGACCATTCAGCAAGTCACACATCGTTGGGCGGGTCTGCGTACGTTCGCACCTGATCGATCGCCGGTGATCGGCTATGACTCGGGGCATAGATTCTTCTGGCTCGCAGGACAAGGCGGCTACGGTCTACAGACCGCACCCGCAAGCGCTCGACTCGCTGCGGCGCTCGCATTGGGTCACGCAGCTCCCTCTGACATTCTCGAGCACGGCGTACATCCCGCTGCGATCTCACCGCACAGGTTTAACTTCTGATGGCCTCCTCTTTCCGAAGACCTGAGTTGACTCGGGTCATTGCTCTTCCAGGTAAGCGACGATGTCTGCAATCTGCTGCGGCGTGAGCCCGAGCTGATCGGCCCTCAACATGAGTGAGCGGCCGAGTCGTTTACGGTGTTGGACACGCGATGCCGGAATCATCTGAAGCGCGCCGCCCGTGCTCTGCACGATTACAGGATCGCTATTGCTCAGCACGAGCCCGTGGATGATCCTGCCATCCCGCAAAGTCAGCTCCGACCCGTCGTAACCATGGGCGATGTCATGTGACGGATCCACGATCGCCGTGATCACGACCTCTTTCGTTTGGCGACTCGCGAATCCATCCAGCGCAGGACCATAGTCGACGCCCCGATTCTCGATGCGATGACACATGAGGCAGCCTAGTGCCGCCTCCCTGCCTCGCTGCCGATCGCCGTGCAACTTCACGATCTCGCTGACAGACGGGAGCGCAGATTCGCGAGGCGGTGCGGGCACGGTGATCTCGTTGATTTCCACCGTGTCGGGATCGTACAACCCTCGGCGCTTGAGCTCAGTGTCGATACCCAGTCCTGCCCAGCGCGAGTCCTTGTAGTTGATCAGCCACCAGAGCGCAGGATTCTGTTTGATGTCCGCAGTGCCGTGTTCCGCGACTTCGAGCAGCGCGTTCGCCGCCGATCGAGCTGGGATGAAACCGAGTGCCGTGATCGCTTTCGTGCGCTCGCGTGGCTCTAGTGCGGATGCTTTGGCACGAGCCGCGAACGCGGGCACCGCATCAGGGGGCGTCAATCGCCACACGAGATCGGCATAAGAGGTCGGCCACTTCGTTGGATCGTCGTCCGGTCGATTCGCGTACAGTGCAGCGTAAAGTCGCTGTTCCTTGTTCGTCGCGCCGATGCCCCACGCCTCGAGATAGGCACGGTCGCTTCCGTCATACGTCTTCGCGAGCGCGAGCAGGATGTCGCCCGCCTGCTCGAACGCTACATCTCGCAACGAGAGCGCAACCTCACGGCGAACGGCGGAGGATGGGTCGCGCGCGAGTCGCGCAGCGATCTCCGGCACGACGCCGTTCACGGCCCGCAAAGCGCGATAAGCCACGATGCGTTCCATTGCGTCGTCGTTCGAAAGCCGTGCCTTCACGCGCTCGACGCCTTTGGGTCCGAGTTGCGCGAGCAACCAGACTGCGCGGGCGCGAATGAATGAATTGTCGTCGTCGAGCAGATTCGCGACAGCGGGAATGGCAGGTGCGCCTCGGGCACGCAGATTCATGAACCCCAGTGCGCGCACGTTGACTGCCGAACTCCGCAATGCGGCGATCTGCCCTTCGATCGTGCTTAGGTCGATTTGCGGCACGCGCGGCGTGAAGCCCTTGGGCGCAATTCTGTAGATCGCACCTGAAGTCGAGTCGTCCTTGTCATCGTGACCGCCGACGCGAGGATCGAACCAATCGGCCACATAGATTGCGCCATCGACTCCGACCGCTATATCGGATGGACGAAAGAACGTCTGGATCTCGCTGTTGACCTGCCCGCCTTTGAAGTCGGTGCCGGCGAATGCCTGCTCCTTGTTACTGGTCAGAAAATCGAAACGCTCCAACGCATAGCTCGCGCCTTCTGCGCGCGGGAAATAGCCGAAGATGGTATTGCGCGCGGCTTCGGCGCTCAGTAGTACGCCGCGCCACTTCACGCCGAGTCCGTCTCCTTCGTTGATGACGATGCCGGTGGGAGCGCCGCCCCCATAGACGTCGCCCGCGGGGATCACACCGGGATCTTCTTGACGCCAGTGCGCGACCGGCACCGGCTGACCGGGTCGACGATCGGCAAACCAATAGCGCTGACCATCGCGCGAGAAGTAACCCAAGTTGCCGTACTCCATGAGGAATGTCGTACGGCACGCGGGTGGGTCATCGTTATCGTTGTGGAAGATATCGCCGAAGCTCGAGATCGTTTGCTCGTAGCTGTTGCGGAAGTTGTGGCCGATGATCTCGACGTTCGATCCGTCGGGTCGCATGCGCGCAGCGAAGCCGCCAACGTAGACATGACCATCATCGCTGCGAGCGCCCGCGTAACTGTGTGGCGTGTAACCGAAGACAGATGTGGCGCCGCTCTCTACGGGGTTGTACAGACTGCCGATCCGGAACGTCCTACCGCCGCGGTCCGTGAAATACGCGCCAGCGTTTCCAGCGCTGAAATACCAGCGCCCGTCCGGTCCGAACGTGACCGAGTGCAGCGCGTGATCATGGTTGCGGCCGTCGAATCCAGTCAGCAGCACTTCTCGTTTGTCGACGGCCGGATCGAAACGCAAATTCTGATCGACGTCGGTATAGACAATAAGGTCGGGCGCATTCGCGACGATCACCTGGTTGCCGATCACGGCGATGCCGAGCGGTGCCACGAGCGCTGGCTCCTGGACGAACGTCGTGGATCGATCGGCGCGACCGTCGCTATCGGTATCCTCGAGCACTACGATTCGATCGCCCTTCGGATCGCGATCCTGGTGCCGACGGTAGTTCACGCCTTCTGCGACCCAAATGCGGCCTGCAGCATCGATATCGATGTTCGTCGGATTCTTGAGTTGCGGCGAGTGTGCCCACAGCGTGACCTCGAGGTCGTTGGGCACGGAGAAGATGTCGAGCGGCACGAGGTCCGACAATGGCGCGCTCGTCGGCCCTTCGTCCGCAACGCTGGCCGACGCAGCACATGCCGCGAGAGCGGAGATGAATCGTGTGATCGTTCGGGATGAGGCTCTTTGCATGATTGTTCCGGCTGCGATCAGAATGAATCCGCTGCTACGTAGGCGTCGATCAAGGCACGCTCACCTGCTTTGCCCGCCTGCGCATTCCCGTGCTCCATCCCGAAGATGCCAGCGAAGCCTTTACGGTGGATATGGCGGAAGACGTTTCGATAGTTCATCTCGCCGGTCCCCGGCTCTTTGCGGCCGGGGTTATCGCCGATCTGAAAGTACGCGATCTCGCTCCACACGCGATCGATGTTGGCGATGATGTCTCCTTCGTTGCGCTGCATGTGATACATGTCGTAGAGGATCTTGCAGGCGGGGCTGTTGACTGCGCGACAGATCGCGTATGCCTGATCGGACGTGCGCAAGAAGAGATCAGGATTGTCGCTCAGCGGCTCGAGCACCATCGTGAGGTTGTGTGGCTCGAGGATTGCGGCCGCGGCGCGCAGAGTGTCGATGACGTGACCTGTCTGCAGTCCGATTGGCAGTCGACGATCGAAATAGCCTGGCACGACGGTTGCCCAACGAGCATTGACCCGCTTCGCCACGTCGACGGCCGCTCGGCACGTCTTCAGGAAGTTGTCGCGGAATTCTTGCTGGCCCGTCGTGAGCGAGGTCTTCCAGTTGTCTCCGCCGTCGATGACGAACACGCCCATCGTCATGCCAAGTCGGGCGAGCGTCTCGCCGATGCGCTGCTGGAGCTGCACGGGTCTCGACATGAGCTCGTTATCCTCGAGGGCGGTGAAACCTTCGCTCGCCATGAACTCGAGCTGCGCGATGGGATCCGACCCTGCGTGGGCCTTGAACATGCCGAAGTGCGGTGCGTAGCGAAGCTTGAATGTGCGCCGTGTGCTTGCTGCGGCACTCGCATCTCCTGTCCCGTTCAAGAGAGTGGCGCCAACTGCGCTGACGGCCACAGCAGTGGCGGCGGCTGCGTTCGATAGAAATGTCCGGCGGTTCTGCACGTCACGATCCCCCATTCGTTATCTAATCGGCTAAGGCAAGCGACTCGTGAAGAAGGGCGAGCAATCATCGCCCGCTCGCTTCAGAGACCTTGCTCTTCGTCGATTATAGGGGCATTCCCGCTGTCCCGCCCTTTGAGCGGAACGCGTTGGGCCGCAACCGCAGAATAGCGCGATTTCATATATGCTTTTGCACTTTCCTATATGATAATGCGGCTGTGACCTCATCGACTCCTCCGCAACCACCCTCTTCCGACGGCTTGATGGATGTCGTCGTGTGTCCGCGTCCCGGCGCATTGGTCATCGAGAAGCGGCCCATCCCACGGCCCGCTGCAGATGAAGTGTTAGTACGCGTCAGGCGCGTCGGCCTGTGCGGGACGGACATGCACATCTTCCGAGGCGCTCAACCCTTCCTGACATATCCGCGAGTAATGGGGCACGAGCTATCGGGTGAAGTCGTGAGCTCGCCCCAGGGGTCGCCGCTGCGACCAGGAGATGCGGTGTACGTCGTGCCGTATCTGTCGTGCGGAGTGTGCAGTGCCTGCCGCAAACACAGGCCGAACTGCTGCAAGAGCCTCGAGGTGCTTGGCGTACATCGGGATGGGGCCCTGGCGCAGTATCTTTGCGTGCCCGAGCGTGTCGTTTTTTCGGCGCGCGCAGTGACGCTGCCTGAGGCAGCAATGGTCGAATTTTTGGCGATCGGCGCCCATGCCGTGCGGCGGGGCGAGGTTTCGTCCGCCCAGCAAGTGCTCGTGTGTGGGACCGGACCGATCGGAATCGCATGCGCGCTGTTCTCGAGGCTGCGTGGAGCTGAAGTGACTGTCGTGGACATACGGCCCGAACGCCTTGCTCTGTGCAAAGACAAGCTCGGCGTCGATCACGCGCTCTTGCTCGATACAGATACTGAGGCGCGCCTCCTTCGGATCAGTAACGGCGATTTGTTCGACGTCGTCTTCGATGCGACGGGGAATGCCGAGGCGATGCAGCGCGGGTTCCGTTACATTGCTCATGGTGGCACTTATGTGCTCGTCTCAGTCGTGAATGCCGAGATCACCTTCTCTGATCCGGAGTTTCACAAGCGCGAAGCGAGACTCATGGCCAGCCGCAATGCGACGGTCGAGGACTTCGAATTTGTCGTCGACTGCATTCGCTCGCGCAAGATCCCTACCGCAGATCTCCACACGCATAGCGCGCCCCTCGCAGAGCTACCGGCCAGACTCGGCGCATGGCTCGACCCCGAGTGCAAGGTCATCAAAGCTGTCGTGGAATGCTGAAGCGCGCAAACATCTGCACGCGATTCTAGGTCGTTCGCCCGCACCTTCGGGTGCTCCTCGGCGCTGGTATGATGTGGCGTCGAGTATGAAACCTACAGAGATCCCTGCTCAGCGCCTTGGCGATCCGGAAACGTTCATCCGGGAGGTCGCCGAGCCGTGTCAGCCCGTCGTCATTCGAGAGCTCGTGCGCTCGTGGCCGGCGGTCACGGCTGCGCAAGAGTCCCCGAACCGATTGAGAGACTACTTATTGGCGTTCGATGCGGGCGGAACGGCCGAGGTGTTCGTCGGCGACTCGCGTATCGCAGGCGAGTACTACTACAGCGACGATTTGAAGCAGTTCAATTTCGAACGCAGGCGGATGAGGTTCGCCGACGCGCTGAGCCATATCGTTTCTCCTCCGGGACAAAGCTCGATGTATCTGGGCTCAGTGCCCGTTGAACCCTACCTACCCGGATTCTCGAAACAGCACACGTTGAAGATCGTGAAGAGCGACGTCTCGCCGCGGATCTGGCTAGGTCACGCATCGAAAGTCGCAGCTCATTACGACACGCTCGACAACATTGCTTGCGTGGTCGCTGGTGTCCGCCGCTTCACGCTGTTCGCACCTGAAACGATCGGAGATCTGTACGTGGGTCCGATCGATCACACGATGGCCGGTCAGCCCGTGAGCCTTGCAGCGTCCGCCCCGCCCGACGACGAGCGCTACCCACGTTTCAAGACCATTCGCGAGCAAGCATACGTCGCGGAGCTCCATCCGGGCGATGCGATCTACATCCCTAAGTTGTGGTGGCATCAAGTCGAGGCGCTGAGCGAGTTCAATGCGCTCGTGAACTATTGGTGGGATGCCTTCAGCATCGGACCGGATGCACCCTCCACGGCGTTGCTCTTGAGCATGATCACGCTCGCTGAGCGTCCGCCCGCCGAACGTAGAGCGTGGCAAGCGTTCTTCGATCACTACGTCTTCCGGAGCAAAGGGCACCCGCTCGCCCATCTTCCCCCGAGCCAGCACGGCGTGCTCGGACCGCTGAAGCCGGACAACTACGGCCGGCTCCGCGCATACATCCTGCAGCTGCTTCGCGGCGGCTCGTAGCACCACGCGCAACGATCAGCCCGGTTTCGCCAGGCGCCCTGGCGGGCGCCTCTCGCTCATTTCTTTCGCACGACATATCATTGCGCATATAGACCGATACGATTCTTCGGACCACGCGGAATACTCCATGGCGCAAGCGAGCAGACGAAAAGCGGTTTCTTTCATGGATCGAGGCGGAGCTGCGGCACCGAAGGGCGAGTACGCGGTGCCTGCGCTGGACAAAGCGTTCGACGTCATCGAGCTACTCGCCAGCACCCCGGGCGGCGCGACGATGAACGAAATCGCCCACCGCTTGGGTCGTTCGATGGGAGAGTTATTTCGAATCGTGATCGCGTTGGAGCGGCGCGGCTTCCTGCAGAAATCGCCCGAGACCGACCGTTACACCGTCGCTTATAAGTTTCTCGACCTCGCGTTGAGATCGACGCCGGCGCAGGACCTCACACGCGCAGCCGCGCCGGTAATGCAGCTGCTCGTCAACCAGATCAGTCAATCCTGTCATCTGGTCGTCCCGAACGGTGGCGAAGGTCTGGTCGTGTACCGCCAGGAAAATCCCGCCACGCGAGGTTTCGTGGTCCGCGTGGGCACGTCCGTCAATTTGATCCGCAGCTGCTCGGGGCACGTCATCCTCGCCTTCTCCGAAGACCAGCAGCGCGAAAGAATGATTCAGCTGGCTGAGCGGCTCGCACCGACGCGAGTGAGCCGACCGCAACTCGACTCACAACTCGCGGCAGTTCGCGAGCGTGGCTACGAACGCTTTCCGAGCCCCATCACGCGCGGTGTGACCGATGTCAGCTTTCCCGTCTTCGGGTTCTACGGCAACCTCGTTGCGGCACTCACGGTTCCCTTCCTCGAGCTCCTCGACGGCTCGCAGAAAGTCGGACTCGATGCGGCGCGCAAGCATCTAGAGGGCGCCGCACAGTCCATCTCGGCAGCGCTCGGGCATCATGGCAGTCTCAAGAAGTCTCGTGCGAAACGACGGACATGATGCGCTCGATGCGAGGTGCGCGCAGAGCTAGGTCCACTTGAGCTTTCCATCCACCCACTCTGCCATCCGCTTCTGACCCGCCCTCAATCGGACATCGAGCCGCTGTCCCTTATAGATGAGCATCGCCGCTCGACCTTGCGCGCTCGACACGAGCGCCTGCTCGAGCTCACCCTGCGACCAACGCATGTCGATCGCGAATCCGCCGCGTGCCCGTAAACCCGACACTGATCCACGCGCCCACACTCGCGGCAGAGCCGGAAGCAGATGTAACCGCTCGCGATGCGACTGCAGCAGCATCTCCGCGATGCCGGCTGCGCCGCCGAAGTTGCCGTCGATCTGAAACGGCGGATGCGCATCGAACATGTTTGGATAGGTGCGCTCGGGCGACAGCAGCATCTGAACGATCGCATGCGCCCGGTCGCCCTGCGCGAGCCGCGCCCACACATTGATACGCCAGCCGATCCCCCAACCTGTCGCCTCATCTCCGCGAATCTCCATCGAGCGGCGCGCGGCGGCGGCAAGTTCCGGCGTGTCTTCCACCGTGATCTGATCGGATGGATGCAGCGCGTAAAGATGGGAGATATGACGATGGCGGATTTCCGGCACCTCGAGATCCCAATCCTCGAGCCATTCTTGCAGCTGCCCTGCCTTACCGATGCGGTCGGGAGCGAGCCGCGCGCGCGTTGCGCGGCACTGCGCTTGGAACTCCGAGTCGACGTTCAACTCTCTCGCAGCGATCACACAGCGCTCGAACAAGTCACGCAGGAGCTGTCGATCCATTGCGGGGCCCGCGCAGAGCGAGCTCCCATATGGGTGCATATTCTCGGGTGAGTTCGACGGCACGGTGACGAGCGATCCATCCGTCGGATGCTCGACCAGCGTATCGAAGAAGAACTCCGCCGCGCCCTTCATCAAGGGGTATATTTCGCGCAAGAAGGCCGGCTCGCGCGCGAACTCCCAATGGTCCCAGAGATTCTGGAGCAGCCACACGCCGCCGAGCGGCCACAATCCCCATTGCGCGCCGTCGATCGGCGCAGCGGCGCGCCAGACATCGGTGTTGTGGTGCGCAACCCAGCCGCGCGCGCCGTACATCTCGCGCGCGACGACGGCACCGGTCTGCGCGAGCTCGCGGGTCATGCGTAGCAGCGGCTCGATGCACTCGCCCAGCCCCGCGACATCCGCAAGCCAGTAATTCATCTCAGTGTTGATGTTGATCGTCCACTTGCTTTCCCAGGGCGGACGCGGTCGTTCGTTCCAGATGCCTTGCAGGTTCGCAGGCTGCGAGCCCGGACGAGAGCTCGCGATGAGCAGGTATCGGCCGTACTGAAAGTACAGCGCGGCGAGCGCTGGATCGATGCGCGAGCCCGAGTCACGGATGCGCTCGTCAGTCGGCATCGACGCAGCCTCCGTGCCGCCGAGGTCGAGCGAGACGCGTCGAAAGAGCTGCGCGTAGTCGGCGATGTGTCGGCGCATCGTGGTTTCGTAATCGCTCGCGAAAGCAGCGATCTGCTTGCGCGTGATCTCGGTAGGATCGGCCGATAAATCGTCGAAGCGACGATAGTTCGTGGCGATCGCGATGTAAGCGACGACTTCATCCGCACCGACGATACTGATACCTGCTTCGCCCACCGAACGCGAGCCGCCGCGTTGGGTGACTTTGAGCCGCACCTCGAAGCGCATACGTCCTTCGATTCCGTGCTCGCCCGGCCCGACACCTGACATCACGAGCACGTCGTCACCTTCCATGCGCGTCGTCGCAGCTTGCGCCGAAGTCAGCGACAGCGATGAATGAACGCGCCCGCCTCGGTCCGCACTCAAGCGCATGACGATCAGTTGATCCGGAGCTGACGCGAATACTTCGCGAACATAGCGCGTTCGCTCCGACGTGAACCAGGTGCGCGTGACCGCAGACTCGAGATCCAACTCGCGTACGTAGTCGCTCACGTTTTCTAAGCCGAACATGTTGACCAACACATCGCCGATCGGCTGGTAGGACATCTGCTTGAGCGGTTTCGCCATCACGCGGGCATTCGCGAGTGCCTGCGCTTCGGCGAACTTGCCTTCGAAGATGAGGCGACGTACTTCGGGCAGAGCCGCTTTCGCGTCGGGATTGACGGGGTTGTAAGGACCGCCTGAGAAGAACGTATCCTCATTAAGCTGTAGGCGCTCGAGCGCGATGCCTCCGAACACCATCGCGCCGATGCGGCCGTTGCCGACCGGCAGCGCCTGCACCCATTCATCCGCGGGTTGTCGATACCAAAGAGACAGCGGCTTCGGGATGAAACGATCGGTCGTTGCCGCGTGGAGCAGAGGGCTGTTCCCCGCGAGCGCCAGCGCGCTCGCGCCCGCGATCAGTTCGCGCCGATTGATGTTGATCGAATCCGTCATCGTCGCCCCACCCTTTTTCTTCTCGAGCTTGGATTCAGCGCACGCGCGACCAGGAGAAGCGTGCACCATCGCTGTTATCCGGTAACGGTGTCCTGCTATCCGCCACGATGCGCCGCGTCTCAGGGTCGATGCGTAGGAACCGATTCGTGCGCAGCGACATCAACACGAGCTCGCCCGTGGGCGTCTCGATCCACTGGAAGGTCGTCGCCTCGCCGCTTGGCGTCTTGACGATCTCGGCGTCCCCGTTCTCGGCAATGCCCAGGAACCCGTGCTCCGATTTGAATGCCGCGCGACCGAGCGTCATATCGATGACCTCGAAGGGAGTGGGCGCCCCCGTCACGATCGTGCGCTCATTCGCGCTGAGACCGTATGGCTTGCTCATCGCGGCAAGCTCTACGCGCTTTCCATATGGGATCGGCCGCATCAAGCCGCGCGGATGAGGCTGATCGACTGCGAATGCGTCGAAGTCTGCGGCGCCGCCACGCTCGCCTTGCATGTTGTAACTGAAGAGCGCATAGCGAACGCCTTGGAACGTCGCGAGCTGAAACACCATAGTCATCGGCTCGCCGAGCTTCACGAAGTTCTTCCCGTCCGTCGAATAGGAAAAGTGCGCCGTCTCTCTTAGGAAGTCGCAATCGGCACGCAGCAATACACGAGTGCCGTCAAAGTCCGCTAGCGCGCGCCGATTCGTTTGCTCATCGAACTGCACCAATGTGGTCTTGCCGTCGTGCCGCTCCACACCGATCCAGGCGTAAGGTCTATTGAACAGCGCGAGCCCCGCGACATCGCCGACCCTCATCGAAGAGAGGTCGAGTACAGCGGTGGGCGATGAGATCGGACCAATGGCGCGTTGCGTCAGCGTATTGCGCGCGTCCCAAAGACTCGTCGCGGGCAACGCGTGCAAGCGCAAGTATCCCTTGCGCTCATCCAGCGACCACGCTTCGTTCACCGGGACGTGATTCCACTGCCAGATCGGTTGGAGCGTTGATGCCTTGAACTCATCGTCGCGCACGTACGGCACTTCGATCTCCTGAGCCTTGCGCGTCTTCGGCTTCACCCAGGTGCGCGGTGTGCGCGTCAAGTTGCCGGGCAACCCGAAGTACGGCCATCCGTCGTGCCACGTAATCGGCGAGAGCGCCGTCAAGCGCCCCACCGAGTTGTAATCGATCATCGAGTAGCCCCACCATTCTCCGAGCGGCGTTTGAATGATGCCGCCCTGATGCAAGGACAGTTTGCCTGTCGCGTGAGGATCGCCAGGCTTGATGTCATAGGGAGGCTTCGTCCCTCGCATATCGGCCAGCCGATTGCCCTGCGCAAGACCGAAGTCCTCATCGATGCTGATGGCGTGATTCACCTCATAGGGACCTTCTGGGCGGTCGGCACGCGCGGCGGGCATCCGCATGCGCTGGTCGTACCACGCGCTGACGATGAAGTACTTGCCGTCGATCTTGTAGAAGTGCAGTCCCTCGCCCATCCCGGCACTTTCCGGAATGATCTCGCGCTGCGTACCCGGCACGATGTCGGTGAGATCGTCGTTCAGCTCTGCGAACTGAATCGATCTGTATCCCCACACGACATACTTCTTACCGTCGTCATCGAAGAGCACGGATAGATCGTGCAAAGAACGACGCATCGCGCTGTGGCGCCAAGGGCCCGCGGGATTCGTGGCGCTGAATACCTGCGTCGTTTGTTTGTTGACGTTGCTGAAGATGTAGAACGTGCCGTCATGGTAGCGAAAGGAGGGCGCCCAGAACCCTTGCCCGTAGATGTTCTTCCCGTTCTCGAGACGAAATTCAGGTCCTAGATCGAGTTTTTCCGCGGCATACGAGACGAACTCCCAATTCACCATGTCCTTCGAGCGCAGGACCGGAAGTCCTGGCATCGAGTGCATCGTCGTGCCCGTGAGATAGAAGTCATCTCCGACCCGGATCATGTCCGGGTCGGAGAACTCTTCATAGAAGATGGGATTGGTGAATGTGCCGTTCGCGTTGTCAGGCGTCCATGTCTGTGCGGCCGCGGCGCACAGACTCAAGTGAAGCGCAACAAAGGCAAGCCAAAGCTTCCTCACGGTGACGCTCGTATCCCGATTCGATGCGATCGGCATTCGCTCACTTCCCCCTGTTCCTTGCCGCTCTCAGCTATTGCGTCACCTTGAGCGAGTAGATGCTGATGCTATATCGCGGCACAACGACCGACGGAGGCGTCCGAGACAACGATTGCTCCTGGATCTTCACCGCAGAAGGTTGTCCTGGCACCGCCACGTACTCGAGATCGGGATGCGCGAGTCTGTGCAACTTGCCTCCGCGAGTCTTCACCCCATCGACCACTAATTGCATGCGCTGTTGGCTGTCGCTGGGATTGATGACCGCCACAGTGAGGTATTGCCGATCTTCGCTCAGCGCCGCGACGACATCGAGCGGATAGGTATCGCTGCCTGCGTTGACACTCGGCTGCTCGCCGCCGACCGGCCACTTCGGCGCAGGCTGCGGGTGATCGCCGCTCACCTTCACCGGAATCTTGCCGAAGTGCCGGCTATACAGCTGGAACACTTGCCCGGCCGGATTGAGTTGCGCCTGGTTGCGCGTCGCGCTCAGGAGCGAAGTACCGAAGGTGTACGCCGCGGCGTGGATGACATCCGAGTGACGAATCATCTCGTGCAAGGTCCACGCATTGGCTGGAGCGACCTTATATGAGTTCCATGGGAATCCCGTCAGCGCCCACTCGTCGATATTGAGTGGAATGTGCTTCTCTTTGAGCTCCGGAATGAGGTTCTTGTACTCGAGGTACTGCTCGACCGAAAGACGCACGTGGTTCGCGGGTTTGCGCAGCACCTCGATGAGCGGCTCTTCCGTCGGCACCTGCTCGCCTTTCTCCAGATCGAAGCGCGTCGCCGCGTAGGCGTAGAAGTGCTCGCTCAACTGTTCCATGTACTTATGTGAGTGCTGGAGCAGTCGGCCCGACCAATCCGCTTCCGACAGCGGCTCAGGGATGGGTGATGAACCGAAGCGTTGTGCCTGCTTCGCCGTCGTCATCGTCTTCGGCAGAGCGCCGCCGCCGACGAGCACGATCGACGGATCGACCTTACGCATCTGCTTTGCGAACTCGTTGTGCTTCCAGACGTATTGAGAGATCGGCATGGCGCCGAACTGCCAATCACCCCACGGCTCGTTGCCGATACCCCAGAGCTTCACGCCATACGGCTCGGGATGGCCGTTCTCGGCGCGGAGCTTACCCATAGGTGTCGAGACATCGCCATTGACGTACTCGACGAGTTGCGCGGCCGACCACGCATCACCGAAGCCCGCACTTGCTGTGATGTACGGATCCGCATCGAGCAATCGGCACAGCGCGAGGAACTCATCGGTGCCGACATCGTTCGGCTGCACCGCCTTCCATACCGGATCGTAAATCGGCGGACGCTTATCGCGCGGTCCGATCGCGTTGCGCCACTCGTGCGCCGACACGAAATTGCCGCCTGGGAAACGATACACACCGGCATCGATCTGCTTCAGCGCTGCGATGGCCTCCGCGCGGAAACCCTCGACGTTGTCCGTGGGCATCAACGACATCACACCGACCCGTGCCTTGCCGTTGCCGCGTGCTGTTATTTCGATGCGCGCATCGTTCGTCGCGACCGGGGACGTGAATGCGAGCGGATGACGTGCATATTCCGTGGTGAGCGCTGGCAGCGCGATATCTTGCCGCCCCTTCTCGCCTTCGCTCCAAATGAGACTCACCCGGACGCGTGCGCTGGGATCTCCGGCAACGACGATGTGACCCGCGTATCGCTTGCCCTTGAGCAACGCGACGCCCCTTTGATGAAAGCCCACAGGCTCATCGCCGTTCGCGCGAAGTAGCGGCGAGTGCTCGCCCACGTAGGCATTGTCTTCTGCGAGCGTCACCGCATCCGCGGAACCGATGCGGATCCAGCTCCGCACGCGTCCTAGGAAAGCGCGACGCGGATCGGTCGGTGGCGGCGGCTCAGCCTCGAGGATGGGGCCATAGAATTTGCGATCGTCGATCATCTCGGCCCACAGGCCATGATTGACGATCGGACCACCATGTTCCAAGAACTGTCCGTAGATATGTTTGTTGATGGGCGCGGACGTGATGCTCGCGTCGATCCGCACCGCGACGGGCGGCGGATCGGCGGCGAATGCGCTTGCCGTCGAAAGCATGCAGCTGACACCCGCAAGCATTTTGCTCAAAGTCGATTTCACGAATACCTCTTGTAGTTGTCCAACGGGTCGAGTGGAAGCAAGAACTCAGCGCGTGCGCAGTGACCTCTTGATTGTGCTTGTCAGCGCTGCGCCACACTGGCAGATCCAGCCGCTAGCTAAGAGCGCTTGCGAGCCGCTTGTTGCGCAGCTGCGCTAGAACGCCAATCTGGTTGAGCGATCCGGCCATGATGTACGCGAGTTGCAAGTAGCCCGCTCGGAAGAGGCGCAAGGCCTGCGCATCATCGAGTGCATGGAGCGAGTCCAAACTGACGGTGTATAGACCTTGCAGGCTGATCTTCTCTCCATCATCGAAGCGCAGCGAGACATCGATCGGCTCGACGATGCGCAACTCCACCAATGCCTGGATGAACGCTGCGGTCGCATCGAGACCTTTGTGAAGCTCGCCCAACAAACGCTGCATCTGACGCAGCCTGGGGCTCGGCTGCTGCGATTCGTCGAACAATGGCTCGCCTTCGCTGTCACTGAACCGCGGGCTGTCTAGGTCGATGACGATGTTCTCCCCGCTGGTGAAAAAGCCCTCGCGTTCCAAAGTGAGCGGCACGAAACCGCCGCGCTCCGACGCGCTCTTGAGGGCAGGCTCCGCGGGTTTGAAGCCGAACAGCGCCCCCGCATAGAAGCTGCCCTTCTCGGGATCTTTCGTGAGCAGAATCGGCGAAGACACCGCGGCTGCGGGAAACTCGCTCGCCACGATCTGGGCGAAATGCGGATCGGTGCTTGTGCGTGGACGGAGACGCAAATGTCGGTGGGCGTGCGGATTCAGGGGCTCGTATTTGGGCATGCGGTTTGACTTCAAACGGGCTGAAGGCCCTGCTCTACGATCTTGCGAATCAAATCGCGGTGACGAGGCAACGCCATGCGCAGCCGTTCCGTTTGCAGCTGATTCTCACGCATAGCCCGCTCGGCGATCTTTGCTTGACCTGCAAGCGTGCTCGGATCGACCTCAGTGCGAAATCCCATGCCATACAGCACATATTGATAGCTGGCAGCGGGAAAAACTTCTTCGATGCGATCGAACTCATCGTGAAACCACGGAGACTGATAGCGCCAGAGATGAAGTAAGTTCTTGAGCCGCTCGGGGATCGTGGCTGGATCGCAGTTGTCTCGCCAGAACGCCGTGTCCTCGCGTTGCGTCAGTACATAGTGAAGCTTGAGAAAATCGACGATGCGTCCCCAACGATAGTGCGTTGCCTCGTTATAGCGAGCCGCAATGATGTCCATGACTTCGCGGCAGACCGGCATCTGCTCGGCGATGAACTTGGCGGAGATCTCGATCAACACGATGGCCGAAGATTCGAGCGGCTCAAGGAACCCGGCAGCCAATCCGATCGCGACGCAATTGCGCTTCCAGAACACCTCGCGACAACCGGCCCGGATCGGAATCTTTCGAATCGGCAGATCTTTGCCTTTCGGTCCGATATATGCGCGCAGCTCCCGCTCGGCCTCGTCCATCGACATGTGTCGGCTCGAATATACATAGCCGACGCCGCGCCGAGTCGGCAGGCCGATGTCCCAAATCCAGCCGGCAGATTGCGCGGTGGAGATCGTATGGGTTGCGATCGGATGAGATTCGGATTCATAAGGCACCTGCGTCGCAAGTGCTGTGTCGCAGAAGAGCACGTCTTGGCAGCTCTTGAACCGCACGCCTAGCGTCTCGCCGATCAACAGCGCCTTGAAACCGGTGCAGTCGATGAGCAGATCGCCTTCGATCTCACCTGCTTGCTCGGTGTCGAGGCTCTTAATATCGCCGTCCTCAGCGAGATTCGCTCGACGAACGTCCGCGAGAATGTGCCGCACGCCGAGCTTCTCGCAGCAGAACTTCTGCATGAAGGCAGCAAACTTGCCGGCGTTCAAGTGATACGCATAGTTCGCGACCGCCTCGTATTCGGCTGTGACAATCGTCTTTGGCGCAAGCCCCTCATCGCACAGACGCCCCTGCGGTGTGACGGCATCGCAGAATGAGCGCCCGTTATTCTCGGCCAGCCAGTGCGGCGCCAAGTTCAACTGCGAGAAATTTTGGGGGTACATCAACGGGTGGTAGTAACCATCGTCGGGCTTGCCTGTCGTCCAGCGGGCAAAGAGCGCGCCTTGCTTGAAGGCGGCATCGCATTGTCGGAAGAACTCCGTTTCGGACACGCCGATGCGAGACAGAGTCGTGCGCAGCGTGGGCCACGTTCCCTCGCCGACTCCGATGATCGGCGTATTCGGCGATTCGATAAGCGTGACACTGAAGGTGCCTGGTATACGACTGCGGTGTCTTGCAGCGATCACGCCTGCCGTCAACCAACCCGCTGTACCACCGCCAACAATTACGACATTTCTTACGGGACGAACCATCGTCGAATGATCGCATGCCGCTCGTGCTTAAGCGACGGTGGGAGGATGCCGGCCCGGGGGGAGCCGAACACCCTCCCACGTCACTGGCACACCTACATTCTAAAGCGCACACCCAGCGTGTATCGACGTCCATATGCGAAGACATCGAGGAGCTGGTTGTCGTACCGGCCATGCGTGCTCAGCGTCTCGTTCGTGACGTTCAACGCCTCGAAGAACACATTGAGCTGCTCTGTCAGCTGATAGCTCGTGGTGACGTCGATCTGCAGGCTCGAGTTCACGAACGTCGGGTCCGCACCGACCCTAGAGTTGTTCTGGTTCTGACCGAACTGCAGCAGGTACTCATCGCGCCAGTTCGCCGCGACACGAACCTCGAAGTCGTTCTTGTCATAGAAGCCGACGAAGTTCGCGGAGTCGGCGAGACCGGTGACCGCGAAGCCGCTTTGCGAGAGGTCGTTGCGATCGTACGGACGGTCCGTATCCACGATCGTGACGTTGGCGTTGAACCCGAAGCCCGAATCGCCGAACACGTGCTGCCATGCGAACTCGAAGCCATCGACCGTCGCATCTGGCCCGTTGACGCGCTGAGCCACCGTGTATACGGCAGGCTGTCCGGTCGTCGGGTCGATGACATTGTTGATCGTCTGGCGCTGCGTCCCCTGAACGATGAAGTTGGTCACGTCCTTCATGAAGTAGTTCAGAGCAGCGTACGAGTTCTGCTGGTAGTACCACTCGACCGCGAAGTCGAAGTTATCCGACAGGTAGGGCTTCAGCGCCGGGTTGCCGCCGTTCGCCGTGAGCGCACCCACGCGCGGCAGCGAACCCACGTTCAGCACCGGCGTGAGGAAGTTGATTGCCGGACGCGTCAACGTACGGGACGCCGCAAAGCGCAGGTGCACATCGGGCGTGACTTCCAGTTTCGTGCTCAAGCTCGGCAACAGAAACGAGTAGTCACTCTTCGTCGTGATTGCCTGCGTCTCGGAGAACGTCGTGGTCAGCAACGTAGGATCCGCTTCACTCTGCGTGAGCAGGATCGGCACGCGGCCTTGACCCGAAGAAGTGACATCGGTTCGCTCGTTGCGCAAACCGGCACTGAAATGGAATGGCATGTCTCCGATCTCAGTGTCGAAGTTGGCGCGAATGAACGCGGCGAAGGTCTTCTCCGTGATGTCCTGAACGCTGCCCGGATCGAGCGCGAGGTCGAGCGAGCCCGTGTAGTTACAGCAGCCGTAGTTGAAGCCGTCGATGGTTTGAGTTTGCGGGTTACCTAGGCCCTCGAGGAGGCTGTAAAGCTCGTACGGGCTGTAGATGAGCAATGACGGGGGCAACGCGCCGGCGCCCGAAAATCCGGGAATGAATCCTCCCGTACCGATCGTGCCGCGGTACATGCTTTCGGGAATCAGCACGCCCGAGCTGCGGCCCGACGGAGCACCATAGCCCGAGAACGCCTGCCAGAAGTTGTTCGCGAAGGTGTTGCTGTTCTGAAGCGTGAAGTTGTCATCGAGGTAGGACGCACCGACGTCGACCCTCATGCCGTCCTGCTCATAGGTCGTCGTGAAGCGCGCCTGCTTGATCGTATCCGTATTCTCCTGCTGCATGCGCACGAGAACGTGAGAACCGATCACGGACGGATCGAGATAGCGTGATGTGTCGCCGTTCGGGCCATACGTGGTGAGTTGCGGCAGCGTATCGCTGCTGTCACCTAGAACGCGCACGCCCAACGACGTGCCAAGCGCGCCACCGTAACCGATGTTCGCGCCGTCGTTACGCTCGCCATCGGGGTTCTGCTTGCTCTTCGCGTACGACGCGTCGATGTCGAAGTGCAAGTTCTCGGTAACGTCGATCTTCAGGTTGGCGCCAATCTGATTCGTCACGAGCTGAACGTTGTTGACGCTCGCGTTGAGATCCATCGGCGTGCCCGGCTGGATGAAGTTGACCACTGTACCGTTGTCGTCGAACTCGATGTTTCGCAGGTCCCTATTGCCGAACCAGAGCGCGAATCCGTAGGTCTCCGTCTTGATCTTCTGGCGCGAGAAGTTGTCGTCTACCGTGAGCAGGACGTTGTCCGAAGGACGCCACTGGAACGCAATGCGGCCGTCGATACGCTCGTCGTTCACCTGCGACTGCTCGGCACCGTACTGCTGTTGCCACCAGCCGACCATATTCCCGGCGTCGAGTTCTTCATTCGTGCAGTTCGCAGTCATCTGACACGGAGCAAACGTGTCGCTGCCGTTCCAGCCCGACACGAACACACGATTCGTGTCCGTCTCGCGCTCGGTGTAGATGGCATCCATGAGGATGCCCATGGTGTCGTCCGCAAAGGTCGTGCTGAACAAGGCACCTGCCGTCGGGACGATGTTGCCCGCCTCGTCCTGCATCGACCCGGAGGCGCTCGTCACGAAACGCGTTCCGAGCTGATCGAACGGCTTCGGATACAGGATGTTCACGGTCGCACCGATCGAGCTGGTCGACAGCGTGACGTCCGGCGTCTTCAAGATGTGCATCGCGCCGACGAAATCCGCGCCAACTGTGCTGAAGTCGACCGAGCGCCCGCCTGCGGCAGTGGAGATTCGCCGGCCATCGAAGAGCGTTTCGTTGAAGTCGCCGCCGAAGCCGCGCACCGTGATGCCCGTCGGTTCGCCACGCGTGCCGGCGCGTTGAATCGAAACGCCGGGAACGCGCTGCAAGGATGCTGCGACGTTTGAATCTGGAAACTTACCGATGTCCTCGGAGGTAATGACGTCAACGACGCCGGACGCTTCTCGCTTGATATCGAGGCTGCGTTGCAACGAGCCACGAATACCGGTAACGACGATCTCCTCGAGTGCTTCGCCAGACGTCGAGGTGGTCTCTTGGGCCGACGCCGGGACGGCAATGGATAACGCTAACAAAGTTGATGTGCTTGCTAGCGCTACGAACTCTCGCGACATGAACGACTCCCCCTTTGGGTTTTCTCAGCCGATAGAACATCGGCAGCTTGTTGGATGCTCACCGTACTTAAGCACTGAGGATTGCGGCTCGTCAATACTCAGACAATTAAAAATTGTTTTTGCTAATGGGTGTGCTCTTTCATGAATGCAATATCGGCTACGATCGCTCAAGACTGATCATGCACGCGCAGGAAAGCGCGCAGCGATCTACCGATCGCTATCGCACATTGATAAGAATGAGATCGGCGCGTGCGCGCGGATTGCGAAGTTGCCCTAGCGAGGGTCGGGTGAAACCCTGCAGCGTTTCTGGCGCGCCGCGCTGCGACAACTCGTAGACGAAGGTTGGTTGGAATGCACAACGGTTTACGCGACTACCCGGATGGGAGTCGCGCATCAGGGGGTCATCGAACTGACGATTCGAGTCGTTGCTCTAATTGCGGAAGAGCCGTGGCGCGAAGTCATTGAGCGCACGACGCCAAGTCTGCCACTCGTGATCCGTTCCTTCGGACTCGACATACACATGTTGAATGTCAGCTTCCTCGAGCGAGCGATGGAAGCGACGGATACCCTCGCGCATCCGCTCGGGTTCGGTGGTCCCGACGCCAAGCCACAGCACGTGAACCTTCTTGGCAAAGTCCCTCGGGTCGGCAAAGACGCCGTTGTAGTCCACCTTAGGATCAAGCTTGCGATCGCCGAGCACGAGCGGTCCACCCGCGCCGCTGAACCCGCCGATGTGCGAGAACAGATCCAGATGGTTGAGCGTGACCTGAAAGGTCTGCATGCCTCCCATCGACAAGCCGGCCATCGCGCGGTTGTCGCGATCCGGAAGTGTGCGGAAAGTCTTGTCGACGAACGGAATGAGCGCTTGTGTCACGTCGTCTTCGAATGTACTCGCCATGTCCTGCATGGCCTTGAGCATTTCGGGGGAGCCGAAGGGTTTGCCCGTCAGGTCCGGTGGCGTGTACCCGGCTCGCCGCGCATAGCCGTAGGCCATCACTACGATCATCGGCTTGCACCTGCTTGAAGCGATGCAGTTGTCGAGGATGAAGTTTGCGCGACCTTGGCGTATCCAGCCCGTTTCGTCTTCCCCGCCGCCGTGCTGAAGGTACAACACTGGATAGCGCTGCTTCGTTTGCGTGTCGTATCCCGGCGGTAGATAGACGAGCGCATGGCGCCATGATCCGGTGATCTTCGACTCGTACCAAACTTCGCGCACTTGTCCGTGCGGCACATTCTGAATGGAATAATAAGTAGCGCCAGGCTCCGGAATTTCGACCGCGCTCGTGTATCGCGTGCCCCCGAAGAATGCCTGGCTTCCAGGATCGCTCACGTCAGCCCCATCGATGTTCAAGACGTAATAGTGCAGCCCGGGCACCAACGGCGGTGTCGTCACACTCCAGAACCCGTCCGCGTCCTTCTGCATGTCCACCTTCGGCCCGCTCCAGAAATTGAGCTTGACCTGGTTCGCCTCTGGAGCCTTGATTCGAATCTGCACACGTCCGCTGCTGTCGATGCGCGGGTACTCTGCGCCCCACACGTTGGTCGATGCAGGCGTGAACTCGCCGGAGTCTTCCGCTGCACAGATACTCGCCAGCAAGACCAACACGAACGCAATCTTCTTCATGTCTCGTCCTCGATGATTCGAATGATTGTCGTGGTAGTGCGCTGAGGTCGCTCGTCAGTTTGCGCAGCGCGCTTCGAAGCACAGATGGTTGCTGAAGAACTTCAGCACATGGTTCTGAAAGCGATCACCGAGTTTGTTCGTGTGGTCGCCCGAATACTCTTCGAACGTATTCGCGATCCCATAGTCGCTGAGCCTCTGGTGCAGCTTCGCGGTATCCACACGCAAGCCGTCCTGATCGCCCACATCGAGCGCGATAGCGCGATATCGCTTGAGATTCCCGATGTGCTGATCGACGAACGCGAGCGGCGCGTTCGCGGCCCACTTCGCGAGCACCTCAGATTGCATGTCTCCTGCAACCGGAAGATCCAAGAAGAACGGAGGGTTCTTCGGATTCGGCGACCACGCGGCCGCAGCTGCAAGCGTGGCTCGCACCATGAAGTGCTGGTTGTCCAGATCCTCGGGACGCTGGAGCTTCGCGAGGCTCTCCAGCGCTTCTTTGGGCGGCGCGCCTCGGGCCGACAGGCAGCAAGGGCTCATGACGTACAAGCTGCCGAACACATCCGCGTGCTTCATCCCGATCCGCGACGCACCGTATCCGCCCATCGAATGTCCGACGAGCCCGCGGCTTTCGCGTGCGGCTAAGGTTCTGTAGTGTGCATCGATATACGTCACGACATCGTGCGCGATGTACTTCTCGAAGTCGCCTGTGGTCACGGAGCTCGAGTACATGGAGCCGTTATGCAATGTCTTCGAGTCCGGCAACACGACGATCATCTCTTTCGCGCCGAGCGCAAACGCACCCTCGATCGTTTGCGGCGCGTGGATTTCCTTGCTCCACTGTTCAGCACCCACGAAGAATCCGTGCAATGCATAGACCACGGGGTACCGCCGGGTCCGCTCCTTCGCATAACTCGGCGGCAGAAATACCAATGCATCGCGATTGACGACGTTGCCTTCGAGATTCCCTTCGAGCGCTTCTCCGTGGATCTTGATGCGCTCGACTCTCACCGGCTGGGCACCTTTGACGACGGGCGGTGCCTCGGTTTGAACCTGCGCATGCAAGCGCGCGTGGAACGCGAGCGCGAGAGTAAGGACGGCGATCCGTAAGATTCTGTTCATAGCGGGTGAATGGCTCGTGTGCGACGCGCTCGAGTTCTACTACATCGATATCATTACCGAAAGTGAACTATCGTTTACGAAAGAACGCTAATGCTACTGAATGATCGCCCGATACCATTCGCAGTATCGATGGTGTCTACCTAGATGGGGCTCGTTCCCCGTCAGCACCATTCCAGTTCCGCGCGGCCCTCACAGCCCGATCCGTGTATCGCGATCACGACGCGAACTCATCCCAATAATTGTCCGCGCAGAGCTGCGAATGCGCAGCATTGTTGCGGCATCCGCGAACGGTGCGCTTGCGCGCTGTAGCGCGTACAATCGATGCATGAGTAGCGCCGTTGATAAAGTAGCAATCGTCACAGGCGCCAGCAGTGGCATCGGCAAAGCTACCGCGGTGGCGCTGTTTTCCGATGGTTGGAATGTCGTGTTTGCTGGGCGGCGCGTGGATCGCCTGGAGCAGGCAATCGAAGAAGCGAACAAGGCGCGTCAGGAGCAAGCGCGCGAGGTCGTAACCACGCCTCGTGCCATCGCCGTGCAAACGGATGTGACGCAGCAGGATTCGGTTCGAAATCTCTTCGCTCAGACGCGAGAGACTTTTGGAAGATTGGACCTGCTCTTTAACAACGCAGGCATCAGTGGCCAAGAGATGCCTGTCGAGGATTTATCGATCGAGATCTGGCGGTCGGTCATCGACACCAATCTCACCGGCATGTTCCTGTGTATCCAGGAAGCCGTGCGCATCATGAAGCATCAGACGCCGCGCGGCGGCCGGATCATCAACAACGGGTCGATCTCCGCACAGGTGCCGCGGCGGAACTCGATCGCCTACACGGCGGCCAAACATGCGGTCACCGGGCTCACGAAATCGATCGCGCTCGACGCGCGGGACTTCGATATCGCATGCGGTCAGATCGACGTCGGCCGAATCGATAGCGAAATCGGCGCTGCGTCTACACGCCCCACAGCCAATCCGAGCTCGATACCCAAGCTCGACACGCAACTCGCCGCGCAGGCCGTGTTACACATGGCGAACTTGCCAGTCGAAGCGAACATGCTGTTCACGACCTTGCTGCCCACGAAAATGCCGTTCGTGGGGCGCGGCTGAACAAGTTCGATTTCAAACGCCGCGAACACTGTGCGGCGTGTCGACATCACCTCACTCAGTTCTCACCTAGGTCGGTAACAACTCCTCTGGGATTGGGTACTCATCGGCGTTTCTCACCAAGCCCTCCTTGAGCGAGAAGTCGAGCCGTGGCGGCGCGAAGATGTCAGCCATGCGGTTGCCTTCCGGACTCGGTGCCTGCGCTTCCGAAGTATGGATGACACGTGCAGGCATCACCGTCACCGAGGGTGCGCCGATCTCGATATGCTCATCCGCGCGCCACTCATGCTTGTTCGTGCTCCACGGCCAACGCAGGTGATGAATATAGTTGCCCGCGAAAATCAGTGAACATTGATCGAAGTCGTAATGACTATGAGGTGACAGCTTCGTCGCATCGCGCGCGCGGCGGCTGACGGGCGGAAAACTCAACATGATCGTCGTACAGCGCCACATCGGACCGATCTGACCTGGCGACCGCTCGCCCCTCTGAAGCTCGTACTGTCGCAGCTTGTAACCTGAAGGCGGCGCTGGCCAAGGCTTGAAAGGAGGATGCGACGGGTCGGGTTGTGTGTAGGTCGTCGCATTCGCGCACTTTGCGTTCAGATCGGGCGACTGTGTCGAGAAAAGCCGCGCGATCCGTCCGCCGTTAGGCAAACTGATCTTGCTGTCGCCTGGCGGAACGATGAGTAGTTGATGACCTACACCGCGCAGCGACTCGCCGTTTGCGGTGATCTCGTACGGTGTGTTGTCGTCGGGCACGACGATCATGTACTCATCTACTTGAGCGGCCCGAGTGAAAGTCGCACCAGGCCTCGCTTCGATCCAGTGAACAAGCAGATTCTGTCCGCGGGTGTACCAACCACGCCCGTTCGCATCCTCGTCTACCGGACTATCCTCATAGTAACGGCAGATAGATGCAGGCATCACGGTCGTACCGGACTGCGTACTGCCTTTGAGCTGCACCAAGGACGCACGCGGATCTGACTTGTCGTACATAGCTACTCAAAATGGCCGGATAGGTAACTCATGATCGATGGATGATCAAAATTTGCGTCTTACAGCCGATGCCAAACCGATTTTGATTGGCTGATCTGACTGGCCACTAGCCACTGTCCACTTCCTGATCAAGCGTCGACTTCAAGTAATTCGCCAGTCCACCGAGCTCAAGAATTTTCGCGACCGATTCGGGAGTCCTCGGGAAGTCATATTCGCTGCCCGCATGTGAGATCACGCCCTTGGCTAGGTCGATCGAAATCTCATCGCCCTCGGTCACCGCATCGTACAACGCTAGTGATTCGAAGATCGGCAGCCCGTCGTTTATAGCGTTGCGATAGAAAGTGCGCGCGAAGGAAGTCGCGACTACCGCCTTGATGCCGAGACCCTTGATGGCCGTGGACGCCTGCTCGCGAGCGCTGCCACAACCGAAGTTGCGGCCCGCGACGAGAATGTCGAAGTGGCGCAGCTTGTCGGGGAAGCCCTCGCCAAGCATTTCGAATGCATGCTCCGCGAGCTGCACCGGATCGATGTAGATCAAATAGCGACCCGCGATGATGATGTCCGAGTTGACGTTGTCGCCGAACTTATAGATGCGGCCGCTAATCTTGTCTTGCATCTCGCCCTCGCCCTCCAAAAGATACTCTCGGAAGCTCTCTCTCGACCTGCCGCCGCGCCGGAGCAATGAAGCGGCTTTCTCTCTCTGGCTAGTCACTAACCACTAGCCACTAACCACTTCTTCAATAGAACTCTCGCGGATCCGCGATCACACCTTTGAGCGCCGAGGCCGCGAGTGTTGCCGGGCTCGACAAATAGATGCTGCTCTTGCTGCTTCCCATCCGACCGACGAAATTGCGATTGGCGGTCGAGAGTGAGACTTCACCGTCGGCCATCATGCCGCCATCGCCCGCGCAGGCACCGCATCCCGGATTCGTCACCAAGGCGCCACTTTCAATCAGTGTGGCGAGCACACCTGTGCGCATCGCCTCGAGCATGATCTGTTTCGATCCAGGTGTGACGATCAGTCGCACGCGCGGATCGATCTTGCGGCCCGCAAGGATGCCGGCGGCCACCGCGAGATCCTCGTACTTCCCATTCGCGCAGGACCCGAGAAACGCCTGATCGATGCGAGTGCCGATCACTTCGGTGATTGGCTTGGTGTTCTCCACCTGGTGCGGACACGCGATCATGGGCGTGAGCTTCGATAAGTCGATCTCGATGCTCTGCTCATAAACCGCGTCTTCGTCGGCTAGAACAGGCCGATAGGTTGCAGGATCCTTGAGCCGTGGCAGCACCCATTCTGAGGTTCTCTCATCGGGAGGAATGAACACGCACTTCGAGCCCATCTCCATCGCGAGGTTCGCCATCGTCATGCGCTCGGAGATGCTCATGCCCGGCAAGGCGTCGCCATAAAATTCCACGGATTTGTATCCGCAGCCATCGGCGCCGAGCGTGCCAATGAGATGCAACATGAGATCCTTCGCGCTGACGCCGTCAGCAAAGCGCCCGCTGAGGGTGAGTTTGATCGTGGTCGGCACCTTCATCCATAGCTTGCCCGTCACCCACACGGAAGCGACTTCCGTGTAGCCGATGCCGGATCCCAATGCCCCCAACGCGCCGTAGATCGTGCAGTGAGAGTCGGTGCCGACGATCAAGTCGCCGGGTTTAACGTGCCCATGCTCCATCAGCACCAGGTGTGCGATACCGGCATCGACGTCATAGAACTTTTCGATGCCGTATTCGCGCGCGAATTTGCGTGAGGTTTGCTGGTCAGCAGCGTACTTCTCCGTCTTCGCCGGCGAGATATGATCGAGCACGATCGCGAGCCGATTCGGATCGTAGAGCCGTTTCGCGCCGATCTTCTTCATCACGCTGACGGAGCGCCACGTCGCCGTGTGGCTCATCACGAGGTCAGGATACGCATCGACGATCTGCCCCGGTGTGACGCGATCAACGCCGGCTTTCGCCGCGAGGATTTTTTCCGCGATGGTCTGACTCATTGGATCTCCAGCCTCCGCGGATCGGTGATTCTGCCTGTCAGCGCCGACGCCGCGACGGTGAGTGCGGACGCTAAGAAGTGACGGGCTTTAGGATGGCCATTGCGGCCGGGAAAGTTACGCGCCTGCGTCGAGATCATGACTTCGTCTTCCGCGAGCGCACCCATATTGAACGCTTGGTTCGAGCCGGCGCTCGGCGGGAAAATGTTCGCGCCCGAAAGATGCAACGTCTCGAACAGCCCTTCTCTGAGCGCAGCGAGATAGATCTCACGCGATGCGGGTACGACTTGCAGACGCACATCCGGATGAATGCGTCGATTCGCAAGGCAGCGAGCCAACGCACGGATGTCACTCAGCCTTCCCCCCGTGCTTCCGCCCGCCTCTGCGACGTTGATCGGCGTACCGACAGCAGCGTCGATGGGCTTCACATTGCCGACGGTCGGCGGGCACGCTACCTGCGGCTCAATGCGGCTCACATCGATATCGATGACATCGGCGTAGCGACAATCGGCATCGTTCGAGAGCATCTCGAACTTCGGTACGTTCGGTTTGGATGCGAACAGCTGTTGCACATGGCGCAAGGTCTTGTCATCGGGGTTCACGAAGCCGCACTTACCGCCGACATCGATCGCCTGCAGCGGGAACAGCGCGCGATCGTTGACATCGAGCGACTCGATGTACGGCCCCGCGTACTCGAGCGCCTTGTAGATCGCACCGTCCTCGCCGAGCGTCCCAACGAGGTACTGCGAGATATCGCGCGGCTGCACCGACTTCATCGGCGTGCCATGAAAGAGAATCTTGATGGTCTCGGGCACCTTGAACCATCCTTTGTTTTGCGTGAAGCCCAGCGCCGCCATCGAGTTGTTGCCGACGCCGGTGCCGAAAGCGCCGAGCGCACCATAGATCGGCGAGTGCGAGTCGCAACCGACGACGATCATGCCGGGCGTCACGAGGCCCGCTTCCATGATGACGTGATGGAGGCTGCCGCACCCGCTGTCGAACAGATTCGTCACCTTGTGCTTCTTTGCGAACCTGCGTACGGCCGCGAGCGCTTCGGCTGCCTCGCGCGTCGCCGGCGCGAAGTTGTGATCGAAGGCGAACACCAGCTTGGCGGGGTCCGCGATGCTGGTCCCTTCCATCTCGTTCTCGAACACCTTCATAACAAAGTTGGCGCTGAGGTCGTGCATGCACATCAGGTCGACGTCGGCGAGTACGACGTCGCCCGGCGCGACGCTTTTCTGGCCGCTCTTGCGGGCCAGAATTTTCTCAACCATGTTCATAGAACGCGCAACCCTTCTTTACTCTGCAGACAGGTATCGCCAAAGTAATAGTGTCGATCGTTCGCGGAGATCTGCAGCTGCAGAGAAACGACGGCGTCAGACGCAGTGTCGTCTAGGGTTTCCCACGAATACGGTCCCGACAGAATCTCGCGGTGCGGCGTCGCTCCGTCGAGCGAAGTGAGATTCGATGTCATACCCGCGAAGTTCCGGGTCACTTTGGCCCAGTGCCCGTTGTACTCGTTCGCCACCACCACCGAGGTGTGCGGTCCGATCGGCCGGCCTTCCGCCGGAATCGGCGGGCCCTCGCCATCGGAAACCAGAACGACGACATCTTCCGCGCCGGCCCGACGTAACACCCGCTCAAGTTGCCCGGTGAGCTCGTGATCCGTCCGCGCTCCCCCGGTTGCGAGCGCTGCCTCGAGCACCTCGCGCGCCATTTGCGCGGCACGTGCATGCATACGAACCTCGCTCGCTGCGGGCACCGCACGCATCTCACAGCGCGGAATATCGACGATCTCGATCATGCCTGCCATCAACTCGGCGTGCAGATCCGCGGGAAGACCGTCGACATCGCACACACCCACCCGCTTCCAGCCGCGCTCTTCGCACAGTTTGAACAGCTTCGCCGGCGGGCTTGGGCTTGGGATGATCGTCTCGTGCATCGTCACTGTCTTGATCCATGGATACACCCGCGGCGACAACGCGCACAGCAGAATGGGCGGCTCCTTGGGCGACACGACGATGAACGCTCGATTCCAATAAGGCATGTAGTTCGACAGATACCGTGCGTCGTTCGAGCGCCAGACGTCCGAGTACACGACGATCGCATCGACGTGCCTCTCGCGCGCGATGGCGTGAACTCGAGCGAGCCGCGCCTCGAACTCCTCGGGCGGCAGCTCGTTGACCTTGTCCCAACTCACGAGTCCTCTTTTCATGCCTGGAACAGCCCCTTCTCGGTTCGGCTCAGTGACACGCAACCCGTTTCGGTCACGAGCAAGGTGTCACCGAACACCATGTATCCCGACAGCGGCAGATAGGTGTTGGGGTGACAAATAATCACCATGTCCTTCTTGCAGGTGTAGTGCGAGCTCTCGAGCACGTGCGGCAACTCATCCGGATACAGTCCTAAGTTGTGGCCGCGCACGCGCGTGTACTGCGGTCCGGTGTATTCCCCGAATCCGTGTTGGCGGAAGACATCGTTCTGCACGCGCGCCACGTCCGAGATGTCGACCCCAGGGCGCAACAAGTCCTGAGCGGCTTGCTGTGCTTCCGCGAAGATCGCGTACGACTGAAGTTGTTTTTCGGAAGGCGGTCCGATGATGAGCGTGCGACAGATCTGGGCGTAGTAGCCGTCGATCTGCGGCGTGAGCTCGGTGATGACGGAATCGCCGGTGCGAAGCTCGCGAGCCGTCGGCGGTTTCATTCCCGTCACCTCCGTGCCGCCCGAGGCGACCAGCATGAAGTTGTCTTCGGCACCGTGTGCCTTGACGAAACCTTCCACTTCCGCGACCAGTTCGTACTCCATCATTCCTTCGCGAGCGACGCTCACGAAGTGCGCGTAACCGCGATCGGCAAGTTCCGCGGCCTTGCGGATCACCTCGATCTCTTCCGGCGTTTTGACGCGGCGGATTTCCTCGACGTCCGCAGTCGCCGAGATTGGCGCCGCGCCGGACATCTCCGTAACGGTACGTGCAAAACGCGCTTCCATCTGTTCGAGTCCATTGACGGCGACGACTGTCTTGCGGGCGTCGTGCAACAGCTTCTTCAATCCCTCGACGAGATGGGGCACGTACGTCACCGCGCTGCCCGTTCCCGCCTTCACCGGCTCGACATCCCAAGGATGGGTGACGACGGCGCGCACTTCACCTTCTTTCGTCAGCAATGCGGCTGCTTGCGGACCGGTGAAGCACACGCTGACGAGACAGCGAAAGTGATCTTTGCGCCACGTGTCGCCGTAGAAGAGCAACATGTCCCAGCCACGCTGCGACATTAGCTCGAGAAACTCGTTCTTACGTTGTGGATTCAACTTCAACATGGGCCGCTCACCGTCTCGCCATCGCGGAAAAATCGCCCGACGCAAAACTGCCTGACTTCATGAGCGGAATGAGTCCGCCCGCTTCGATCATCCGCAGCAGGAACTGCGACGGCGGCGTGCCTTCGATCGTCTTGCCGGTGGTGAGGTTCTCGAGCGTTGCGGCTTTGATATCGACGCGCACTTCATCGCCATCGTTGACCAGCGCATGCACGCCGGTCGCTTCCAGCAGCGGTAAGCCGATCTCCAGACAATTGCGATAGAACGTGCGGGAGAACTGCTCCGCAACGACCGCGCCGATGTTCGTGGCCGCGAGTGCCTTCGTAGCGAGCGCGCGTCCCGATGAGCACCCGAAGTTGCGGCCTGCGACTAGGATGTCGCCCGGACGAACCTTCTTCGGGAATTCCGGATTAACGGTCTCGAGTACGAAAGCCGCCATTTCCTTCGGCGACTTGAACATGACGTGCGTTGGTGTCAGCGCATCAGTGGGAATGTTGTCACCGAACTTCCAGCAACGCCCTTGAAAAATCCAGTTCGTCGACAAGTGCCTCTTCCTATCCGCATGACGCGGCGCTGCCTTTGACGAGCAGCATTGTCGAGGTACGTGCACGTTGCGTCTATTAGCCGCTGCTCAACAACCCATAGCCAATCGTTATCCCTTTGCTCGTTTGCCCGCGCTCTGCCTGGTTGTCTTTCGGCTTGCTTGCTTCTTCTTGGAACCGTCGCTCGATCCCGTGCGCGGCGCGCGGCGCGGCAGCAGCGGATATCCAAGCGCCGGGCAGAGCTCGAGGATTTCTTTCTGAAGCACGCGTGCGAGCTCTGACAGATGCGCGTCGGCGCGCATCAGGAAGCCCATGGGCCGCTCGACGGCTGCGGTCGCGACCTGCGCACGCTGCGAGGGCTTCAGCACAACCTCCAATAGCTTGCCCGCGATCACTTGGTCCTCCACGGAGTCCATCGACAGAATGCCGATGAAATCGCTGCCGATCGTGGCGGCGTTCAGATAGATGACCGAATTGCTGGTGATGGTCGTGGCGCGAGGTTGCACGCCACGGCTGTGCGCGAGCGCGCAGAGCGCGTCGTAGTAGGACAGGACGTCGGCGGAATAGAGCCAGCTGTACTTCGTGAGCTGCTCGATTCCGACCGAACCGACGCGGGCAAGCGGATGGTTCGCATCGACGAACAGGCCGCAACGGTCGTAGAACAGCGCTTCGCCAACCAGGTCTGGCTTGCCGACGATGGCATCCAATGGCGCGATCGCAAAATCCAGCTCGCCGAGCTGCAGCGCCGGCACCAATTCCTCAGCGACGCCGCTCACCACGCTGAGTCGCACGGAATAACGGCTCTGAGACAACTTGGCATTCGCGGCAGGAATCACGCGACCTAGAAAACCGGTTCCGCGCGCAACGCCGACGGTAATGTGCCCGGTGAAGCCGCCGGAGATCGCCGCGCGCTCGTTCTCGAGCTGGTGCCATTCCGCGAGGACGCGCTTCGCGCGTCGGTAAACAGCCTTGCCGAGCTCGGTCGTCGTCACGCCCTTCGTGCCGCGATAGAGCAGCGGCTCGCCGAAATACGACTCCATCTGGTGAATGCTCTTGCTCAATCCAGGCTGCGACAAACTGAGTGTATCGGCCGCCTTGCCGAGACTGCCGCCCTCGACGACGGCGATGAAACGTTTGAGCTGCGCGAAATCCATGAAGTCACTTCCTTTGGCTATGACCTATATCGGGTGGGCTATTGGACAGTGAGGGTCGATGTTGACCAGAATCGAGTGCCGGTAGCATGCGAGGTGGAATGATGGCCGCGAACCCGAGACCCGGAAGCACACCGGGAAATACCGACCAGGAGATCGAGGACCGTATCTCGCGCCTGCTCGTCGGCGCCGTGGACATGCATTGCCACTCTGGCCCCTCCGTCATGGCCCGGGATATCAATCACATCGAGGCCATGCAAGAAGCCGCCGCCGCGGGATTCCGCGCGATGCTCGTCAAGGACCACTATTATTCGGCGACCCCCATCACCGAGATGCTCAACCAAGCCTATGGACATCTCAACGTCACGATGTTCTCCGGCGTCCCGCTCAACAACGCGCTGGGCGGCTTCAACAAGCACGCGGTCGATCATGGCATCGCGCTCGGCGCCAAGCTCGTGTGGCTGCCGACGTTCTCTTCGAAGAACCATTGCGAATCCCGTTACGGTATCAAAGCCGGCTTCCCGCACACGAAGAAGAAGCTGCTGCCGATCGACCAACTCACGCCGCTCGATGCCAACGGCGATGTCAGAGATGATGTCAAAGAAATCCTCGATCTCATCGCGCAGAACGATGTCATCCTCGCAGGTGGCCACTGCCACATCTCGGAAATCTTTCCGGTGTTCGAGGAAGCGAAGAAGCGCGGCGTGAAGCGTTTGCTCGTCAACCATCCGAGCTTCATCGTCGATGCCTCGTATGACGACATCAAACAACTGGTGTCGCTGGGCGCCTACATCGAGCACTCGCTCTGCATGTTCATCCCCGTCCCGAGGCGCAAGCGCGATCCGTTTCCGCCCGAGGACCTGGACAAGCTGATCAAGGCCGGCACGGTGGATCGAACCATTCTCGCCTCGGACCTCGGTCAACAAGGTGCCGATCATCCGGTAGTCGGCTTTCGCAACGTGATCAGGATTTGCATGGGCCTCGGGTACTCGGATCAAGACATCCACAAGATGATCTCCCGCAATCCGCTCGAGCTGCTGGGCATCTAGTCGCAACGGGTGTACTGATTGGCCTCGAAAGAGAAGACTGGACAAGGATGAACAGGATCAACAGGATGGGAGAAGCAAGAAAATCGACTGCGTTCCGGCTCTTCAATCCTGTCCATCCTGTCCAAGAATCTTCTCTCGGTATGCAGCCGCGCTGCTCACCAGGTTCGCCCAACACTACTGCCGCATCACCAGCTTCTTGAAGTGATCCAGTTGCGCGAGCGCGCCGGAGCGCATGAAGCCTTGATCGCTTGCCACCATCAGCACTGTGACACCGAGGTCGATCATCTGCTCCGCATCGTCCGAATCCATGTTTCGAGTGACGGCGCACAGGGCTTTGCCGCTCTTCAACACTGCCGAGGCGACGATACTGATCGCCTCCTCGAGGCTCGGCGCAGGCCCTGAGGCGTTGCTCAATGACAGTCCCAAATCGCCGCGCCCGAGAAAGAAGCCATCGATGCCATCGACTGCAACGATCTCATCGATACGCTCGATCGCTTCACGATCCTCGATCATCGCAATGACGGTCGTCGTTGCATCGGAGGACTCGTAATGCGTTTGCATCGGCCGACCGCCATAGTCGCCGCCCCGACCAATCCCCGAGCCGCGCGTGCCGCCTTGGTATCGAGCCCACGAAGCGATGTCGCGCGCCTTTTCGGCGGAGGCGACATGCGGAACCATGATCCCGATCGCGCCGTCGTCCAGTGCGGACAGAATGCTGTTCGCATCCGGCCGTGCGATGCGCACGAGCCCTGCGATGCCGAATGCGCGGGCACCGAGGAAACCGACCTCGAGGGATTGCCTGGTCCACGGCGCATGTTCCTCATCGAGCATGACGAAGTCATAGCCGATCGACCCGAGAATCTCTGTCGCGTGCGAGGTCGGCGTCTTGCAGAACGTACCGATCAGAAACTCGCGAGCGAGCAGCCGCTTGCGAAAGTCGCGGGGCGCGGGGCGTTGCGGAATAGACGTCATGACGCGCGATGCCTCGATTGAGTTGACGGTTGACGGTTGACGGCTGAGGGCAAGAAAAGACGCCCCTCTGACCGCCATCTCCAACTTGGCGCTTAAGCAAGTGCCAGTGCGATTCAAGCAAGAAAAGGTCACGGGGCCTTGCCTGATGACATACGTTGCCCTGCATCCTGCACCAGATTCTCGAATGGGCGCAAAGTCGGGAATGCTTTCTTCCGCCACATTAATCAGCTAGGCTTATCTAAGTTAGACTGATAACGTGAACCTGTCAAAAGAACCGCGGCGTATGACAGAACCGCATGAGCTTTACCGACAGCGTGGCCGCGATCGCCGTCGGCGGAGGATCTTCAAGTTCCGCGGCGACGTCGGAAAGCGAACCTTCCGACCAGTCACTAGTCACGAATCACCAGTCACGTGTTGAGGAGCATCACAAATGAGCCGGAAAGTCGTCCTGACCTGCGCCGTCACCGGCGGCGGACGCCCGCATCCGCGTCATCCCGCCATCCCGATCACCCCGGCCCAGATCGCGGACAGTTGTTTGGAGGCGGCCAAGGAAGGCGCTTCCGTCGTGCACATTCATGTGCGCAATCCGGAGACCGGGATGAGCTCAGACGACCCACGATTATTCGACGAGGTGGTCGATCGCGTACGCTCGAGCGGCGTCGACATCGTCATCAATCTCACGTGCGGCATGGGCGCGCTGCTCGTACCCGATCCAGAAGACGAGTCTCGCCCGGGCCCGCATTCCAAGATCTATCCCGTACCCTCGCGGATGCGCCACGTCGAGCGCAATCTGCCGGAGCTCGCTTCGTTCGATATCACCGCCGGTAATCGTCACTACGGACGCTTCGAGGCGATCTACATGAACACTCCGCACTCCATGCGCCTGATGGCGAAGCGCTTTCGCGAGCTCGGCGTCAAACCCGAGTTGGAAGTGTTCGATGCTGGCAACATCGTGCTCGCGAAACAACTGATCGAGGAAGGATTGATCGATGGCCCACCGCTGTTCCAGATGGTGTTCGGCGTCAAGTGGACCGCACCGAGCGGCATCGAGCCCCTGCTCTATCAGCGCAATCTGCTTCCGCCTGATGCCGTGTGGCAAGCGTTCGGCATCGGAACGGAACAGATGCCGATGCTCGCGCACACTGCTTTGTTGGGTGGCCATGTGCGCGTCGGCTTGGAAGACAACGTGTATCTCTCGCGCGGCGTGTTTGCCACGAATGGACAACTCGTCGAACGCGCACGCCGACTATTGGAGTGCCTCAACCTAGAGGTCGCGACGCCCGAGGAAGCGCGAGGTATTTTTCACCTGAAGAAGCAGGCGCCCCTTACAACGCCAAGCCTGCCACGCTAGCCGCGCGAAACGCGGCCTGCGCCGCCGCGGTCAACGGAATGGACCGGCGAGCATCCAAGTCGAGCGCAATGCCCACCGTCCTCACGGCTACCCAAGGAGCGCCCGTCTTCGGATCGAGCAGCCAGTGAGAAGCATAAGTGACTCGATCCGTGCAGCCCGCGAGCGCTGAGCGAACTTCACAGGCATCACCGACGCGAGGCCAGCGCACGTGCACGGATTGGAATTCGATCAGCGCCGAGCCGACTCGCGACGGTCCGTCTGGCATCGTATTCGCGAGCACCTCGCGCCATTCGCCATTTCGCAGGTGAGGAATACTGTCCGCAACGCGTCCCATGAATGAAGACAGGCGCCAGTGCCCGTGAGCGTCACACGCCTCCGGCGTGATCGTGCTGATGCCAGTCCTGCGCATCCCCAACTGTAGTGCTCGCTCCAACGAAGCTGTGACATTGACGTCGTCGAGCGAAATGCCACGCGGGATCGCTTCGCGAGGCGCCTCACAAAGCAGCGCACTGGCGGCGCGCGTGGCCTGTTCGGGCCATGGCGCAGAGCGACCGCTGCGGCGCTCAACGTAAGCCAGCGAAAGCCGGAACGTCGCCGCCACCTGGCTGGAACTGGAGTGGTGCACGAGAACCAACACCACCGCTTCGTCCCGATCCCAGCTCAGCACCTGCACCGTTGCGTGCAAGGCCGCGGCCGCACGCGCCTCACGTATGAAGCGCATGTGCTGTGCCTTCACGAGCAGTTGGTGCGTCCCCGCGGTGTCGTCGACATGCGTTAGCGAGAGCTGACGCGCAAGTCCGGCCAATGCCTGCTCGACGCGCACCAAGTAGTAGCGCGTGTTGAGATGACCCACGTGATCGCATTCCCATGCGTTCGCACAGCCTCGCCACACCTCAATGGGTGCCCCGGTTGGCGATACCTGGGCGCTCACGAATTCCCCACGACGAAGAGTGCATCCAGCACGGTCGCTCCCTGCCCTCGCGCATGAATCCTGACCGGATTCAGATCGGCTTCGACGATCTCGGGATGCTCGAGCAGCAACGCGCTCAAGAATTCAACGACGGTGATCGCCGCCTCGAGATCCGCGGGCGGTGAGCCTCGATAGCCATCGAACAATTTTGCGCCTCTGAGCGAGCGCAGCGCGCGCCCGATCTCTGCACACCCAACACCCGCTGGAATGAAGACCACATCTTGCAGCAACTCCGTCAGGATGCCGCCGAGTCCGACCATGATGACGGGACCCCAGCCTCCTTCGTTGCGCGCACCGATGATGATCTCGACGCCCTCTTCGCTCATTCGCTCGAGTAACATACCGTCGAGCGACACGGCAGGATGCTCGTCCGCCAAACGCTCTTTCATGGTGCTCCACGCGGACCGCAACGAGGCGACATCGCGGATATTCAGCGCCACCGCGCCGGCCTCGGATTTGTGCGGCAGGTCGCTGGATTGTGCTTTCAGCGCAAGCGGAAATCCGAGCTCCTCCGCGGCCGTCATCGCTTCGTCCAAGGAGACAACGAGTCGACCTGCCGGCATCTTCAAACCGCGCTCCGCCAGCAGTTGCTTCGCGCGATACTCAGGCAGTGTTCCTGGATGGAGCCGTTTGGCGCGCGCACTCGACGCTGTGACATCAGCCGATGAGCGGGCGCTACGCGCAAGTCGCTTCACAGCAGCCAACGCTCTGAACGCGCGTTCGGGCGATCGGAAGAACGGAGTGCCCGTGGCTCGAAGCGCGTTCACATGCGCGAGCGAGATCGGACAGTCTTCGCCCAACATGGCGAACACCACGCCCTGATTGCGATCGCGCGAGCTCAACGCATCGACGATGTGCGGCATCTTGCGATCCGCGGACTCTGCGCTCGGCAGCGAGATCGTGATCACGACAGTGCCGAAGGCCGGGTCGTCAGCGATTTGCTCCAGCACGCGGCGGTACAAACCGGTGTCGCTCATGGCCTGCGCCGTCAGATCGAGAGGATTGCTTGGCGGGGAAAACACCGGTAGCTGATCTGCGAGCGCGTCGTACGTCGATGCGGATAACGGCGGCAACTCCAATCCGGCCGCCTCGCAATAATCCAACGCAAGTCCTTTGAAAGCACCCGATTCGCCGACGATCGCCGTTCCACCGGAGGCAAGCGGATTCGTCATGCGAATCAACAACTCCGGAACATCGATCAACAACTCGAGGCTGTCGACGAGGCACACACCGCGCGCCCTCACCTGCGCCGCCATGACGGAGTAATCGCCTGACAACGCGCCGGTGTGGGTCTTCGCCGCATCCCGTCCGGCAGCGCTGCGCCCGAGATGATGCAAGACGATGAACTTGCCGGCCTCGCGCGCACGTGAGGCGAGCTCCAGGAATCTAGCGGGTCGACGGATCTGCTCCATCAACATCGCAATCACGCGCGTATGCGGGTCGTCGATGAACTCCTCCAGGAAATCCTCGGCACCCAGCGACGCCTCATTGCCCGTCGACACGGAGTACGACACCCCGATGCCTCTGGCGAGCAAAGCAACGCGCACCGCCGAAGCCATCGCGCCGCTTTGCGAAACGACAGCGACGCCCTTTCGATCGCCAAGCGACTCGAAAGGCGCTACGCCGAACATTAGAGGCACACCGTCGACATAGTTGATCGTGCCGAGGCAGTTGGGTCCTTGAAGCGCCATGCCAGCGCGCTCCGCAATCGCTGCGATATCTTGCTGCGCGCGCTTGCCCTCTTCCCCCGCCTCGGCAAAGCCGCCAGCGAGGACGATCACTCCACCGATGTTCTTCTCGGCGCAGGCACGTACAGCATCCGCGACATGCACTTGCGGAATGGCGAGCACCGCGCAGTCGATTCCGTCAGGAAGCTCGGCGATCGAGCGCACGCAAGCACGCTCGCCGATGCGGTCGTAGCGAGGATTGACCAAGTACAATGGATCGCCGAAACGAAAGCGCCCAAGATTCGCAAGCACGCCAGCGCCGAGCGACCCCGGCGTTGCAGATGCGCCGACGATCGCCACACTGCGCGGGCGCAAAAGGCGACTGATCGACACGCGTCACTCCGGTCGCTTGTAGCCCGACAGGCCGGGGCGAAAACTCTTCTCATCGAGGAACTGAGTCAGACCTTCGGCACGCCCCCGCTCCGGATCGTGGAGCTGCGACTCCGCGCTCTTGGCAAACAAATAATCGTTCGACACCTCCCATGGCATCTCTTGGACCATGCGCACCGCCATCTTGGTTGCTCGCATGACCGTCGGGTTCTTGCTCCGCAGAACCGTCGCGAGCTCGCGCGTTCGCGCCTTCAGCTGCGCGAGCGGAACGGCTTCGTTCACCAACCGCATTTCAGCGGCTCTGCGGCCGTCGAACGTCTCGCCCGATAACGCGTAGTACATGGCATCTCGATGCGACATGACGGAGGTAATCGCCTTGGTCACCTGGCCGCCTGGAATGATGCCCCAGTTGATCTCCGAGAGCCCGAACTGAGCTTCTTCGGCCGCGAGCGCCAGATCGCATGCCACGAGCGGCGTGAACGCCCCGCCAAAGCACCAACCGTTGACCATCGCGATCGTGGGCTTCGGATACGTCAGTAGCATCTTCCATTGCCACTGCCACGCCGAGCGCTTGATGCGCATCTTTTGGTGGTAAGGCAGCGGATCGAGATCGCGGAAGAACTCTTTCAAGTCCATGCCGGCCGAAAACGAATCGCCGGCGCCGGTGAGTACGATCACCGCGACGCGCTCATCGATCTCGAGCGCATCGAGCACTCGCACCATTTCGTCATTGAGCGCTGGGCTCATGGCGTTGCGTTTGGTGGGCCGATTCAACGTAACCCAGGCGATGCCTTCGTCGATTTCAACCAGAACGTTGGCCAGCGGCGGCTGAAAGACGAGTTGCTCAGAGATATCCAAGTTTTTCTCTCCCAAGGAAACGGGAACCCATGAGCGAACGATAAGACAATCAGCCTGGCTGATCAATTAAAATCAGCCTGGCTGATAACAAGCTCTGGACTTGCGAGCCTTGGCTCGAGCCAACCTCGCGCTCGGCGCGGCGCTCACGTGCGTTCGAGCCCAGCGTCTATTCGTCGCCGTCGCTTTCACCGTCGCTGGGCGTTTTGCGCATATGTGCCAACACCTTCTCCATCAGCGCGCGATACTTCTCCAGCTCTCCGGGTGCGAAGCAGGAGAAGATGTCGGCTTCGACCGCCGTCGCCGCTTTGTCGCAGGCGCGCAGCGTGCGCCGCCCCGCCTCGGTCATCGAGACCTCGAGAACGCGCTTGCTGTTCTTCGCGAGATTGCGTTCGATCAATCCGTTGCTTTCCAGATTGACGATCTGCTTGATCATCGTCTGCGGCTTGACGCCGAAGAGGCGCGACAACTCCGCCGAGGACCGTTTATGACTACGCGAAAGTGCCGTGAGAATACGAAACTGTGTGGTCGTGACTCCAAGCGGCTGCAAGGCAGCCTCCAGGCGCAGAAACGTCTTGTACTGGACCTGTTTGACGAGATAGAGCGTGCGGAACGGGGGCCTGGCAGTGCCGTTTCGCGTGCTGTTTAAAGGTATCCGCTGTTGTTTTGACATACCGACCATCGTGCTCCCTTCCTTCAGTCAGTGGGGCAGTATATTAAGGACATCCCTTCGGAACGTCGCATACATTCCAATGCGCTAGCGCGGCAGATGCAGAACACGCGGTTCCGCGTACGATTTGAGTCCCATCAGTCCGAGCCCACGGCCAACGCCGGATTCCTTGAAGCCACCGAACGGAATGTCCGGATCCGAGCCGCCGTGAGCGTTGACCCAAACCGTGCCGGCGTCGAGCAGGCGAGCGATGTCTGAGGCACGTTGCGGATGTCCGCTCCAGACTGAGGCGCCCAAGCCGAAGCGAGTCGCGTTGGCGCGGTTCACAGCATCCTCGACCTCTGTGAACGTAAGCAACGGCAGCACCGGACCGAACTGCTCCTCGTCGACGAGTCGCGCGCCTTCGGCGACACCAGCAATGATCGTTGGCGCGATGAAGTAGCCCGGTCTGTCGAGCGCCGCGCCACCGGCCAACGCTTGTCCGCCGCGTCTCAGCGCGTCTTCGATGAGCCCCAGCACGCGCTCGAACTGCGGGCGGTTCTGAACCGGCCCCAATTCCACCTCCGGTTCGAATCCGTCGCCGACTTTGGCTTGCTTGGCGAGCCTCGCCAGAGCCGAGCCGAGCCGTTCGGCCAGCGACTCGTGGACCAACACACGCTTCACCGCCATGCAACGCTGGCCGCTGTTGAGAAACGCGCTCCAGAAAAGCTTCGACGCAATCGCATCGACATCGGCGTCGTCGAGCACGATCGCGACATCGTTGCCGCCGAGCTCTAGCGATACTCGTTTCAGATTCGATGCGGCTGCGCTCTCCATGACTTTCTTTCCGGTGGCGATCGAGCCCACGAAGCCGATCTTGTCGACGCCGGCATGTTGCGTCATCCACCGGCCGAGCTCATTGCCTCCGGCCAATGTGTTGAATAGTCCTCGCGGCAATGCCCTAGAAGCAATCTCTCCCAGCTTCAGCGTAGCGAAGGGCGTGAACGGCGACGGCTTCAGGATCACGCTATTGCCGGCGACCAGCGCCTGCGCCGCAATTTGCACACCCAGCAGCACGGGCGAGTTCCAGGGAGCAATCGCACCCACCACACCCAGCGGCTGATACTCGAGTATGACTCGCCCTCGCTCATCGCTGCGCAACGTTTCGGGCGTCAGCTCGAACGAGAGCAGTCCCTCGATTCGGCTCGCGGTGGCCTCGATCTCTCGAATCGATGCCGCTAAAGGCTTCCCTTGTTCACGTGTCAACAGTTGCGCGAGATCTCGCGTGTGCGCGCGAATCGCCGCCGCGAATCCGCGCAGCGTCTTCCTTCGATCCTCGACTGACACCGCTCGCCATTGCTCGAAGGCCCGACGTGCGGCCGTCACTGCCCGATCGAGCTGCTCAGGACTCGCATCCGGCGCACGGGCGAATGCGCTCGCTGTTGCTGGATTGATGACGTCGAAGAACTCGACGCCCTCGACCGGATCGCCGTCGATCGTGTGGGCAGCTGCCGTTTGCATGAAGTGCTCTTCAGACGTATCAGTCTGGCTGATTAATTGTATTCGGTTTCGTGGGGTTGATTGGAGTCAGGGCGCGTTGACATCCCGGGCCGCATATATCATCTTAGCTGATATCAGCTCGGCTGACATCAAGCACAACCGGTCAACAGCGCCCGACCACGATCGGCGCAGCGGCGAAGTTAGCTCCGCGTAGGCGGAAGGGGGAAAGATGCTGAGGAACATTCCGGCGCGCGTTCCGAAACAGAGCGCACCTTTTCGCGGAGCGCTGCTCGCAGCGACTGCGCTCACGCTCGACCTGGCTGCAACGTCTGCCCTGGCACAGGACACACCGGCGGCGACGGGCGAGCTCGAAGAAATCAAGGTCACCGGTTCTCGCGTAGCGCGCGACGGGTACGAGGCGCCGAGCCCGACCAACGTCATCAGCTCCGTCGTGATCGACACGCAAGCCGCAACGGGTCTCGGTGAAATTCTCGAGCAAACCGGGATGGTCAAGGGCACCCGCAATCCGAACTCGAATGCGGTCAACACCGGCAGCCCAGGCCAATGGACCGCAGATCTGCGCGGTCTTGGCGGGCAGCGCACACTCGTCCTCGTAGACAGCTCGCGCATCGTGCCGTTTGCTCCAGCGAGCAACCTCTCCGTGCCCACCACGACGGATCTCAACCTGATCCCGACCCTAATGATCGACCGGGTCGAGACGGTCACGGGCGGTGCGTCGGCGCAATACGGCTCCGATGCTGTTTCGGGTGTCGTCAACATTCTGCTGCGTCGTGAGTTCGATGGCGTCCGCGTGCGCGCGCAGAGTGGCATATCGGAGGAAGGCGATGCAGAGCAGAAGCGCATCGGCGTTCTCAGCGGCTGGAATTCAGAGGATGGCCGCGCACATTTCGTCTTCAGCGCCGACTATGTCGACCAGGAGGGCGTGTACGATATCTACGCTCGGGATTGGGGCCATCGCGAAACCATGATCGTCGCGACACCGGGCACTCCATCGCTGACGTGGGCCGATAACGTCCATACCGCGCTCGGGGTTGGCGGCGTCATCAACGTGGGCCGAAACGCCACGAATACGGCCAACGTGCCGTTCTCCTTGACGGGCTATACCTTCAATCCCGACGCGTCGATTCGTCCATTCGAATACGGGTATCCGCTAGCCCCCGGCGCCACATCCAGCACCATGATCGGCGGCGAAGGCGAGTCGATCACGAAGGGCGTCTCTCTGGTGCCCGGCGTTGAGCGATTTGCAAGCTATGCGCGTTTCGGCTACGACTTCAGCGACACGCTGCATGGCTATGCCACTGTCGGCTACTCGGAATCCACCGGGTTTCTGACCGCGGCCCAACCACGCTGGACCGCCACGCAACTGTTCATTAGAGCCGAGAACGCCTTTCTTCCCAGTACCGTCCGCGATGCCATGGCCGACCAAGGTGTGGGCGGCTTCAGGATGACGCGTCAGGGCAACGACATTGGCAATAACAAATACGAGGTCGAGAACAAGTCGCCCCGTTTCTCGGCGGGCCTCGAGGGTTCGTTCGCGAACGACTGGGATTGGGATGCGCACGTTTCCTACGGACGCAACGACTACACGTACAACTCAATCAACAACCCGATCCGCGACAATCTGGCGTTCGCGCTTGATGCCGTCCAAGACGGCAGCGGCAACATCGTCTGCGCGGCAACGATTCCCGGCCATCCCCGTTTCAATCCCGCGGCAACCGGCTGCGTACCGCTCAATCTTTTCGGAGAAGGCAACGCATCGGCGGAAGCAATCGACTATATCCAGGGCAATCCGCACGCGGAGGTGGTGTACGAACAAACGACGTTCGGCGCGAACTTGAACGGCCAGCTGTTCGCCACCTGGGCGGGCCCGATCGCCGTGGCGACCGGTTTCGAGTACCGCGAGGAAGAGGAAGAAGTCACCGCAGATCCCATCGCCACCGCCGGTGGATATTTCACCGGAAACAACTCTCCTTATTCCGGTTCCTTCGATGTGGCCGAGGGCTATGTCGAAGCGATCGTGCCGCTCGCCCGTGGGGCGCAACTTGCCGAGTTGATCGACCTCAACGTGGCTTACCGCTACGCCGAGTACAGCACGGTCGGCGGCATGGAGGCATGGAAAGCCGGCCTCGTTTGGGAGCCTGCCGATTTCTTGCGCTTCCGCGTGACTCAGTCTCGTGACATACGCGCACCCGCCATCAACGAGTTGTACAGCCCAGGCGCCGCGGTCACGAACAACATCACGATGATCAACATCAACGAATTCGGCAGCGCGAATCCTGCGATACGCAACTATGTGATACCGCAACGTACCGCCGGCGGCGACCCCGACGTCGAGGCCGAAGAGGGCGACACCACGACGATCGGCTTCGTTTTCTCGCCGAGCGGGGCGCTCGCCGATTTCAGCTTCTCGGTCGACTATTACAACATCGAGCTCGACAAGGCGATCACTAACTTGAATGGCGCGAATATCGCGAACCTGTGCATCTCCGGCGTTCGCTCGTTCTGCGATCTTTTCACCTTCAATGCCGCTGGCGATCCCACCGCCTTGGATGCGGGCTCGATTAATCTCGGAAGCTTCCAGCAGAAGGGCTACGACGTGCAGCTCGACTACTCGCTGCCGCTCGGCAACGGCACGTGGACAATTGGCTACACAGGCACGTACGTCATTGATTCGATCGTCGACACGGGGTTGCCTGGCGCCGAGCCGGTTAATCGCGCTGGCGAGCACGGCGCGGCCAATTTCGCCGCGGTGCCGGACTTCCGCGGCAACCTGACCACAAGCTACCGAACGCCAACGTGGTCGGGCACCGTGCAAGCTGTTCACGTCAGCTCTGGCCGTCTAGACAATCTCTACAACACGCCCGGCAATCCGACGATCAGCAAGAACGACATTCCTTCCTACGTCTTATTCAATCTTTACGGCTCGTTCACGCTGAGCGAGCGGGTGCGCCTGTTCGGCGCCATCCGCAACGCACTCGATCGCGACCCGGTGATGACGCCGTACACGGTGCTCAATGCGCCGGTCTACGGTGCCTACTATGACAAAGTGGGACGTCAGTACTCCATCGGCATGGACGTGAGCTTCTAGTCTCGATCCCGAGCGTGAAGATCGATCCTTCGGTGCGGCGACGGACGTTTTTCTCGAACGCTCGTCGTCGCATCAGAACGTTTGCACGATCTGGAGAACAGCGTGTCTGAGATCACGACGAGCATCACCAGGCGAAATTTTATCGGGATGAGCGCCGGCCTCGCGCTGGCGACGAGCGCAGCACCGTACGCTCAAGTCGCGGGCACCACTACGCCCTTCTCAGAGCCGAGCCGCGCCGCACGCGCACTGATACGCGATGCGCTAGACATTCACATCCACCTCGATCCTGACAGCTTCGGCCCTCACAGCAGACAAGCGGCGCGTGCCCTCGACGTCGTCGAGATGGCTCGCCGCGCGAAGAGCGCAGGGATGCGCGGCTTTGTGGTCAAACAGCACTACGATCAAACCGCGCAGCTCGCCTATCTCGCCCGCAAAGCGGTTCCCGACGTCGAAGTGTTCGGCATGCTCTGTTGCAACTTCAGCGTGGGCGGCCTGAACCCCGAAGCAGTCCAGCACTTCGGCGAGCTGAAGGGAGGATATGGGCGAATCGTCAGCATGCCGACTTGGGATGCCGAGAACTACGTGCGCCAATCCAAAAGTCCGGACCGTGCTGCGGTGATCGTTGCGCGAGACGGCTTGCTCCTGCCCGAAACCATCGAGCTGATAGAAACGACTGCGCGCGCGCCGATTCGTGACAGCAGCGCCAATCTCGCGCTCGCCACGGGCCACGTGTCCGCGGAAGAAGCGCTGCTCATCATTCGCGAAGCAAAGCGCCAAGGCATCGAGCGGATCGTCGCGACACATGCGATGGGCCGTCCGATCAACATGAGTGTGGCGCAGATGAAAGAAGCGGCCGACCTCGGCGCGTATATCGAGTTCGTTGCCAATTTCGTCATCGGCGCGCGCGCCAGTTTCACCGTGCAGCAATACTACGACGCCATCCGAGAGATTGGACCCGCGCGGGTGATCTTGAGCAGCGATAGCGGCCAAGCCAACCACCCCTTCCCCGACGATCTTCTCGCGCAAGCCGCTCACGTATTGCACGAAGCGGGCCTGAGCCGTGCTGAGCTGCGCGCGATGCTGGTCGACAATCCAGCAACGCTGTTGAGTCTTCCGGCGGTCGCAAGCTGAAACGCATGAGACTTGCGCCGCCGCTTGGACATTGAATACATTCAGAGGGCAATATCAGACAGGCTGATATTGTCGGCAGTATTTTTGAGGGGTGCATCGCATGGCGGGACCGTCCACTTCCGGGGTCAAGTCCATCGGCCAGGACGGGCCGCTGACGTTCTGGCAGATCGTCGTCGTCGTTCTCTGTGTGCTGGGGAACATCAGCGACGGACTCGACACGACGTCGATCGCGTATGCCGCGCCGGCCCTGCTGCGTGAATGGAACATCGCCCCGGGGGCTTTCGGGATCGTGCTGAGTGCCGGCGCGTTCGGCATGCTGATCGGCGCCATCTTCATCGCGCCGTTAGCCGACAAAGTGGGCCGGCGCACTGTCATTCTCGCGGCCATGACCGTCTCGGCGCTCGGCATGTTCGGGCTGACATTCAGCCAGAACATCGTGCAGCTGATGATCTTCCGCTTCATCGTCGGCTCGTGCGTGGGTGCGCTTCTGCCCTCGCTCAGCATCATGGTGGTCGAGTTCTCGAACGAGAAGCGCGGCAATCTGTTCCTCGCGCTCGTGCATATCGGCTTTGCGATCGGGGCGATCATGGGCGCTGCGATCGGCGCGGCAGTCATCGATGAGTATGGCTGGCGCGCGATCTTCCTGTCCGCTGCAATCATCGGCAGCATCACGACGATTGCCTGCTACTTGGCGTTGCCGGAATCGGTGAACTTCTTGATCGCGCGACAGCCACCGAATGCGCTCGCCCGCGTCAACAAGCTCCGGCAGCGCTTCGGTCAAAGCCCGTTGACAGAGCTGCCGCCGAAACCGCAAGCGAAGGTGCGCACGTTCAGCACCGTCGCGGCGATCCTCTCGCCAGAATTGCGCCGTGCGACGCTATTGCTATGGGTCGCCTCGTTCATGCGCTTCTTCGTCAGCTACTTCCTCACCGGCTGGAAACCGCAAGTGCTCGTGATGGCGGGCTTTGCCGATCGCTCCGCGATCGCTGTCGGCATGGCCACGAGCGCAGCGGCTTCCGTGGGCGTCCTGTGCATGGGGCTTTTCGCAGCGAAGATCGGCGCCGCCCGCGCGACGGCGATCATGTTCGTTGGCTGCGCAGCCGCGCTCCTCGGCTTCGCTTTCACTGAGGCATCGATTCCGCTCGTCCTGCTTGCCGCGGCCTGCATGTTCACGATCGAAGCGGCGTTCACCGGCGTCATCATCACGAGCACACGTTTTTATTCCGTCGAAAACCGCAGCACCGGTCTCGGCTTCACGGTCGGTATCGGCCGCATTGGCGCAATCGTCGGGCCCTATGTCGCCGGCGCGCTCATGGGCATGGGATGGGACCGCTCGACGTACTTCCCGGTCTACGCCACTGCTGCGATCATCGGCGCGGTCGCGATCTTTGCATCCATGTACCGACGGCCGCCCAAGGCTCCCGAAGGAGAGCCGGTGCGCGCACATTGAAAACATGCCACTGATCGCACGAGCGTTCGTCTTCGCCGCGGTGGCGTTCACTTCGGGTTGCGCGTCAACCGCGGCGAAGGAACAAGAAGCGCTCCTCATCGCAAGCCAAGGCGCCTTCGCCGTCGGTGGGACCATCAGCGGCGATCCCGCGAGATCATCGATTCACTGCGATCATGGTGTGGTGGAGTATCAAATTCCGCCCGAAGCGCGAGCGGTGAATCTGCTGATGTGGCACAGCGCGAGCGCGTCGGCCTGGCAACGGCGTTGGGATGGCGGTGAAGGATTTCAAAGCATCTTCGTGAGGCGCGGCTATCCCGTCTATCTTTGGGACGGACCGCGCGTCGGTCGCGCGAACTGGGGCTGCGCCGAAACGACGTACACACTTAATGCCAGGGCCGACCAGCAGAACTTCGTCGCGTGGCGCTTCGGCCTCACCTACCCGAACTGGTTCGAAGACGTGCAGTTCCCGAAGGACGATGCGGAAGCCTGGAATCAGGCGATGCGCGCGCGCTATCAGGAGTTCGACAGCGTCGCGAACGCGCAGCTCGAAAGCGACGCAGCCGCAGTGCTCGCAGATCGAATCGGTCCCACGGTGGCACTGACGAACTCGGCGGGTGGACTTCGCGCGCTTCTCACTGCACTCAAGAGCGATAACATCAAGGGCATCGTCGCGTACGAGAACGTAGGGTGGGTCTATCCGCAAGGCGAAGGGCCGAACGTGCCCGAAGGACGTTTCGGTCCTGTCGAGGTGCCGCTCGAGGACTTCCGCAAGCTCACACGCGTGCCGATCCAGGTCGTCTGGGGCGACAACATCGATAGATCGGATGTCTATCGTGCGAGACTCGAGGAGTCACGCCGCTTCGTCGAGCTCATCAAGAAGTACGGCGGCCACGCGGAGGTGCTTGTGCTGCCGGATGCCGGCCTCACAGGCAACACTCACCTTCCCTTCGCCGATCTCAACAATGTCGCCGTCGCGGATCTACTTTCGGAGTTCCTCGCGAAGCACGGCCTCGATCGGCGTTGATCGCGCTTCGCCGTTGTTCCTGTGACGACTCACACGATCTACCCGGACGGTCTGCCGGCACCGCGCCGTTACTGGTCGATGGCCACCACGATGATGGTGATCGCCATCTGCGTGCTCGATATCACCATGGTGAGCGTCGCACTTCCGTCGATCGCGCGGGCATTCGGTGAAAGCGCGGCGAGCTCCGTCTGGATCATCAACAGCTATCAGCTTGCGATTCTCATCGGTCTCATCCCGTTAGCCTCGCTCGGCGAGCGCATCGGTTATCGACGAGTCTCCCAGGCTGGCCTCGTCATCTTCACGATCGCATCGTTAGGCTGCGCATTCGCGGACACGCTGCTCGAGTTGGCGATTGCCCGCGCTATACAGGGGCTTGGGGCGGCAGGGATCATCAGCGTGAACGCCGCGCTCGTTCGATTTACCTATCCCGCGCGCACACTTGGGCGCGCGACCGGCATGAACGCCATGGTCGCTGCCATGGCGACGGCTGCGGGTCCGTCTTTCGGCGCAGCAGTACTCGCGGTTGCGGACTGGCGATGGCTGTTTGCCGTCAATGTCCCGATCGGCATCGTCGCGGCGGTCATCGCACAGTTCTCATTGCCTCACTCTGAACGTTCGCAACGTTCACTGAGCTACGTGAGCGTAATCCTGCACGTTGGGACGTTCGGATTACTGATCGCCGGACTCCAATCGCTCGCGCATGAGGAGACACGGCTCGTTGCCGCACTCCAGATCGTCGCGGCGGGTGTGTTCGGCACGTTGCTCGTCCGTCGTGAGATCGACCGGCACGCTCCGATCGTGCCGTTCGATCTGATGCGGATTCCGATCTTCTCGCTGTCGCTCGGGATCAGCCTGTGCTCGTTCTTCGCGCAGATGGCGGCATTCGTATCGCTGCCATTCGAGATGCAGCGCTTAGGCCGCAGCGCCGTGGAAACCGGCTTACTCATGACACCGTGGCCGCTGGCCGTGGCGTTCGCGGCGCCGATCGCTGGACGGCTGGCAGATCACTATTCTGCAGCGATTCTATCCGGCGTCGGGCTCGCAGTGCTCGCCGCGGGACTCGCAACTCTGGCGCTCTTCCCCGAGAACGCCACCGCCTTCGATTTCGCGTGGCGCATGGGCCTGTGTGGGCTCGGCTTCGGCTTCTTTCAGGCGCCCAACAATCGCACGTTGATGTCATTGCCCCCACGCGCGCGCAGCGGCGCCGCGGCCGGCATGCTCGGTACTGTGCGTTCGCTCGGGCATGCAAGCGGTGCCGCCCTAGTGGCGGTGCTCTTCAGCATTCATGATGAAGGAGGTGCAGAGATCGCATTGATGATCGCTGCCATGATGGCAGTCATCGCCGCGTTGCTCAGCTTTTCTAGGTTAGGCGCCGCGCGGCGAGGTTCGGGCTGACGATGTGGTCCGCGTGTCCGCGTGTCCGCGAGGGCGGCTTGTGCCCTCCATCAAATCCGACATCACGGCCGCTGCCGCCGTGGAGAGCTGCTGATCCTTGCGCACGATCAGACCGACCGCTTTGCGCACGATCGGTCGATCGAGCGGCAAGCAGCGCGCGCCGAGCGCACGCATCTGTTCTCCGCATAGAGACGGTACCGCGCTTACTCCCAAACCTGCGGACACCAATTGGCCGACTGTGGCGAGTTGATGGCACTCGAGGGCAACGCGCAGCTCGAGATCCTTGGCTGCCAGCGATTGCTCGAGCAGCCGCCTTACGGTCGACGGTCTTTGTAGCGCAATGAAGTCGTGTGCCAGCAAACTCGACCACGCTACTGCCTTACTTTTCGCCAACACGGATTTCGCCGGCACGATGGCTATGAACCGGTCGACGAACAACGGCTTGAAGGCGAGCTCAGTCGCCGCGTCGGGCTCGAACCCGAATCCGAGCTCCACTCGACCCGTGCTCACCATCTCGAGCACCGATTCATGGATGACATCATGGATAGACACTTCCACCTTCGGATGGCGAGCACGAAAGTCCCGCAGAATGCACGGCAGTACATTGCCAGCAAACGACGGCATCGCCGCGATCGTCACGTGGCCGCGTTGAAGCGTAAAACGCTGCCGGCAACGCTCACGCACATTCTCCCAATCAGCGAGTAGCTGCAGCGCGTGCGGCAATAACGCAGCGCCCTCAGGCGTTAGGCGCACCTGTCGCGTGGTGCGCGAGAAGAGTCGACCTCCGAGCTCCTGCTCGAGGCTGCGTATCGCCAAGCTCAATGCGGGTTGCGACAAGTGCAGACGTTCGCAAGCACGAGCGAAGCTCCAAGTCTGCGCGACGGCTACGAAAGCTTGCAATTGCCGCGGCGTCATTAATGAGTTCTCCAAATCAATCTAAAGCATATTCAAACTTAACAACGATAATTCCTTGCGCCAAGCTCTACGCGTCCTTCATGCGAGGCACATGACTGATGGCGGGTTTCGACAAGCGCGTCGACAGCGTTGAACAGGCGCTCGATGGCCTCACAGACGACATGACTATCATCGTTGGAGGTTTCGGGTTGTGCGGCATCCCGGAGAACCTCATCGCACAAATCTATCGAAGCGGTATCAAAGGACTGACGGTCGTGTCGAACAACTGCGGGGTCGATGGATTCGGTCTCGGAGTGCTCCTCGAGAAACGACAGATCAAGAAAGTGATCGCCTCTTATGTGGGTGAGAACGCCGAGTTCGAACGGCAACTGCTCGCCGGCGAGATCGAGGTTGAGCTTACGCCGCAAGGAACGCTCGCCGAGCGAATCCGGGCGGGTGGCGCTGGCATACCTGCCTTCTATACCGCGACGGGTTACGGCACGCCGGTCGGCGAGAACAAGGAAGTCCGCAAGTTCAACGATCGCGACTACATCCTCGAGACAGCGATCACGGCCGATTTCGCGTTGGTCAAAGGCTGGAAAGCGGATTGGTTCGGCAACGTTGTTTACCGGCACACAGCACAGAACTTCAATCCGGCCGCGGCAACGGCCGCGCGTGTCACGGTCGCGGAAGTGGAGGAGATCGTAGTCCCTGGAGTTCTGGAGCCTGGCCACATTCATACACCAGGCATCTATGTCGACCGGCTCATGCAGGGACAATTCGAAAAGCGCATCGAGAAGCGCACAACGCGCGGTGCGTAAAGGTGGAACGTATGGCGCTCACTCGAGAACAAATGGCTCAACGCGTAGCGCGAGAGCTGCGCGATGGATACTACGTCAATTTGGGAATCGGCATTCCGACCCTGGTCGCTAATTACATTCCGCCCGACATCGAAGTCATGCTGCATTCGGAGAACGGTCTCCTCGGGATGGGCTCGTTTCCGTCCGAGGACGAAGTCGATCCGGACATGATCAATGCCGGAAAACAAACGGTGACTGCACGCGTCGGTGCGTCGATATTCTCGTCGGTCGATTCGTTCGCCATGATTCGAGGCGGCCACATCGATCTGACCGTGCTCGGCGCGTTCGAGGTCGACGTCCATGGCAACATCGCCTCCTGGATGATCCCCGGCAAGCTCGTGAAAGGAATGGGCGGTGCGATGGACTTGGTCGCGGGCGCGAGCAATATCATCGTGACGATGACTCATGCAAAGGGAGGCGAGTCCAAGCTACTCGAACGCTGCACGTTGCCGCTTACGGGCAGCGGCTGTATCCGTCGGGTGCTCACCGACCTCGCCTACTTGGAAATCCACGACCGTGCTTTTGTTCTGCGCGAGCGTGCACCCGGCGTCAGCGTAAACGAGATCATAGAAAAGACTGCGGGCCGACTCGTCGTGCCGGAAGTCGTGCCGGAGATGCGTATCGCACCTGACTCCACGCGCTCAGGAGCGGCTCCTGCGTGAGGCTGTCATCGTCGCGGCCCTCGCAGCCACCGGCGAGCGTACTCTCCTCGTGCAACTCAAGAACGATTGCCTGTTGCGAGATCGTTGAGCCATTCGCACGTTTGCAGATATCCACCGAAGCAGAAGAAGTGAAGGCCGTTGAAAGTCGGCGCGGTAGGCTCGTATGCGGCCGCGAGGTCATGTACCAACTCCTCGGGCTGATAGTCGCCGAGCAGTTGCGTGACGGCCCTTGGCCGAGCAAGCAGCGCACGAACAGACCGCCCCACTCCGCATCGTCTTGCGAACTTGAGTAGGGTGGCGATTCCAGCAGGTCCTGAGAGGCCGGCAATCAGTTGCGCTTTGTGTATTCCCCGAGCGCGGCAGTCCGCCGCCCATTGCAAGAACGGCGCTGCCTCGAAAAAGAACTGCGTTACGAAGCTCGTCTCGAGCTCGAGCCGCTCCGCCAACTGCGCCTTCTCCAACTCTGCCTGGCGAATCTCTTCGAGCGCGACCGTGGGATGCCCTTCGGGATGGCCCGCGAGTGAGACTCGCGTTATGCCATGTTGATTCAGCTTACCTGCACGCAAGACATCAGCGACGACCGAATAAGGTCCAACCGGATGAGGATAGTCACCGGAGATCAGTAAGACTTCTTTCACGCGCGCATTGACGGCCGCCTCGAACGTTCGATCGAGCGTTGCTTCATTCTCGATCAGCCGTACTGGAATGTGCGGAATCGGATCAAATCCAGCGGCGCCGACGTGCCGACACGCGAGCCACGTGTCCTCCCAGCGCTGTTTCGGTAGGTGGCTGATGTAGACCCGCTTACCCGGCGGCAGCCACCTGCGGCTCGCCTCCAGGTGCTCCAGATCTTGGATATTGAGCTCGATCGACGCCGCGCGCGCGAGCTGCATGATTGTCTGCATCTCTGCGCCCGATTCCGAAGATCTTCGTCCGAGTTGGTGCATCGTGCGCTCACGACTGCCGCGAGCGCCAGCCCTGGTGATAGCCTTCTCGCGCATCGCGCGAATAAGGTACGGCCGCGACCTTGACGCGAATTTCGCACTGTCGATGCGGTTCGACCGTCGGCTTCTTCGTGCCGCCGTTCTCCTCGCCCCACACCAGCGTAAGGACGTCGCCCACGTTGATGTTCTCGTCGACGACTCCCAACGACAAACCGCAACGTTCGTTGTGACTGTAGCCGGTGAACATCGACAGTCCGACCACCTTGCCGTTCATCGTGACCGCGTCATAGGAAGATGAGGCGTAGTTTGCGATCGGAAGATCGAAGAACTTGCAGGGTTCGTTGCCGCGATCGAAGAGGGAGACGAACACCTTCGCCAGATCCTCGCCGTTCCACTCGAACGTGACCTTCTTTCGCTGCGGGCGCTTCTCCTGCACCATCCTCTCGAGCGCCTCCCGACCGACGAACTCGTGATCGAACTTCACGAACGGTCCGTAGCCGAGCTCATACGGTGTGAGGTAGTAGTCCTCGATGCGCTCCGAGACGAAGCTGCCGCCGATCGAGCCTGTGCCTTCGTAGCCGTTCGCCGGCAACCATTCGCGATACGATTTCATCTTTTCGCCCGTGTAGACGGCGGGTAGCGGCGAAGGGATCCAGCCAGATTCGAGGGTATTGCTCGCATACGTGCGCGAGCCTACCGCGACGATGCCGACCTCCTTGCCTGCTTCCATCACCGCAGCTCGAATCTCATCGCGCTCCTCGTAAGGGCCCCATATCTCGAGGCCGGGCTCGCCCGCCATGCCGTGCCGCAGCGCACGCACCTTTCGTCCTTTGATATTGATGAGATCGAAGTTGAAGAACTTGATATCCGGGAGCGGTCCGCCGTTCAGCTTCTGCAACACCTCTGCCGCCTTCGGACCTTGAATCTGATATCGATAGTGCCGGCGTGAGACCGCCTTGCCGTTAGGATGCGAAGGCGAGCGATCGTCACGGATGCAGTCCACTTTGAACGCACCGCTTTGGGCGTGGTACTGCAGCCAGTTGACCGTTGGTGCGCGCCCAACGAACAAGAGCTCGTCTTTGTCCAGGTAAAAGAGAATGCCATCTCCGATCACATAACCATCATGGCTCGTGGGCACCATCTGCTTGGCCTTGCCCGGAGCGAAATTATTGAAGCTATTGATCGTTGTGTACGAGCACAGCTTCAGCGCATCCGGCCCTTTGATCGTGATTTCGGCCATGTGGTGGCACTGGTCGAACAGCACGACGCTCTCGCGCCAGGCACGTTGCTCGGTGCGCCAATTACTAAACTCCGTCGGCACGACCGGATACACATACGCGCCGATCTGCGAGTTGCGCAGCAAGGAGACGGGATTGCGCTCGCCCTTGAGCAAGTCTTCGAGAGTTTGTGTAGACATAGTGATAGCCGATCGTTGAGCGTCAAAAAGATTGATCTAGCGAAAGACGACGGTGCGGTTGCCGTTCAGCAGGATTCGATGCTCGACATGCCACTGCACGGCGCGTGCGAGAACGGCACACTCGACGTCGCGGCCGACCCCCGCGCACGCTTCCACGCTCATCGAGTGATCGACGCGCGCCACGTCCTGCTCGATGATCGGACCCTCATCGAGATCTGGGGTCACGTAGTGCGCGGTGGCACCGATGAGCTTCACGCCGCGATTGTGCGCCTGGGTGTACGGCTTTGCTCCTTGAAAGCTCGGCAAGAACGAGTGGTGGATGTTGATCGCGCGTCCGGCCAGCTCTGCGCAGACATGCGGCGATAAGATCTGCATATAGCGCGCCAGCACCACGAGGTCGATCCGATCCTGCCGAACGATGTCGAGCAGCTGCTCTTCTTGCTTCTGCTTGTTCTCCGTGAGCACGGGTAAGTAGTGGAACGGGATGTCGCTCTGCGCGGCCAGCCGATAGAAGTCGCGATGGTTGGAGACGATCGCCGGAATCTCGACGAATAGCGCGCCGATTCGATGGCGGTACAGAAGGTCGTTCAAGCAATGACCGAACTTCGACACCATGATCAGCACGCGAGGCTTGATCGCGGTGTCATATACCGCCCACTGCAACGAGAACTTCTCGCCGACGCTGGCGAATGCAGTGCTCAGCTCCCCTGCAGTCGTGGGGCTACGCGCGTGGAACGAGACTCGCATGAAGAACTGCAGGCTGTCCGCATCGCCGAACTGAGCGCTCTCGAGAATGTTGCATTCGCGATCGAGCAGGAAGCTCGCTACTGCAGCAACGATGCCCATACGATCAGGCCCGGACAGGGTCAGAATGAATCGCTGCATTGTTCGCCGATCGTGCTGGAGATTGAACGCGTTTAGACGATCTTCGTCCGGAGGCCTGTATTAGGCAACGCGATTGGCTATATTGGCTGTATCGGATAATCGGATAACCACGAAATGCTGCAGCTGGATCTGAACCTGCTCTATGTCTTGGTGGCCCTGGAGAAAGAACGCAGTGTGAGTGCAGCCGCGTTGCGATTAGAAAGGAGTCAGCCGGCAGTGAGCGGCGCACTCGCCAAGATGCGGGAGTTCTTCAACGATCCCCTGTTCGTTCGGTCCGGCAACAGCATGCAGCCGACCCCGCGGGCTGTCGCGCTCATCGAAGCTGCACGAGAGGTGCTCGATAAGGTGGGTACCGATATCGTCTCGATGCCAACGTTCGATCCCAAGACGACTCAGCGCACGATCAGCATCGCCCTGTCCGACGTTGGCGAAGTCGTATTTCTCCCGAACATTCTCAACGACCTGCGGCGTCTCGCACCGAGCGCACTGGTTCGTTCGGTGAGCCTACGGCCTGCGGAGGTCGCGGAAGGCCTCGAGAGCGGCAGTATCGACTTGGCGGTGGGCTACTTTCCGGACTTGAAGAAGAGCAATTTCTTCCAACAGGTGCTCTTCGCTGACACGTTCGCGAGCCTCGTGAGACTTGACCATCCGGTTGCGGCACGGAAGCTTTCGCTCAAGCAATTCCTGGAGCTCGAGCATGCGGTCGTTCATGCCGAGAGTCGGACGGAAGAAGTGATGGAGCGCTATCTCGCCCGCAAGAAGATCCGCCGTAAGGTCGTCCTGTCCACACCACACTTCGCTAGCGCTCCGATCATTGTGGCCCAATCTGACCTGATCGTGACGATCCCGGAGCCATTGGCCCGCTACTTCGCAGAAGTGTCAGCGAACGTTCGCACCGTCGGATTGCCATTCGAGCCTCCGCGCATACAGCTCAAGCAGTTCTGGCATCGTAAGTTCCATCACGATCCGCGCAACGCCTGGCTCCGTTCGCGCGTGTGTGCCCTCTTCCAAAAGAGAGAATGATTCGAGCGGCACTGCATTCGGTAGACTGTCATTAGTGCAATTGCACTATCATTCCGGAAAATGAACATCGAGGGGAAGGACGCGCATATCCGTGCGAAGTCGTTCGCCTCTTCCGCTAAGTTCGTATCCTTGTGGAGATTACTGTGGTCCGGCGAGAAGGTGCCAAGCGAGTAGGTGCAAGCGTGATGGTGAAAATCGCGGCGAGCTCGTTCGCCCTGATACATATGTCGGCTTGGGGTCAGAGCGGGTCCGATACCCCAGACACGCAAGGCACGGGTCCCTTCCCAGCGCTGAAAGAGGAAGTCGCCTCCCTGCCGAAGCACGTTGTGTATCGGCCCGCGGACTTGCACCAGCTCGGTGACAGGAAGCTGGGCGTGCTCGCGTGGGGCAACGGCGGCTGCTCGGATGATGGGGCGAGCTCGCGCCTTCATCTGCTCGAGATCGCATCTCACGGATATCTGGTCATCGCGAATGGAACGATCAAGTCGGGTCCGGGCCCACAGCCGACTTCTCCGCCGGCACCGCGCGCCGATGGTCAACTTCCGCCTCCCGCCACGAGTGCAGAGCAGCTGATCGAAGCGATCGATTGGGCGATCGCGGAGAGCTCGCGCAAGGGCAGCGTGCTCTACGATCGTATCGATCCGTCTGCCATTGCGATTTCGGGATTCAGCTGCGGTGGGTTGCAGGCGCTCAAGGTCGGCGACGACAAGCGCGTGCGGACGCTCATCATTCATAACAGCGGCATCTTCAGTCCCGAGCACGCCGTGCGCCTACCTTCCATGGATATCGGTAAGGACACGCTGAAGAAGCTGCATACGCCCGTGTTGTACATCCAAGGTGGGCCAAGTGACATTGCCTACGAGAACGGGATGGACGACTTCCGCAGGATCGACCACGTTCCGGCTGCGATCGCGAATCTGGATGTCGGTCACGGGGGCACGTTCATGGATCCCAATGGCGGGCGTGTCGCACAGGTCGCGGTCGCCTGGCTCCAATGGCAGTTGCGCGGCGATCAGAAGGCAAAGCAATGGTTCGTCGGTGCCCAATGCCGTCTATGCAAGGAACCGGACTGGAAATTCGAGAGCAAGAATTTGAAGTGAGGCGCATACGTCCATCTACGATGGCGCGCATCCGCGCCCATCGCTACGCGATCGTTCAAGGGACGCTCTAATGAAGTACGAACACTCCGTGCTCTTGCTCGCGATGAGCGCGATGCTCATCGCATGCACGCCCAACCCGCCTGCTTCTAACGCTGCAGCATCGACGCCGCGGCCTTCGTTCGAAAGTGCCTGCGCGGCGCTGCTGTCGCAGAATCTTCCCGCGGGAAAGATCGAGGCGGCCGAGTTCGTGTCGCCTAGCATGATCACAATCTTTGGCATGCCGAGTCCTGTCCCCGCTCATTGCAGGGTGTCCGCCAAACTCAATGAGCGCATCGGCATCGACAGCAAGCCCTACGCAATCGGTATGGAGCTGCGCTTACCGGAGAACTGGAATCGGCGCTTTCTTTTCCAGGGCGGCGGCGGTACCGATGGAGAGCTGCGGCCAGCGATCGGGATGGCTGCAATTGGCGATGCGCCCAACGCTCTTTCACTGGGCTACGCGGTCGTCTCTACAGATGCCGGTCATCTCAATGAGCCTGGGATGACCGGGCCTTACTTGTTCGGTGCAGACCCGCAAGCGCGCATCGACTACGGCTACAACCATCTTCCGATCGTCACGGGTGCTTCACGTACATTGATCGAACGGGTGTACGGGGGTAAGCCCGCACACTCGTACTTCGTCGGCTGCTCGAACGGCGGTCGCCAAGGCATGATGGCTTCGCAACGATTTCCTGAGTTGTTCGATGCGATTGTTGCGATCGCTCCGGCGCATCGAGTCACGGATGCTTCTCTCGATGCGTTAGCGCAGACTCAGGTGCTCGCCTCGATTGCACCGCGTGCATCCAATGGACGTCCACTGCTCGGCTCTGCGTTGTCGAGCGAGGATATGAAAGTACTGGGAGACGGGATCCTCAAGCAGTGCGATCTGCTCGATGGCGTTGCGGATGGCATGGTGCTCCATCCTGCGCAGTGCACCTTCGATCCGCGTAACGTGCAGTGCGCTGCCGGAGCGACGGCAAATTGTCTCGCGCCCGAGAAGGTCGATGCAATTCGTAAGCTCTTCGCGGGCGCGAAAGATGCCAGCGGGCTTCCCGTTTACACGCGCTGGGCCTATGACCCGGGCGTCAACTCTCCCCTGTGGACGATGTGGAAAATGGGGCCGCCGGATGCGATGCCTCCGCAGGCGATCAACACCTCGCTCGTCGCCGGTGCAATGTCGCACGTTTTCAGTACGCCTCCCCTCATGACGAGCGACTTGTACGGCTTCATGCTCGAGACGAGCTTGGATGAGTTGCGCGATCGTTTCCGACGCACCGAAGCACCGTTCACTCAGTCAGGCGAGCAAGTGGTCAACGCGACATCGAAGGATATCTCTGAATTCGTTGCACGCGGCGGCAAGCTCATCCTCGCCCACGGCATGGCCGATGGCATCTTTGCCCCGCAAGACACGATCGACTACTTCGAAGCAGTGAAGCGCAAGCATGGCGCACGTGCTGAGAGTTTCCTGCGACTCTATCTCGTGCCCGGCATGGCTCATTGCGGCGGTGGTCCCGCGACGGATTCGTTCGATGCCCTGGGCGCCGCCGTACGTTGGGTTGAAAAAGGTGAAGCGCCGGATGCGTTGCTCGCGAAAGCGAATCCGAGCTCGATGTTCAAAGGCAGGACACGACCGTTGTGTGCTTTTCCGAAACAAGCCACTTACAAGGGTGGTGACGTCGAGCTCGCGACCAGTTTTTCCTGCGACTAGCTGCGGGCCCCAGTCCCACAGAGCTTGCTCGCTGTGTGATATTCCGCCCTGCGCTTTACCGCCCCTAGGTGCATCGCTCCACGTGGAGGTCTTGCAAGTGGTTTCGCGACGACAAGTGATCGCAGGCGCTGTCCTGCTCGCATCGGCTCATGAGGCAAGCACAGCGAATAATCCGCAGGCACCCGTGCACACTGAGTTCGCGTTCGAGGCGCAAGTGCAGGTCGCTGCACCTCTCGTGATCGGCTCGAGTGCGAGAGGCTTGCGCCGCGTCGTTCCGATTGAAGGTGGTCGCTTCGACGGTCCCCGCATTAGCGGGCGCGTGCTTCCTGGTGGCGCTGACTGGCAAGTCGTTCGCGCGGACGACGTGCTCGATGTCGAAGCGAAGTACACACTCGAAGCGAGTGACGGCACATTGATCATGGTGACGAACAAAGGTGTCCGTCACGGGCCGAAGGAGATCATCGAGAAACTTGCCCAGGGCGTCGACGTGGATCCTGCGCAATACTACTTCCGCACGTCCGCACAATTCGAGGCGCCAAGCGCCAGCAAGCACGCCTGGCTCAATCGAGCCGTTTTCATCGGTGTCGCCGAGCGCAAGGCGCGGATGGCGGTGATCCGATTCTACGAAGTTCTATAGCGATCGTGAGCGCGCAGACAGCCGCGAACGACATAGCAGATCACAACGCGGACGCGCAGTACTGCTGCAGCACATCTTGGTGTTGGGGCGCGGTGCTCGCGAACTGATTCATCGCTTGGCGCAAGAGGTCAAGTTTCTGACTGACCTCGTCCACGGGTAGCGCGCTGATCACAGGGTCCACGGTCCGAGGGATCACATCCTGGCCGAGCATGACCGCGACCCAGCTCGCATTAGGGAAGAGCTCGCCCTCGTAGCGCAGGAAGCGCCCGCCTTCGGCGAACAGGTCCAACCGACGCTGCAGTGTTTCAGGGATGGTCATCGCTCGACAATGGCGCCAAAAAGCTTCCTCACGTCCGTTGGCGTAGTAATGAAAGACTAAAAGATCGCGCACCTGCTCGAAGTCCTTCTGCATCCAACGGTTGTACTCATCGCGCATGATGTTCGGCAGTGAGGCACCGGGAAAGAGTGCGATGAAGCGGCTGATCCCCTGGCGAATGAGATAGAGCGACGTCGATTCGAGCGGTTCGAGAAATCCGGCGGAGAGTCCGATCGCGATGCAATTCTTCTCCCAGAATTTGCGGCGATGGCCTGTCGCGAAGCGAATGAGCCGCGGCGTGCCGATTACCTCTCCGTCGAGCCCGTCGAGCAGCACGGAGGTGGCTTCATCCTCGCTCATGAACTCGCTGCAATAGATATGACCGTTTCCGGTTCGGCGCTGGGTCGGGATACGCCATTGCCAGCCGGCGGACTTTGCGGTGGATCTCGTATACGGAAGCAAGGGGCCGTTGTGCTGGCAGGCAACGGCAAGCGCGCGATCGCATGGCAGCCAATTGCGCCAATCGACCCACGACACACCGAGCGCATCGTTCAAGAGAAGCGACCTGAACCCCGTACAATCGAAGAAGAACTCGCCGACGATCGTTTGACCGTTCTGTAAGCGAACGCCGGTGAGATGCCCTGTCTCGGGGGCTCGTAGAACTTCGCAGACCTTTCCCTCGACACGCTTCACGCCGCGTTCTTCGGCGTATCGCCGTAGATATTGCGCATAGAGCGCAGCGTCGAAATGGTAAGCATAGCGCAGGTAGGAAGCGGGTGCGCCGGGCACTCTGGTATCGGGAAACGCGAATCTATTCTGCTTCGCGACGATCTCGGTCAGACAATACTCGCCGATCGCGTGCGGATGCCCGTGCGCGCGGCAATGCAGCCAATACTGGTGGAAGTCGAGGCCGTCGATGTCGATGCCGTGGAAGCCGAAGGGATGGAAATAGCGTGACCCTTTGCCCGACCAGTCCACGAATTCGATCCCCAGTTTGAAGGTCGCCTGGGTCGCGCGCATCAAGTCCGCTTCCACCAAACCGAGGAAGAGGTTGAACTGCAGCATGTCGGGAATGGTCGCTTCGCCGACGCCGATGATGCCGATCTCGTCGGACTCGACGAGCGTGATCGACACACCACTTGACTTGAGGATCTTCGACAGCGCGGCGGCTGTCATCCATCCCGCGGCGCCGCCGCCTACGATCACGATGTGCTTCAATCTCTCCTGCATGGTAGTTCTAATCTACGTGCAGGAAGCGTATGGCGATAGAGCTTTCAGGCTCGAATCCTTTGCGCCTCGGAAGAGTCTGCCCCGCACAGAGG
>JAEZFW010000078.1 GCA_023417315.1 Pseudomonadota bacterium
GCGCAAGCAGCGGCCTTCTTCTTTCCGGTACAAATGCTAGATCCGTGCGTGACTCGTACGTCCTCACTGGGGATAATTCGCACCCCTTCGACGAAGCCTCTTAGTGATCCCATGACTCGATACGCAATGCTCAACAACATCGCGCATAAGGATCTGCGCGTGATCACGCATCACAACGCGCGCTATGGCGATAACACGGGTCTGGTGCCGACGGTGCCTACGGAGTTCGCCGACGTTCAGCGCGAATATCCGATCTTCTTCCGTCAGAATCGTGAAACGGGCGAGTACGAATGCGTCGCGCTACTTGGGTTCGACAAGGACGAGAACTTGTTCATCGAGGGCGATCGCTGGGTCGCGAACTACATTCCCGGGTTCGCCGCACGGGGTCCCTTTCTCATCGGCTTTCAGGAACAGCAGATCGAAGGCGAGCGGCGCAGAGAGCCTGTGATCCACGTGAATTTGGACGATCCTCGAATCAGCCAAACCGAAGGCGAGCCGTTATTCCTGCCGCAGGGGGGCAACAGTCCTTATCTAGAGCGCATCGCGACCATTTTGCGCGGCATCCATCATGGGCTCGAGATCAACAAAGCAATGTTCGCTGCGCTCAATGAAGCCGGACTGATTCGTCCGCTCAATGTCGAGGTGAAGCTCAACGCGGAGGAAGGCGTGAATCTAGCCGGTCTGCACGGCATCGATGAAGAGAAACTCGCGAAATTGGACGCCGATGCTTTGTTGAAGCTTCATCGCTCGGGCTTTTTGCAGGCCGCGTACCTCGTACTGTCTTCGATGGGTAACGTTCCGAAACTCATCGCGCTCCGACAGCGGCGCCGCATGCACGCAACGGCGGCATCAGCTGCGGGATGACATCAGGCCTCTTGCAGCGGGCCCATCGTGTCGCTTCTACCCGGAATTTCACCTAGGCCGACCGCTCCAATCCCGAAATCGTTGCGAGCGCATTCGCCTATACTTTTCGGGTCGCAGCGCATTCGGGTGCCATGGTCAACGTCGCCGGCAAAATTCGTGTAGTCGAGACAGGCGGCGCGGCCGCATTGCCTCTCGATGACCTGCTCGCGTTGGGTCAGCCCGTCATGCTCAAGGGTATCGCGAGAGATTGGGCGATCGTGCGCGCTGGCTTGAGCTCCGAGCGAGCTGCCATGGACTACTTGCTCTCGTTCTACAACGCTCAGCCAGTCACGTTCTCATACGGCGGTCCCGAGATCGAAGGTCGGCCGTTTCACACGGAGGATTTCACCGGACTGAATTGTGTCGTCCGCCGCGCGTCGCTGAAAGATGTGCTGAGTGAAATTGAAGAGCACATGAGTGATGAGCGACCTCCCACTCACTACGTCGCCTCGCTACTTATCGATTCATGTCTACCTGGATTCCGGGCACACAACGATCTAGGTTTGGAAGCGCTTGGCGTAGAGGCACCACCCACGATCTGGATCGGGAGCCGCACGATTGCATCGTGCCATTACGACGCTCCGAACAACATCGCATGTTGCGTCGTCGGACGTCGGCGATTCACGCTATTCCCGCCGGATCAGATCGCCAATCTATATCCCGGACCTCTCGACCCGACACCGGGAGGTCAAGCAGTCAGCCTAGTGGATTTCAGGAAGCCCGACTTCGAGAAATTCCCGCGCTTCCGAGAGGCACTGGCCGCTGGCCAAACTGCGGAGTTGGAACCCGGTGACGCGGTGTTCGTGCCGAGCATGTGGTGGCACCACGTCGAGGGACTGAGCGCATTCAACACGCTCGTGAACTACTGGTGGAGCCCGATGCCGAAGTTCATCCCGACGCCGATGCACGCGCTATACCACGCAATGTGGACGATTCGCGATCGACCGGAGCGGGAAAAGCAGGCCTGGAAAGCAGTGTTCGAGTATTACGTGTTCGGGCCAGCCGAACGCGCAGCTACACACATTCCCGAGCACGCTCGCGGTCCGCTGGGACCGATCGATGAAACGCTCGCGCGCCAGATGCGAGCCATGCTGATCAACAAATTGAACCGCTGATCTTGTTGGAGTAGCTGTGACAAACGAAGTCAAACGACTAGTGATTGCAGGCGGCGGCACAGCAGGGTGGATTGCGGCTGCCGCGCTGTCACATCAATTCCACGGACTCGTCGACATCGTTCTCGTCGAATCCGAGGAGATCGGTACGGTCGGTGTCGGCGAATCCACCATCCCGCCGATTCGCACCTTCCATCGTCTGCTGCAGATCGATGAGCAGCAGTTTATGCGCGCGACAGCAGCAACCTTCAAGCTCGGTATCTCTTTCGAGGGATGGCGCACGGGATCGGACCGTTACATCCATGCCTTCGGCACGACGGGACAATCGACCTGGGCCTGCGAGTTCCACCACTTCTGGCTGGACAGCCTGCGCAGGGGAATGAGATCCGAGATTGGCGACTACTGTCTCGAGTACAAAGCGGCGCTCGAGCACAAGTTCGCGACCTCGGCGCAAGCGAACATCAACTATGCCTATCACCTCGATGCCGGCGTTTACACGAAGTTCCTTCGAAAATTTTCGGAGCGATTCGGCGCGAGGCGCATTGAAGGCAAGATCAAGGAAGTCAAGCAGCATCCTGAGTCCGGATTCATTGAAGCGCTCGTATTGGAGTCGGGCGAACGGGTCGACGGAGATTTCTTTATCGACTGCACCGGTTTTCGAGGTCTGCTCATCGAGCAGACGCTGCGCACGGGATATGAAGATTGGAGTCAATGGCTGATTTGCGACAGCGCGGTGCCGCTGCAGACAGAGTTGGTTGGAGCTGCAGTGCCATACACGCGGGCCATCGCACATGAGGCGGGATGGCGTTGGCGCATCCCGCTGCAACATCGAATGGGCAACGGGTTGGTCTACTGCAGCCGCTACATGTCCGATCAAGATGCGATGGACAAGCTCCTGCGCGAAGTCGAAGGAAAGCCGATGACTCAGCCGCGAGTCATCAAGTTCAAGCCCGGTCGCAGGCGTCAGGTCTGGAACAAAAACGTGCTTGCGTTGGGCTTAGCGAGCGGCTTTGTCGAGCCGCTCGAGTCGACGAGCATTCACGTGATCATCACCGGCGTCACCCGTCTCATTCATCTATTTCCATTCGGCGGCGTCACACAGTCGTTCATCGATCAGTACAACGAAGAAGCTCGCCTCGAGATGGAGCGAATTCGAGATTTCATCATCCTGCATTACCACGCGACCGATCGCGAGGACACCGAGTTCTGGCGCGAATGCCGCAACATGAAGGTGCCCGATTCGCTCGCACGCCGTCTCGATATGTTCAGAGACCGAGCGCATGCCTGGCAGGGCGCAAACGAGCTCTTTCGCGTCGACTCGTGGACTCAGGTCATGCTCGGCCAGGGGATCGAACCAAGGCATTACCACCACCTGCCGCGAGCGATGACTGACGACGATCTCACGCGATTTCTGCAAGGCATGAAGGGCTCGATCGCCCAAGCTGTCGAGCGCATGCCCTCGCACCAGGACTTCGTGAATCAGTACTGCAAGGCGAGCAATGACATCTGGCAGACACCTAAGCCCGCGGCGGGCGCGATGTAATCGCGCGGCACGTGCAGGTGTGAATCATCGTCGCTTAGACCGCGACAGCGTCGTACACGACGACTCGGTCCCATAGGTGGGAGCAGTCTGCGACGAACTGCTTGTGGATGGGATGATCTTGATAAACGTTCTGACCCGCGACATCGTCGAAGAACAGCAGCTCGGACAGGCTGTAGCTCGAGTCGACGACCGAACGTTGTGCCGTGCTCGCGGGTACGCCGATATGAATGCCGCGAACGGTTTCGATTTTCTCGAGAGTGCGCAAGCCAGCAATGAGCTTCGCGAGGTCTTCCTTCGACTTCGGGTTCTTGAGCCAGAAGAACACGTGATGCACGAGCTTCGGGTAGTCGTTGGTGCTTGCGGTCGCTCCGACAGCGCTAGCTGCCGCTGTCGCCGCCCCGGCGGCCAAAAAGGTTCTGCGCGAAGCCGTGCTCATGGGTTTCATGCCTCCTAGTCATCGGTTGGTCGTGCGGCAGTGTAGCGCAAGCTATGCGGCGCTTCATGGCCGGTCAGCGTGTTTCCTGCACACGGGAGCAGGTGTGTGAAGTTGCAATACAGATGCGCACCATCGCCATGATGACGACCCAACGGCCTAGACTATGATCCTAAATCTGCATCCCGAGATTCGCATCCAGAAGCTCACGATCGGCGCCGAGCGGGCACCTCTGATCGTGATTGACAACTTCGTGGCGCAACCGGACAAGCTGATCCATCGCGCAGCAAAGAGCTCTTATGTGGATCAAACGTCCTACTTCCCGGGCGTCAGGACGCCTGCGCCACTTGCGTATCAACACCTTCTTGAGACGAAGCTCAAACGGTTGATACTCGATTACTTCCAACTGCAGAACAACCGATTCGTCTTCCAGATGTGCCACTACTCGCTGATCACGACGCCTCCGGACAAGCTGACCTATCTGCAGCGGATTCCACATCTCGATTCCGTCGTGAGTACGGGCATCGCATCTATCCACTACCTATTTGAAGGCAAGTACGGCGGGACCGCGTTCTACCGGCATCGCAAGACGGGGTATGAGTATGTCGATGAGTCACGCAAGAAGGCCTATTACGACTGCGTAGAGATCGAAAAGAATGGTCCAGATGCGCCGCAAGAAGGATATGTCGATGGCGATACCGCTCTCTATGAGCAGATTGGCAAACAGGACGGCGTGTTCAACCGCATGTTGATCTATCGTAAGAACTCTCTGCATTCGGGCGTGATCGGGTCGAACTTTGTCCCCGATGCGAATCCGACGACCGGTCGGCTTTCGATCAATTCTTTCATCGACGTCGTTCCCTAACGACGCATCAGGATCTAGCAATGGTCGAAGACGCAGGTCGTAAGCAACGCAGATTCGGCCGCATTGCGCTGGCGGTACTGACAATCATCATCTTAGCGCCGCTCCTCTGGACCTGGTTCACCCTGTCCTGGGCGTACTCGGAAGGCGAGCGCGCGGGCGTGCTGCAGAAGTTCTCGAACAAGGGTTGGCTCTGCAAGACGTACGAAGGAGAGCTGGCGCAGTATGTCGTGGGGGGTGTCGCCCCGCAGATTTGGCACTTCAGTACCCGAGACGCGGCGGTTGCCGAACAGCTGTCGAAAGCTGTCGGTCTTCAGATTCGAGTGCACTACACCGAGCACAGAGGGATCCCGACGAATTGCTTCGGCGAGACACCCTATTTCGCTACGAGTTTCGAAATCGTCGATCGCCCCCTGAGCGGTGTGCCAGAGCCAACCACGGAGAAGTCACCATGAGCGCGCTCTACGATTTTACAGCTCCGCAATTGAACGGTTCACCGGCCACGTTGCACGACTACGCGGGTCGCGTGCTCCTCATCGTCAATACCGCGAGCGAATGCGGTTTCACGCCTCAATACAAAGGACTCGAAGAGCTCTATCGCGATTATCGCGACCGAGGTCTCACGATACTGGGCTTTCCGTGCAACCAGTTCGGCGGGCAGGAGCCGGGCGGGAGCGAGGATATCGCGCAGTTCTGTGAAGTGAACTATGGCGTGACTTTCCCGATGTTCGCGAAGATCGATGTGAACGGCGAGGCGGCGCATCCGCTGTACGCATGGCTCAAGAAAGAAGCGCCTGGTGTGCTTGGCAGCGAGCGTATCAAGTGGAATTTCACCAAGTTCTTGATCGATCGCCAGGGTCGAGTCGTAGGTCGATTTGCGCCGACGACCAAACCCGAAGAGCTGCGCTCGCACATCGAACGGTTGCTTTGAGGCCGCAAGATAGGTTGCACGTACGCGGAACGTCAGACCGTCGAATGCGCGCAGGTCGCGCCGCACGATCTATATGAAACATTCGTTATCAACGATCCCATCGATTGCGCTGCTCGCGTTGACCAGCGTGGCGCACGCCGAGGAACAGCCGCTCTGGGAAGCAGGGCTAGGCATCGGTGCGATCGTGTTCTCCGACTATCGCGGCTCTGATGAGGCACGCGCGTATCCGATTCCGTTGCCATACTTCGTCTATCGCGGAGATTTTCTGAAGGCCGATCGCGAAGGTATGCGCGGTGAGCTCTTCGACCGCAAGTACGCCGAGCTCAGCATCAGTCTGAATGCCACGATCCCGGTCGAAAGCGACGACAACGATGCCCGTGCTGGTATGCCGGATCTGGATCCGACGATTGAGATCGGACCCTCACTCGATCTTCACGTCTGGCGCTCGCGAGACGAACGCGTTCAGATCGATCTGATCATGCCGCTGAGAGTGCCGATCACCATCGAAAGCTCGCCGCAGACGATCGGGTGGGTGTTCTCGCCGCGGTTGAATTTGGATATTCAGAACCTTCGTGAAAGCGGCTGGGACATGGGCTTGGGTGCGGGTCCCGTGTTTGCCGGCCGCAAGTATCACGATCACTTCTATTCGGTGCCCGAGGCGTATGCGACTGCAACGCGGCCTGAGTACGAAGCTGATGGTGGCTATTCAGGCGCCCACCTGATCGCTTCGCTGTCGAAGCGATTTCCGAACTATTGGATCGGGGCGTTCCTGCGGTACGACGCACTGCATTCGGCGGCCTTCGATGACAGTCCGCTCTTCAAGCGCGAGCACTATTTTGCAGGCGGTGTGGGAATCGCGTGGATGATCGGTCGTTCGAAGCGGATGGTCGAAAGCGAATAGCAATCGACCCGCTCGTGCGTGAGCGGGCCGATTGTCGAGCCCCACGTTGAGATCAGTGGCGCTGATTCGACTGCGAGTGGCTCCCGCCTGGGCGTGAGATCTGGCTGAGCGCCTCACCCGCTTCATCCTGAGAGGTATCTTCGAGGGCCAGATCCCCGAGCGAGAGAATGCCGACCAAGCGCTTGTCTCGATTCACGACAGGCAAACGTCGCACACGCAGATCACCCATGTTCTGCGTGACCTCATCGACGGACTGATCCTCGAAGCAATACTTGATTTCCGTGCTCATCACGTCGCGAACGCGCGTGTCCGGCCCTTTACCCTGCGCGATGGCTCGCACGGTAATGTCCCGGTCCGTAATCATGCCTACGAGGCGGTCGTTCTCCTCGACGGGCAGTGCGCCGATGTCCATCTCCGCCATTTCTCTTGCGGCTTCTTGGATGCTCTGCTCCGGCCTCGCGAGACGGACCTCGCGGGTCATCGCTTCTCTTACTTTCATAGCGGTCTCCGTTTATCGTTGGCTAATCACTTTGCTGCCCTGACGGAACTCATGAAGGAATCCTCGGTTCCCGCATCTTCTAGGCTCGAAGCGCTCGCCCTGAGATGCTGCGCGTGGTCGGAGCGGTGGATTCCGGATGCCTATGTATTCGCCGCGACCGCCGTTGTGATCGTCGCTGCGATAGCGATGCTCGCCGGCGCATCCCCATTAGTCGCCGCGAAGGCATTCGGCGATGGCTTCTGGAGCCTCATTCCGTTCACGATGCAGATGAGCTTCATCATCGTAGGCGGTTATGTCGTGGGCAGCTCGCCACCGATCACCCGAGCGATCGACAAGCTTGCCGCGGTGCCGAAAACGGCTCGCGGCGCGGTGTGCAGCGTCGCCTTGCTCTCGATGATGGTGTCGCTTCTTCACTGGGGGTTGAGCCTGATTCTGGGAAGCCTGTATGTGCGAGCGTTAGCGCGCCGCGAGAATCTCACGATGGATTATCGCGCCGCCGCCGCTGCTGCCTATCTGGGGCTGGGATCCGTATGGGCGATGGGGCTTTCGTCATCGGCTGCGCAACTGCAAGCCAATCCGGCGAGCATGCCGCCAGGTCTCATCGAAGTGACGGGTGTCATCCCCTTCACTGAGACGATCTTCCTGTGGCAATCGATCGCGCTCACCACAGTCTTGATCGTCGTGACGCTCTGGATCGTGTGGTTGACGGTGCCAGGCCCGAATCAAGCACGCACCGTGCGCGCGTTGAACATTCCAGAGCACGCGCAACCTGCGATCGCGGCGCAACCGACGCGCCCGGGCGAGTGGTTCGAGCACTCCCCTGTCCTGAACGTGACGATTGCTGCGCTCGGTGGCGTGTGGTTGGTGCAGGAGTTCGTCGAACGTGGGCCGGCCACCGCGATCTCCAACCTGAATACCTACAACTTCCTCTTCTTGATGCTCGGGTTGCTGCTCTGCTGGCGTCCACGCACATTCTTGGATGCCGTCTCTCGCGGCGTCCCGAGTGCAACGGGAGTCCTCATTCAATTTCCCTTGTATGGAGGGATCGCATCGCTCATCACTGCAGCACCTGGGAGCGATGGGCAGAGCATCGCGCATCATCTCTCGACGTTCTTCGCGGAAGCGGCATCACGTGAGAGTTTTCCAGTCGTGATGGGAATTTACTCGGCGGTGCTCGGATTCTTCGTGCCCTCGGGCGGCGGGAAATGGATCATCGAGGCGCCGTATGTGATGCAGGCGGCGAATGAACTGCAGGTCCACTTAGGTTGGGCCGTGCAGGTGTACAACGCTGCCGAGGCGCTGCCCAATCTCATCAATCCATTCTGGATGTTGCCTCTCCTCGGAATTCTGGGATTGCGCGCTCGCGATGTGATCGGCTTTACGATCGTGCAATTCATCGTGCACGTGCCGCTCGTGCTGTTCTTACTGTGGCTGTTCGGGTTGACGCTGGAGTATCGGCCACCTGTGATCCCCTGAGAGACGCTGGAGACTTGAGGCTGAGGGCGAAGCCGGACCAAGGGCCAGCATCACTCTGGCCAGAACCCAGAACCCAGAACCCAGAACCCAGAACGCCTTCAAGCCGCTCGCTTCGTTTCGACGAATACGCTGCGGTTACGTCCCTCACGTTTGGCTGTGTACAGCGCGTTGTCGGCGAGACGGACGATGGAGTCATAGGACGGTGTGACGCGCGGTTGTTGCGTCGTCGCGCCGACGCTCACGCTGACCCATGGTGCTTCGGGCGATGCGGCGTGGGGGATCTGAAGGCCATGGACATCGCGCACGATACGAGCCGCGATCTCTTGCGCCTCCTTTGAGCTTCGATCGACGAGCACGGCGATGATCTCCTCGCCGCCATATCGAGCAACGAAATCTCCCGGGCGTCCTTCGACGGCACCGCGCACCGCAGTGGCTACTCGCCGTAGGCACTCATCGCCGGCTTGATGACCATAGTGATCGTTGTAGCGTTTGAAGTGATCGACATCGACCATGATCACGGTAATCGGTCGATGTTCTTCCACCGCACGCTGCCACGCATCTCGTACGCGAGATTCGAATGTTTGCCGATTCAGGAGTCTGGTCAAGCCATCGAGCGCCGCGATTTCGACGAGAAGCTTGCGCTCGAGAAACGATGTTCGATTGGCGTGCTCGAGTGCGTAGGCTCCCGCGGAGCCGATGATGTTCGCGCAGAAGAGCGCGAACGTGAGGTAGGTTGCGACCTCGGTGCTGATCGCGCCGCTCGCGCCGGCGAAGATCAGCGAAGCGGCAACGATGAAGTTGCTCACGAGCGCTTGAACCGTTCGTAGCCCCAGCATGAAGTAGATGAAGAACGCGACGAGCAGAACCCGGCATCCGATGAGAGCCGTGTGCTCGGGCAGCGCATAGCTCGTCATCACAACCGTTCCGAGTCCGAACATCGGTGCGCACAGCTGAATCGCGGGCAGATAAATACGTGAGTAGAACTTCGAATTGGTTGCGAGCAGGCAGATGATCAGCACCGGCATCTGCAAGCCGAAGCGCACGAAGTCTGGGACCGCGCTCTGAGCTTGCACCACCGCGTGATCGATGATTGCGAAACCCGTGGTAGTAATGAGAGCCACGAGCAGACTCAACCGAATCCACCGTCGGCTGTTCAGCGAGTGGTCGGCCCTGAACTCTTGCTCGAGCGGCTCGGGAAATTTCAGGCGAGCGTAGCCGTGCGCGAGGACGCGCGAGACCAATGAGTGCTCCTGGCTAGCAGGCTCCGCTGAGGTCATTCTTGTACGCCGAGCCGTGGCTAAAGCGGCTTTATGCCGCGTGGATTGCGAAATTCTGGCGGTGCGACAGCTTTCAGGCAAGGGCAGCGTCAGGTGGCCTGGCCGGGGCTCGCGCGACACCCGAAAAGACGCGCCCAGGTGCTTGATCGCCCGTGCGCCCGCTCACGCACTCGGTTGGATTACCTGACTTCGAGCAAGACAGATCGGACAGCTTCGCGCATGGGACGGTCGACGCCGATCATCTCTTCTACATAATGCTCGAATCCGCCCAGCTCCCGATCGATATGGTCGAATGCAGCCGTGAGGAACTGCGGATGGGCGCTCAGCAACACGCGGCGTAAATCCTCCGGCATCGCGAGCAAGGGATGATTCGCATCCGCAAGCCCGAGCTCGGTGCGCTCTCGGGAACGGATGAAGGCTTCGAAATCGCCCACCTCATTCGTGAGCAGATAGTCCTCGATGACCGCCGCTCGCGGCACACCGAGCACGGCGAGAAGCACGGCGATTGCAAATCCGGTGCGGTCTTTGCCGGCTGCGCAGTGCACGACGATCGGAACATGACCTTCAGCGATACAACTCAGCAGACCGCGTATCCGCGCGCTCATCCGCAACGGTAACCCGCGATACAGCGCGAGCATCGCGTCGAACATTGCCCTCGGCGGTTGCAGGGCGCTGGGCCGCGTAGCTTCTGAGCGTGGGTGCGTTTTGTTCGTCTTCGAAAAACAGGGCGCGCGTGTTTGCGTCGGGCCAGCGCGTCGGTTCTTTCGCGCGTTCATCCGCACGCCGAAGGTCGCAGATGGCGCGAATGCCTAGAGGATTCAGAAAGCGATGATCCTCGTCCGTGACATAGCTCAGGACACCGGCTCTGAAGACCTGGCCCCATTTGATGGTGCGGCCATCCTGTGTTCGGTAGCCGCCGATATCTCGGAAGTTGCAGCCGCCTTGGAGGCTGAGATGACGGGACGGATTAGAGGAACTCAGATCTTTTGAGAGCATCAGTTATAGAAAAGGAGTGACGAAGTGACGAGGTGACAGAGTGACGAAGTCAGATCAGAAATGCGAGCCAGGATCGGTTCACAGGATTGCCGCACATTTCCGTACAGTTTGCAGCACAGTTCAACTTTGCTGGCAGGTTATGACTTCGTCACTGGATCACCTCGTCACTCCGGCACTCCGTCACTCCGTCGCTCTTCGATGTGCGACGTCAGATTCCGAGAATCGCCTTCGCCTTTCCTAGCGTTTCGACGGACTCCTGATGCTTACCTGCTTTGTGGAGCGCTTCGCCTTCAGTGCGCAGTTTCTTCACCTCGGCAATCTGTTCGGCACTCAGCTTCGGGTTCTGCGAGAGTGCTTGGTCGATCTGCTTCATGTCCATGGGGCAATGCGCAGCCATTGCAGTCGCCGTTGCAAAAGCAAGAGCGGCGGCGAGGATGAATTTCTTCACAATCATTGACGTACTCCCTCTGTTGTCCGAGCCGAGGCGTATGTTACTCAGGTCCCGGCTGCTACGTGCGAAATTTGCGATCGGAGGAGGTTCACGTGCGTTCACTACGAGATCGACTGACACGTCGCGACGTGCTCAAGACCAGTGCGCTCGTGGGGTTGGGTTCGATTCTTGGACCCTCTGCCTTTGCAGCGCAATCCAGCAGCCCCGCGCAGATCACGCGTTCGATTCCGTCCTCGGGCGAGCAGCTGCCTGTCGTTGGCCTGGGCACGAACAACTACAGCGTGACCGCCGCCGAAGATCTTGCTGCGCGTCGGGAAGTTCTCGAGAACATGTGGAAGCTGGGTGGCACTTTGATCGACACGGCGCCGGCTTACGGACGCTCCGAAGAAGTCATTGGCGAATTGCTCGCACAGCTAGGCAATCGCGACCGGTATTTCCTGGCCACGAAAGTCACGGCGCCAAACGATGATGCGGCGGCAGGCCGTGCGATGCTCGACGAGTCTTTCCGCCGTTTGCGTACCGATCGAATCGAGCTCGTGCAAGTGCACAGCTTGAACGGCCTGAACACGATGATGCCCATTCTTCAAGAGCTCAAGGACAAGAAGGGCATCAAGTATCTCGGTGCGACCACGTCCAGCGACGAGCAGCACGGCGCGATGGCCGATGCGCTTCGAAACTACAAGATGGATTTCGTGCAGCTCAATTACTCGATCGACGATCGTGAGGCTGCGGCGAGATTGTTGCCGCTCGCTCAAGAGCGAGGCGCGGCGGTGCTCGTCAATTTACCTTTCGGCGGGCGACGGGGCTCGAACTTGTTCGCTCGCGTGAGTGGGAGATCGGTGCCGGACTGGGCGGGCGAGTTCGGCGCGACGAGCTGGGCGCAGTTCTTCCTCAAGTACGTCGTCTCGCATCCAGCGATCACCTGCGCGATCCCAGGAACGACCAAACTTTCGCATCTCAAGGACAACCAGAGCGCTGCGCGCGGCTCTCTCCCAGATGCTTCCATGCGCAAGCGGATGGAAGCGTTCTGGGATGAGTTGAGCTGAGGCGCAACTCAGGCTGCGCGGTCCGCTGGCCACCGGCCACTGGCAAGCTGGCCAGAGCAGGATCCCGAGCAGACCCTGCGCGTTCGAGCGATGCGGAACGTTCCGTGCACTTGCGCTATCGACTCCATGGCCTTCGGCTTCTGGCCATATGCCAGTGGCCAGTTGGCCCCGATGGAATCGCCAACGGCGATTTTCACCGGTACTCGTCGTTTCGATACTCGACCGCGATGCGATGCGTGACCGGTAGATCCTTGCGCTCGCACGCAGATACATCGAATTCCCACCCTTCGAGTACGCTCTGCTCAGCGGCTTTATCGAGTAGACGATAGCCACTGGAATCGACGATGTGGACCTGAGCGGGGTGGCCCTGACCATCAACGGTCACATCCAAGAACACCGTTCCTTCCTGCCCTCGAAGCTGAGAGCGCATCGGGAAGGTCGTGTCTTTGGTCACCGCTTGCGGGCGACAATCGGCCGCAGTTGCGGTGCTCGGAAGGGCGTTGGAAACGGTGGCCAGAACGGTCAGCGAGATAAGGGCGGTATTCATCGCAGTCTCCCAATCACGATGTGGAACAAGGGCTTACGCATCGGCGCAACCCCGTCGACAGGTCCGTATCGTTGCGGGGAAAGCCTGCTTGCACTGGCCAGGCGCGAGCAGCTAGAGTGACGATACAGACCTGTCTGTTCGCGATGCTACGTACAGGTCTGTAGCGCTGTCAAGCTACGAAGGTGAGAAATGTCGAAAGCCGCTAAGACACGATCCAATCAAGCGCCCAATGCTCCGCAGGCGGCCAACACCCCGCCTACGACTACCCCTACGGAAAGCGTGCGCGATCGCATTCTCAACACGGCTCGCGATCTGTTTTATCGCTACGGCATTCAGGCTGTTGGGGTCGATACGGTTGTTGCGGAATCAGCGGTTGCGAAGACGAGTCTCTATCGATGGTTTCCCTCGAAAGACGCCCTCATCGTGGCTGTCTTGCAGAAGGAAGCAGAGGATCGTTGGGCAGGTTGGGATTACACAGCGGCGCGCAGCGGCAGCGAGCCGCGCGAACGATTGCGTGCGCAACTCGCAGGCATCGTGAAGTTTGTAACCGGCCCGAAGTATCGCGGCTGTCCTTTCATGAACGTCACCGCGGAGTTCGCCGATCCGCTCCATCCCGCGAGAGCGGTTGCGAAGGAGATGATGGAAGAGCTGCGTCGTCGCGTGCGTGCGCTCGTCGATGCGCTGGACGTGCGCGATCCGCAAATGCTTACGGAACAGCTCGTGATGCTGATCGATGGTGCGTTCTCATCCGCGCAAGTCTTCGGCAAGGAAGGCCCGCACCTGCATCTGGTTGGGGCCGCGGATGCGCTCGTGGATGCGCAGTCATCCAAGAAGTGAAAGGAAGAAGGGCCTCTCGCAAAGCGCGCACGCCCGCCAAGGTCGAAGAAGACGAGTGTCAAGAGGTTACGTCTATGCAGGTGGCGCGGTTCGATGCCGCACGAGACCGCTACATCGGAGCGAAGGTCTAACGGAGACGTGAGGCAGGTCATAACGCCGCGCGCTCATTAGCCCCTGATCACGTCATCCTCGCGAAGGCGAGGACCCATCCAAGAAGAAGGACGCACTCCGTCGCAGGGCCGTAAGCCGACCGAATGTCAGGCCTGCTCTTGCCCAGCCTGCTCGAGCTTCTCGCTTGCTTCGAGCCAAGCTTCCTCGAACGACGCCAGCTCCCGCTTGAATCTCGTCTGGCTCTGCAGCAGCTCATGCAAGCGCGCTTTCGCCGACGCTTCGTAAATATCCGGCGCTGCAAGCGCGGCCTCGATGCGCGCGAGCTCCCCCTGCAGGCGCACTATCTCTCGTTCGAGTTTGGCGATCTCGTTCTTGAGCGGACTCAAGCGCGCACGGCGTTCAGCATCCTCGCGCTTCTTCTGCTTGCGTTGTTCCGCGCTCGTTGGTGCGGGTGCGGCGCTGATCGCCTCTTCCTCGGCCGCTTCGCGTGTCGTGAACCAACGGGCATAGTCATCCAGATCGCCATCGAATGGCTGCGCGCGGCCTTGATCGACCAGAATCAGCTCGTCCGCAAACGCACGTAGCAAGTGGCGATCGTGCGATACGAGCACGACGGCCGCTTCGAACTCCTGCAGCGCGACCGCGAGTGCTTGACGCATCTCGAGATCGAGATGGTTCGTCGGCTCATCGAGCAACAGCAAGTTGGGTCGCAGATAGCTCACGAGCGCGAGCACGAGTCGCGCCTTCTCACCGCCGGAGAACGGGCCCACGGGCTCGAACACACGATCGCCGCTGAAGCCGAATCCTCCCAAGAATGTTCGAAGCTCCTGTTCCGTCGCCCGCGCAGCCGCTTCGCCGCCGAGTCGCTTCAGATGTCCGAGCGGCGAGTCATCGGTTCGCAATTGCTCGAGTTGATGTTGCGCGAAATAACCGATCTTGAGATCACGTGCTTCAGTGCGCTTGCCTTCGCGCGCTTCGAGCGCGCCCGCGAGCAGCTTCATCAGTGTGGACTTTCCCGCGCCATTGCGACCGAGCAGCGCGACGCGATCGCCCGGCTGGATCGTCATGTTGATGCCGCTCAACACGACGCGCTCGCCGTAGCCCACAGATTGCTTTTCGATCGTGAGCAGTGGCCGCGGCAACTTCTGCGGCGCCAAGAACGTGAACTCGAACTGCGAATCCACATGAGCCGGCGCGATGCGTTGCATGCGCTCGAGCGCCTTCATGCGGCTCTGCGCCTGACGCGCCTTGCTCGCCTTGGCGCGAAAACGCTCGACGAAGCTCATCATGTGTTTGATCTCGCGCTGCTGGCGCTCGTACATCGCCTGCTGCTGCGCGAGCTGCGCCGCGCGCTGCTCTTCGAATGCGGAGTAGTTTCCGGAGTAGATCTGAGCTTTGCCATGCTCTAGATGCACGATGCGATCCACCGTGCGATCAAGGAACTCGCGATCGTGCGCGATCATCAGCAATGTGCCGGTGTAATTGCGCAGCCATCCTTCGAGCCAAATCACCGCGTCGAGATCGAGGTGGTTCGTCGGCTCGTCGAGCAGCAGCAGATCAGAACGGCACATGAGCGCCTGCGCGACATTGAGCCGCACGCGCCATCCGCCGGAAAACGCACTGACTGGTCTCGTTTCATCCTCGGCTGAAAAGCCGAGGCCATGCATCAAGCGGCCAGCACGACTCTGCGCATCGTACCCACCGATGGCTGCGTATTTCGCATGCAGCTCGCCAAGCTTTGCGCCTTGCTCGCGTTCTTCCGCTTGAGCGATCGCACGTTCTGTCGATCGCAGCTCGCCATCGCCATCCATGACGAACTCGATCGCGGCCCGCTCGGTCGCATGCAACTCCTGCGCGACATGCGCCCTGACGAGCTGCGAAGGCATGTCGAACGAACCCGCATCCGGCTGAATCTCCCCACGCACCAGCGCGAGTAGCGTCGACTTTCCTGTGCCATTCGCACCAACAATTCCGACCTTCTCACCGCGATAGATCGTGAAGGACGCATCAGAAATGAGCAGCCGCGTACCGCGGCGAAGCGCGAGGGAGGAGAAGGAGAGCATGAGTTTGGGTCGAGCAGCGCTACAAGGATAGCGGTTCCACCACGACCCGCCAACTAACCATTCACTCGTTGGCGTCGCTAATTCGATCCTCAGCTGCATTGGCGACCGCGCCGCTATGTGATGTGTGTCTACGGGTGGTCAGCTCCAACAACTGTGCCGAACCCTGAAGTCTTTCTGCCTTTGCGAGATGAAGCTTCTGCATCCTGGCCTTGTGCTCACGAAAGACCGAGTCCTCGTGACGGCCGCGATTTCTATTGCGTTCGATCACAGTGGACACGCTCAGTAAGTACTCTTCCGCTTCCATCACCTTGCCTTGCGCTAGTAAAGATTCTGCAAGCCCACTGGTGCTTGCTGCCACCCGCATGCTGAATCTTTCGTTCTGACTCCAGAGATCGATATTCCTGCGGAACACATCTTCTGCAGCCGAGTACTCACCCAGTCCGATTAGACTCTTGCCGAGCAAGTCCCTTACTGCCACTACGTATGGGTGATCGTCATTCCATGCGGCACGGAGTGCGAGAAGATCTTGCTCAGCCTCGTGCTTCGCTTCCTGATACTGATGCTTATCAAGGAGGATCCACACTAGCGCCTGATTCGCATGACTCAGGGTGAACACATCCGAGGTGGTCTGGCGCAGTAAGCTTCTTGACTTTCTCGCCAGCTCTTCCGCTTCGGCTATTCGGTTTTGACTGTGACGAAGGAACGCCAACTCCTTCATCATCTCAGCGGTTTGCTCCGAAGTTTCGCCGAACACCCGCTTAGATAGGCTGAGAGCATCTAAAGTGTAGAACTCTGCTTCCTCATATCTCCCCCGTTCCCGCAACGCATACCCCAGAAGGTGCACTGCTTCGATCCGATCTGCATGGAACTCTGGCCCGTTTTCGAATGCGACCAAGGCGGCGCGAGCGGCCTCCTCCGCTGCTTCATAGTCTGAGTCCCAAACGTTGGCTTTTGCCAATCCTGAGAGCAGCACTCCGAGGTACGGGTCTTTGATGCCGACCAGTTCGCGCTGCATTTCAACAGCTTCTTGGAAGCGACTACGAGCTGCAACTGCGTCCCCATGCGTGAGCGCGATGATTCCAAGATCATAGAGTTGGCGGGCGCTCAGGTGCTTCCGTTTGATGTCTTCTGCTTGAGTTGGTTCCTGAACTCTCAATTCATGGGAAGACAGGTCTACAACATCATTCTCTCGCAGCTCATAGAAGGCAGCGAAGCCGACGATCATGACGAGGATTAAGACAGATGGCCCAACGACATGGGGCTGCTTCTTAGGTGAGAGGCGTAGCTCCTGCGCGCTTGTGTCTGCGGCCGCTTCATGATCTAAGACGGACGAGCTAGCGTCGTACGCGTGGACCTTCACAGCTACGCGGTATCCTCTCCGGGAGATTGTTTCGATGTATCTAGGTTTGTCCTTGCGTTCTCCCAGCGCGCGTCGCAACTGAGCAACGGCTTGGTAGACGGAGTTGGGAGTGACGACCACATCAGCCCAAACCGCCTCCTCGATCTCCGCCTGCGAAAAGACGTGGCCGGGCTTGGAGGCCAGTAACTGAAGCACCTGCATGTTCCGAGGATCGATCTTTACGACCTCCTCGCCGCGCGCAATGCGGTTGAGCGAGGGCTCGACTTTCCAGTCGCCCAGCAAGAAGGCTTGTTCGTCGACAGCGACGCTCATGGACACCCTCGTCCTGCGTGAATATGTCAACAGGTTTGTGCGACCGCGACGCAATCCATAAAGCAAACCCCTGTTATTCGCTGATGAAGGTTTGCGGCGGCCCGCGAGTAGATATTACTCCATCGCAATCGATGCACCAGCCCTTCGAGTCAACCGACGCCACAGAAAGACTGTATTGCCCGAGATGGGCTTGTTTAGACACGGTGCATCGGCGAGAAAGCGCATCCTTATAATGCCCTCGCTCTTAGGCGCTCGAATCATGGTGCGGCTCGTGCAACACGTCATTTCTGTCAGTGGTCTGACCAAGACCTACAGCTCAGGCTTTCAGGCGCTCAAGAGCGTGAATCTGCAAATCCGTCGTGGCGAAATCTTTGCTCTGCTCGGTCCCAATGGCGCGGGTAAGACCACGCTGATCAGCATCATCTGCGGCATCGTGAATCCCACTTCGGGCACGGTACTCGCGGATGGCCATGACATCCTCAAGGAGTACCGGGCAGCACGATCGAAGATCGGCCTCGTGCCTCAGGAGATCGCGAGCGACGCATTCGAGAGCGTGTGGGCCACCGTGAAGTTCAGCCGCGGGTTGTTCGGTAAGCCGCCGAACGATGCTCATCTGGAGAAAGTGCTGCGCGACCTCTCGCTCTGGGAGAAGAAAGACAGCAGCATTCTGTCGCTCTCGGGCGGCATGAAGCGACGGGTGATGATCGCGAAGGCACTCGCACATGAGCCGCAGATCTTATTTCTCGATGAACCGACGGCGGGCGTCGATGTCGAGTTGCGTCGCGACATGTGGGAAATGGTTCGCGGGCTTCGCGCCAGCGGGGTCACGATCATTCTCACGACGCACTACATCGAAGAGGCAGAGGAGATGGCCGATCGGATCGGTGTCATCAACAAAGGAGAGATCATCCTCGTTGAGGACAAGAAGACCTTGATGCACAAGCTCGGCCGTAAGCAGCTCACATTGCATCTCCAGCAGCCGCTCACTCAGATTCCGCAACAGCTCGCCCATCGCAGTCTCGAGCTTTCGGCCGACGGCTCGGAGCTCGTCTACACGTTCGATTCCCAACATGAGGCGACCGGCATCGCGAGTCTGTTGCGTCAACTGAACGAGCTTGGAATCGACTTCAAGGACCTAAAGACGAGCGAGAGCTCGCTGGAGGAGATTTTCGTGAGCCTCGTGAAGCGAGATGCGCCGAACCATCGGCGCGCCGCGGCAGGAGCTCGGCCATGAACGCATACGGCGTGCAGTCGATCTATCGCTTCGAGATGGCGCGTTGGTTTCGCACGCTCGTGCAAAGTGTGTTGTCGCCGGTGATCTCGACTTCTCTTTATTTCGTTGTGTTCGGCGCCGCGATCGGATCTCGCATGGCTGAGATCGATGGCGTGAGTTACGGCGCGTTCATCGTGCCAGGCCTGATCATGCTTTCGATTCTGACGGAGAGCATCTCGAACGGCTCCTTCGGCATCTATATGCCGCGGTACTCAGGAACGATCTACGAAGTGCTGTCAGCGCCGATCTCGTCGTTCGAGATCGTCATGGGCTATGTCGGTGCAGCGGCCACCAAATCGATCTTGCTCGGCCTCATCATCCTCGCGACCGCGCGGTTGTTCGTGCCTTTCGAAATCATCCATCCGGTCTGGATGGTCGCCTTCCTGATCCTGACCTCGATCACCTTCAGCCTCTTTGGGTTCATCATCGGCATCTGGGCGACGGGCTGGGAGAAGCTCCAGATCGTGCCGATCATGATCGTGACGCCCCTAGCGTTCCTGGGCGGCAGCTTCTATTCGATCAGCATGCTTCCGCCGTTCTGGCAAAAGGTCGCGCTCTTCAATCCGGTGGTCTATCTGATCAGCGGTTTTCGCTGGAGCTTCTATGGCATCTCCGACGTGGCCGTGGGCGTGAGCCTCGGCATGACATTGCTCTTCACGATGATCTGCCTTGCGATCGTATGGTGGGTATTCAAGACAGGTTATCGGCTGAAGGCATAGCGATGAATATCCTGAGTGCACGGACGGTTGCGACATCTTCAGCAACTGCTCATGACGTCCGCAGAAATCGTTCAACGCTGATTCAAAGCACGTTCAAGACTTCTCGCTCGCGAACACTGGATGCTCCACTCCGCCGGGCCGGAGTACCCCTTCCACTCCGGTGAGCAGAGGGAGGCACACGGATAGTGCATGCGTTGGAGAACACCGGCGGTGGCCGTATTCGGATGGATCCGAAGCTTTGGGAGTGGTTCCCCCGAAGTACATCTCAGGGAACGGGCGATAAGCCTGAGATCGGCCAGTTATTTGTGGAGCTGCGCCATGGATGGCGCAGAGCCCACCTGGTCGCCTCAGTGCCGGACATGCATAACTAGCAAAACGTTAAATGCCCGTTTTGCATGTCCGGCACCAATCACGTCAGTTCATGATCGGTCGCCTACTTACGGCGAGGGTTTTGAGCTTCGCTCGAAGATCCGAAACGTTACCGTCACTCTCGAATCGTTCGGGTGCTTCTCGTACCCGAATGTGCCAGGTCCACGTTCTCGAACTTGATTGGTCAACTCGGAGCTGTAGTCAAGTCCGGCGTGTCTTCCCATAGTCGACTCTACTTCTACCGCGCAAAGTGATAGCCGACATTCGATCGTTCGGACTCGATATGCTCCTTCATCGCCCTCAAGTGCCTCACGTAATCTCGACTCAAGTTTAGGAGCCCACGCGAGATCTCTCGGCTGGTCCTTCATCGCTGACAACAACTCGTACTGATGCTTGCATCGGTCCGAATATGTTTCACACGTCGATTGTACTGACTGCGAGACCGGGAAGTGCCGGCCGACCTCGTCATATGACAGGCCTCGTGTGTCGCCTTCGCGGTCATCTTTTTCATTCGCAACGTGCACACCTTCGCCGTTCGTCGCGAGTGCTTGCCCGCTCTGGATGCGAAGATCATTGGGCGCTTGCGTCCCGTCGTTAGGCGATCTATCGCGCGCAGCGTGCGGACCATCTGCACTGATTGAGAATGGGTTCTTCTGCGGCGCGTTCGAGTCTTCCTCATTAGGGGACAAGGCGACGCTCGCAACTTCGCTGCGTTCCTCACCCGACGTCGGAAATAAGGCGCGCTGCAGCACGATTGATGTCAGGAGCAGCAGAGCAAGAGCGATCGCAACTTGGACGATGTTTTTTTGCAGCATGCGTGATGCTTCTATTGAGCTTCCGCGACGGCTGCCAATAAGTGGCCCGGCCTTGCCGTGGAACTGGATCTGGTTATTGTCATAGATTGAGCTTAGGCGGTTGTGTTGGAACTGTGGGTTCCGGCTGCTCGAACGAAGGAGTGGGCCCAGGAGCATTCTCCGGTGTCGGGGGTGGCGTTGGTCCACGAGGAACGAATGCGTCGTTAGGCAGCTTTATCCCGTAGTAGTCCCAGTAACGCTGTTGTGCCTTAAACGCATCGTTCAACTTGTCATAGTATGTATCCCAGTCACCTTCCCTCCGTGCCGCGTCTGCTTCCCTCAGGTACTTCGCTTCGTCCGCTGCGTTGTCGCATGCCTTTTGAGCTTCGGTGCCTACGCCGGTCTCGTCCTCTGGAACCTCCTCCTGAAGCCCATAGGGATCCCTGAATTCCAGAGGGTTGGAGCGCACGTATGCATAAGTATTCAGTCCACCGGTCAATCCTAGCGGGTCACTCTGCACAAACCTGCCCACGGTCGAATCATAGTCCCTGAAGTAGTTGTAATGCAGTCCGCTTTCCGCATCGTAGTACTGCCCTGGAAATCTCGGGTTGTACGCGAACGAGTTTGAATCTCCATCCGGATCCTCATTCGCCGCCGACCTTCCAAACGGATCCGAATCCCACCGCCACATGATGACATCGTCGCTCGGCCTGCTGATTCGCCGTGGCGTGTTCAAATGATCGCTGTGAATGTAGAACACATTCACGCCGCTCGCATTCGGCTTCAGTACTGCAACCGGAACGTCACTGAACCAGACGGTCTCATGCACCAGGTTTCCAAGTCCGTCGTACTCGCCTGTGAGATGACCTGCCTCATCGTAGACAAAGTACGTACTCGCGCCTGCGACCGTTTTCTTCACTCGCTGGCCGAGTGCATTGAGCGAGTACGTCGCGGTCACGCCGGACTTTTATCGCCGTCACCATCCTTCTCGCATCGTCGTACGCATATGTTGCGGTGCCGTCGCTCGTTGTGTTGCCGGCGGCGTCATAATCGTACGTTCTCGACAATGAGTCGCTGACTGAGCTGAGGCGGTTGCTGGTGCTCGAGATGGTATAGGTAGACGGGGCGCTTCCGCCTTGAGTTAGGCGATTTCCATTGGCATCGTACGTCCAGCTTTGATCGAGTGACGTGCTCGTTGCACTCGTAAGTCGGTCGAGTAGATCGTAACCATAGGTTTGTGACAGGCTGGGATCGCCTGCGTCGGTGATGCTAGTGATCCGGAACGCATCGTCGTAGGCGTAGGTCTTGAGCCCCGCGCTGTCCAGATCAGTGATCTTGCCGTCGAGATCGTACTCACGAACCGCAAGCGTGTTGTTGCCCCAGGTCCAACCTCTTGTTGGGCCGAACGGTTCATAGAGCACGTTTGAAAGGATCGTCGTCGATCCGTTCAACGTGAGGCTCGTGAGCTTGCCCTCCGTATATCCGTAGGTGATGGTGTTGCCGGAGGGCAGGCTGAGCGTGTGCAGACGTCCCGCACTGTCGTAGCTGTAGCCGAGCGTCTTCATGATGCTTCCCATCGTCTGCTGACGCGAGAGCACGCGACCTTGCGGATCATAAGTCCATGACGTTGAACCTGAGTTGTCTGTGACCTGGGTTAGCCGACCTTTCTGATTCGTCCCGGTGTCGTAAACATAACTGATCGTCTGATCCGGATAGGTCAGGCTCGTGATCCGGTTCAGCCCATCGTAGTCGTACGTGCCTGTCTTTCCTCTCGCATCGGTTCTCGTCTTGAGATTGCCTGCGGAGTCATAGGTGAAGTCGGTTGTGCCTGTATACGGGCTGACTTGCTGCATCAAGTCGCCGAGCGCGTTGTATTGATAGCTCGTGACCTTGTTCCTCGGATCAGTCACCGAGATCAACTGATCGATTGCGTTGTGGCCGTACTGAGTCACTCCGTTCAGTGGATCAGTGACACTCGTGAGTCGATTGAGCTCGTCGTACGCTTGATCCGTATTGCGACCGAGCGGCGCATCGATATCGGTCTGATTGCCGTTGTTGTCGTATCCGAAGGTCGTCGTCACAGACGCAGTACCTGCTGCACCGATCTCCTTGTGGAGCTGATTAAGGGTGTTGAACACCCGCGTACTCGTCTGCGTGAGCGCATTCGAGGGATCGAATATCTCTTCCGCAGTTCGATTGCCCATCGCATCGAGCGTGTAATGGATGCGATTGCCTTCGGAGTCGTTGATGTCTGTCAACCGATGCGCCGCATCGTACGTGTACTCGAGATACGAGCCGTCCGGCAGTGTTGCTTTCTGGAGCAGGCCTGTTGGCCAGTAGTCGAAGCTCGTGAGTTCAGTGCCGATCGTGCGCGTCTTCAATCGCTGACGAAGATCGTACGTCAGCGTCGTGACCACGCCGTTCGGATCCGTGATCGTCAGTGGCTGACCGTGTGCGTTGTATGAGTTGTATGTCGTAACATGACCGAGTGCATTGGTGATCGCCTGCACCTGACCGCATTGATAGCCCGTGTTGCAGTTGTAGTACGCGTACGTGGTGACATCGGACACATCCGTGCGCGGACCATCCGCCGTCAACACCTGGCCGAAGCTGTTGTACGTGTACGTCCATGTGCGCGACTCGTTTGTGCTCGTGTCGAGGATTGTTTTCGTGAGCACGTTGCCGTTCGCATCGTGTGTATACGTCGTACGGCGGCCAGGCTCCTCGATTTGAGTTGGCAGGCGATAGGTCGGGTGCCACTGAGTTGTGATCTTGCGCTCTCTCGTCCCGATTGTAGGTGTGTAACTGATCAGATTCGAAGGGCAGGAACCGCCGGCTGCAACGCCTTCGAGACGCACGTTTTCCAGATTCCGAGTGAGATCATAGGCGCGGCAAGTCCTATTCCCTTTGAAGTCCGTCTTCGAAGCGATGTTGCCGTTGACGTCATATGTCGTGGCGGCCGACCCACCGCTGCACCCTGTCGTGCATGGCTGACTATTCGAGGTCTCTTTGGCAACGCCGTGAATAGTCGAGAACGTTTTGGTGCGCTGCTGGAGCAGTGGATCGGTGATCGTGATTTGGTTGATCACCAGCGTGCCCGGATACGTGAGCACATACTTGTTCGCACCGCCTGCGTGCTCGGTCGAGAGAACACGTCGCTGGCCATCGTACCTGTATATCGAGAAGCGGCTTTGTGCCTCGTCAATGATGCCTGTCAGGGCATAGGGAAGATTGTAGTTGCTCGTGTTCGCTGGTTCGTTGTACGCGTAGGTCCGGGTGGTTGCGTCCGCATAGGTGACCGACGCGACATTTCCTGTTGTGTTGTACGTGTACGTGAGTGCTTGCCCGCTTGGATCGACCAAGGTTGCGAGTCGGCCGTTTGCGTTGTAGGTAAACCCTAAGCTGTGTCCGAAGCTGTCCGTGACCGAGCTTATGCGGCCATTCGAGTCGTACTGGAGTGTTTGAGTTACTCCAGTGCGCGTGCTGATCGACAACAACCGTCCACCATTGTCATACGTCTCAGTTTCTTGGGACTCGGCGATGGCAAATTGCCACCCAATAGGTGTGCCAAGCGAGTCCAACAATCGCGCGAGGCGATCAGACACATCAGCTTCGGGCATGAACTGACCACCCGCAAGAACGAAGCGAAGTGCACGGCCGTCTGGTCGGTATGCATAGACCGTTGGGAAAAGCGCAGAGTCACCATAGCGAAGAACACGCTCGTATGACGACCGCCAGCTGGGTCCTAGGGTCGACAGGGGTCCTAGAGATTGGTGGTTGTAGTCCGTCAGGAAACTGTTGTAGTAGCGGACAAACTTGAGCGGAGATGAGCCACTCTCGAAATCCGTTTCTGCTTGAAACTTGTTGCCTGTAGCAACATTCACTGGATTTGCTTCCAGTGGACATTGGTTCCCAAGATTCTTTGCGGGATCGCGTGCGACTTTATCTCGATAGCAATATGCATTATGCGGTGTGGTGGAAGTCCCGTTCGAAACGAACCCGACTGGACAGCCTACCTCTCGCGATCGAGATACGTAGGCTCCGTACTGGGTTGTACCAGTGCACGCGTAATATCCCTGCGCAGGAAACACTTTGTTGATGCGCAGCGGAATGACCGTTTGCTGCACCTCGGTGCTGAGCGTCCAGCCCATGGACCAAAACTGGCCGTTCGCCCCGAACAGAGCGTCCGAGTAGTTGCCATTCTGTTGATTGCCGTGGCCCGCGGGCGTGGGTTGCCAAGGCGGGCGCATATCTGTCAATGAGAACGAACAGGTATTTGCGCTGTCGAGTGTCTCATACGCTTGTATCGCTGCAGCTTCCGTCGAAGCTCGGGCCGTTGCTCCATAGCCGTTAGAAACCTGATAGGTATATGCGGATACTTGCGGCGCAGTGCAAACTGCTGTGACCGGACACGTTTGAGCTATCGCCGTGCTAGAAAGCACATGCAACGAGAGGAGCGCTGAGCACGCTACAGATATTCTGAAAAAACCCTGAAGCGACGTACTCGCGACAGACCGCAACCGCCCCGTGAGTCCTATTCTGCTCATCCGTGCTCTCCCTTTTTCTTGTGCTATCCGTCAGCCCAATCCCAGAAATCAGGCTAACCGCATCGTATGCGTGATGGCGCGCGAGTTGCGAAGCTACCTGTTAGCTAATTGCGGAGTCAACCGGGGTTGCTCCCCTATTCAAGCGGGAGCAACTTGCTCACGAGCCGTCGTAACACGGCACGCTTTCGCCTGTCGAGCAGACATAGCTCGCACCGGGCAAGTAACCGGCGAGCTGTCAGTTGCGACGTCCGCCTTTCCGTGATCACTGGCGGTGCTTTGAATAAGCGGCTATTAACTCGTAAGAAATCGTTAAACGCTGCTTCAAAGCAACTTCAAGACTTCGCGCTCGCGAAACTCGATGCTCCACTCCGCCGGGCCGGAGTACCCCTTCCACTCCGGTGAGCAGAGGGAGGCACACGGATGTGCATGCGTTGGAGAACACCGGCGGTGGCCTTATTCGGATGGATCCGAAGCTTTGGGAGTGGTTCCCCCGAAGTACATCTCAGGGAACGGGCGATGAGCCTGAGATCAGCCAGTTGTTTGTGGAGCTGCGCCATGGATGGCGCAGAGCCCACCTGCGCTAAGTGACGGAGTGACGAGGTGACGGAGTGACGAAGTCAGGCGACCTCACCCTAACCGTCCCCGCGCTGCAGGGAGGGGACGCATCTGTGTTAGACATGTGACCCGCTCGACAAATTGGAGGTCCGCCGGACCAGTTGATGAAGGTGCCCGGCGCTGGCGGACGTATAGTCAAACAGCATGAGCGCGCTGTTCGACATTCTAGGCATCTTGCTCGCTTGCTATGTCTTCTACTCGCTTTTCAACCGGTCCGTCTACGCGAAGTCGGGGCCTTGGGCGCGGACGTTTCGGCGCGATGAAGACGCTTGGGGATACTGGTGCGCCATTGGTGCGTATGTGCTGCTCTCCATCGCGCTGCTGTTGGTCTTTTAGATCGCACGCATGTCCAGCGCGCGATCACATCTTCCGATCGGACTGTGGGCGCTAGCGCTCGGCGGCACCGGCTTCGCTGCTGGTTTTTTCGGTCCGATCGCGCTCAATCCAGAAGCGAATCAAGGGCCCCTCGTTGGCCTATTCATCACAGGTCCAGGGGGTGCACTCAGCGGGCTGGTCTTGGGTGCAATCTTTCGGTTCGCGTCGTTCCCGCGCGCCGTTCATGCCAAAGCGTTGCTCACGACTTGCGCAGCGCTTGCGCTAGCCACGCTTTATTTCTGTTTGCCGCCGCCGAAGGTGCTGGCCCATGTCATCGATGCCGAGGTGGCCGAGTGCGCGCGTCCATCTGAATTCGCTCCCCAGTCACTCAAGCAATGGGAAGAAGCCGCGCAGCGCGCGACGTGGCACACGCCTCCAGCAAACTGGCGAGAAGTTGCACTGCGCAATGTCGATGCCGATCCTGGACTCGTGCTCACGATGCGCATCGCTCGGCGAGCGACGATCTACGAACATCGCAAACCGTGGGACTTCCACCGCAAGACGATCAGCGCATGGGCGTCCGTCGAATCGCCCGAACGCTACTACGCGAATGAAGAAGGCCACGACTGCACCGACTATCTCGCCGAACCGCGCAAGCTCTATGTGCCGTTCGTACGTGCCCCCGCTCAACCCGCCGAAGCTTCGCGAGTCTGGCCACCGACGGACGTGACTTCGTTTCTGCGCCTCATGGAAATCGGGCCCGTGCCAGCCGAGTATCGAGATCTGGTCAGTCAAGCAGAGTGACGATGTGACGAAGTGACGAGGATGCCTAACCAGGCAGATTTCACCTCGCTCATGTGCACAACTCCAGCGCAGCCGCAACTGACTAAGTCTTCCGGCGTGAACCGCCTCGTCACGGCTGCCTCGGGTCAGCGCCGCGTGAATGAATGCCGTACCGTGTAGCAGCAATCGCTACAAGCTCTCGCGATCACGGATCATTCACGGTCGGCCACACGGCTGCTTCACGACGAGCAGGGATGCTTCACGCCAGGAATCAGGCAGTCAATGGCAATGGACAGATCGACCGCAAGGCAAGCGTCTACCGAGAGTGTAGAAGACGCTGAACCGGCTGAGCACTCAACGCTACGGCTCGTCAAGTGCGAAGCGCTGGGCTCGGCACGCGGCATTCTGCGCGGTGCGTTTGCTGGAGCCATCGTTTGGGCGGTTACGCTCGCGATCATCGTCGTACTCGCTTGACGGTCTCGCGTGGCAGGCGCTTGCCGCGCTCCTGAGCCCATGCCGTCCGTTTCAACGAGTTTCGTCGTTTCATCAATTTCCGCGAGTTGAGGAACGAGTAGGGCTGTTGCACCCTGCGAGCATGGATTCGAGTTGCAATGATTCGGCGCAGCGCTCCAAGTTGCCAGCGGGGCAGCGGGAGTTGGCGGAGTTTCCACGCTTCGGCGTCATCGCGTTTGCGAAACGTCCGATCAAAGCAACCGAGATTCGGCTGGAGATTTTAGGTGCGGTCGATCGACCGATCGTTCTCACTACGAACGAGCTAGCGAGCGTGCCTCGCGTGACGATGCGCCGCGACTTTCACTGCGCGGCTGGGTGGAGCTACCGAGCGCTCGAGTGGAGCGGATATCGGCTCGTGGATGTATGGGCCCGCTTCGTTACTCCGCGCATGCAGTCGGTTGGCAACAACGCGTTCGTCGTGTTGCGAGGCGAGGATGGGTTCAGGACCTCGCTCCTCCTCGAGGATCTTCTCGCGCCGGAAGTTTTGATCGCGGACTTGCTGAACGGTCAGCCGCTCTCGCTCGAGCACGGCTCACCGCTCAGAATCGTCGCCCCCGCGCACTACGGCTATAAGAGCGTCAAGCACCTCGTTCGTATGGAGCTTCGCTCCGGCGACGATCCCTATCGCCCGCTCTTGCCTCGCTTCATGGAGCATCCGAGGGCGCGGGTTGCATTCGAAGAGCGCGGCCAACTTCTGCCGGGCTGGCTGCTGCGCTATCTCTTCCGACCGATGATTCAACCGATGATCCGCAAGATGAAGAGAGTGACTTCCCGGGCGAGGACCTAGGTTTTTCTCTCCTACGCACGCAGGTGAGGTGTATCGAAGCAAGCCCGGATGGATCCCCGCCTACGCGCATTGCTGTCCGGGGAAAACTAGCGCGGGGCGCCTCTCGTCCCATGTTCCCTCCCTTGCGAAGCGGGGGAGGGTTGGGAGGAGGCGCGAAAGTGCGCGCTATTACGCGCCCCCATCCTGTCCTTCTGATGTACAGGACGTACAAATGGCGCGAAGTGCATGGATGCACGGGAGCGGCCCCCCGCTGCCGCAAGGAAAGGGACGCATCCATTGACCCTTGCGCAGTTGAGTTGCCGTCGACAGCACGCGTACGAATACCCCTGCAAAGACCGAATGAAACATCGCTTCTCAATTCTTTTCCCCGGACAGCAGTGCGCCTACGCAGGGATGACGAAGTGGAAGACAGATGCGCTGCCAGGATCAGCGAGCGTTTCCGCCGCTAGCGAGTGAGCCCGTCTGACTTCGTCACCTCGTCACTTCATCACTCCCTCTGCGTTACGAGGCCATCTTCCACGTCCCATCGCCACTTCGGCAGGCGCGACCCTTCGAGGTTTGAGACTTACCGTCGCGCGCCGCCTTGATCGTGAAGTTGCGGCAATCTTTCGAGTCGCTTTTCGTTGGCGTGAGCACGTAGGTGACCTTCGTTTGATCGTTGAGCCAGCGAACGGGCTGCCCCACTTTCGCAAGCTCGAGTGCGTGACCGACGCAGGCGCGGTCGCCTTCATCGAGGTCACGTCCGATCTCGCGTCCGATGATGCCGCCGAGCACGGATCCGAGGACGATCGCGACAGTGCGACCGTCACCGTCTCCCACTTGCGAGCCGACTACGCCGCCGAGCACCGCCCCGACGACCGTGCCGATTTCCTTGCGATTGCACTTACCTTGGATGATTCCATAGTCCCGCTCCCACCCCCGGCCGGTGTAACCGACATAGTTGGGATCGTGCTTCTTGCGCCAGCCATGTGCCTTCGCATGGTCTGGTGGATCGGCGAGCACGATGCCTGACGCAAACGTGAAGCTCACAGCGGCAGCACAAAAGAGAACCTTGATGATGTTCATGGAGTCCTCGAGCAAGAGATCGATGCGCGCCTTTATAAGCGCCTTTCATACTCGCGAGTGCGACGCGGATCACACGGGCGCGTAGGACGCGCTACCTACACACGTACACGGGATCCGAAACGAAAGGGTTCCAAGCGCTGCTTCTGTGTCGCAGCAAGAAGACACGCAGAGTGCCCGCATCGAGATTGCAGGATCGGCGCAATCGTATTTTTCTTGCCAGAGCCCAGAGCCCAGAGCCCAGAGCCCGCTACGCTCCGCGCATCACCTCGGCCGCGATCTCATACGACCGCATTCGTGCGCCATGATCGTAGATCATCGATGCGATCATGATCTCGTCCGCTCCCGTACGGCTCATGAAATCATTGAGCTGCTCGCGAACCGTACTCGGGGAGCCGATGGCAGAGCACGATAAGACTTCCGCCAGCATGAGCCGCTCGTGAGATGCGAGATGGTTTTCGTAGCCCGCAATCGGTGGCTGCAACGTGGTGGGACGTCCCGTTCGCAGGTTGACGAACGCCTGCTGCATCGAGGTCACCAGGACCTTCGCTTCCTCGTCGGTGTCCGCGGCGAACACGTTGAAGCCGAGCATCACGTACGGCTTCTCACATTGAGCAGACGGCTTGAACCTGGACCGATACACGTCGATTGCCTGCATCATCGCCGCTGGCGCGAAGTGCGATGCGAACGCGTACGGCAACCCGAGCGCCGCCGCGACCTGCGCACCGAACAAGCTCGAGCCCAGAATCCAGATCGGCACACTGGATCCGGCGCCCGGCACCGCGCGCACCGCTGACTTTCCTTCGAAGTAGCTCATGAGCTCGAGCACGTCTTGAGGAAACTCCTCGGGATCTGTCGCCAGATTGCGTCGCAACGCACGCGCAGTCTGATGATCCGAACCCGGCGCGCGTCCGAGCCCGAGATCGATTCGACCCGGATAGAGCGACTCGAGCGTGCCGAACTGCTCGGCGATCACGAGCGGCGAGTGATTCGGCAACATGATCCCGCCTGCACCCACGCGGATCGTGGAAGTGCCGCCTGCAACGTACCCGATCAACACCGATGTCGCGGCACTCGCAATGCCCGGCATGCCGTGATGCTCGGCGAGCCAGAAGCGCCGATATCCGAGCCGCTCCGACAACCGCGCGAGGTCCATCGTGTTCCGAAAGGACTGCGCCGCATCGCTACCGGCGGTAATGGGGGAGAGATCGAGAACGGATAAGGGGATCATGATGCGGCTCCACTGGCGAGGCATGAGCGTAACTCCAGCGCGGCGGACATTGTTCGCTACAGGAAGGCAGCCGCACTACCGATGGCAAGGAGGCCTAACGGCAGGGAAGCCGTGCTGTCGACGGCAAGGGAGCCTAGCGGCAGGGTCAAAATCGCGATCGCATGACGCGACAGCAAGACCTACGAATGACGTCTATGGCGAGCGCATGCTCCCGCGCAAAGCACTCACGAGAACTCCTCTCGCGCTGAGTTGAACGACTTAGGGCGTGCGTTGAGGTCTCCTCTTCTCTGACCCTGCCGCTAGGCTTCCTTGCCGTCGCTCGCACGGCTTCCTTGCCGACAGGCTCCCTTGGCGTCGAAAGTGCGCCTTCCCTCTTTCGCGGCCGCGATGCCACGCGCGTTGACTGCGCGACTTCATCGCGTCAGGATGCGCCCGCGCCAATCGTCCCGAGAGCTCATGGCGGAGAAACGCTCGACATTCATCTCGGAAGTACGAAACGGAGACGAACCTCCGTTGTGGTGGCTCTATCTTCTCGCGTGCAAGGACGGCCGGACGTACGCCGGCATCGCCATCGACGTCGATGCACGCTTCCAGCTTCACCTTTCAGGCAAAGGCGCTCGCTTCACGCGCTCGAATCCGCCGCTCGAAGTGCTCGGCACGCAGTCGTTCGCGACGAGATCGGAAGCGCTGAAGGCGGAAGCCGCGCTCAAGAAACTGCCGCGTGCGCAGCGACTCGAGTGGGCGCGTCGCTTGTCGACGCGCAAAGAGAAGCTGCATGAAGCTCAATGAGCGAAAATAATGCGCGAAGAGCACTGCAAGTCGCGCCCACTCCCGCTACACTTCGCGCTGTCGCGCGAGCGCAGAGTGTTGCTCGACGCGCAATCGTTCCGAGGGGTCAGATCGAATCGATGAACACAGCCGAGACCACGCGCGAGTCCGCGTTCGAGATTCGTTTCGGTCAGGTCGGTCTGGCACAGGTTCGTGTCCTCTCGATAGACGCAAAAGCGGTTCAAGACCAACTCGCCGCACGGCTCGCCTCGGCCCCCCAGCTCTTCGATCGAACTGCCGTTTGCCTCGATCTCGGTGCGCTCGAGAAGGAGCCCGAAGTCGCTCAAGTGCGCTCGCTTCTAGATGCCATTCGGCGTGCGGGGATGTGTCCCGTTGGGTTAGCGCACGGCACGGCGACAGTTGAAGCGATCGCGCGAACCCTCGATCTGCCGGTGCTCACGCAGTTTCGCGTGCAAGCGAAGCTCGGACATCTTGCGTCTCCGCCGCGAGAACCGACGAAGCCCGCAGCGCCGGCGCCTGCACCGGAGCCGCCGCAGCCGCAGTCTGAAATCTTCAGCTCACCGACCTTGATGCACCACCATCCAGTGCGTTCGGGGCAACGGGTCTATGCAAAGCATCGCGACCTCGTCGTGACCTCCGTCGTCGGCAATGGAGCCGAGGTCATCGCGGATGGCTGCGTACATATATATGGAGCGCTGCGAGGCAAAGCGATCGCCGGCGCCCGCGGCGAAGTCACCGCCCGCGTGTTCGCCCTAGAGTTCCAGGCCGAGCTGGTGTCGATCGCCGGCGTATTTCGAGTGTTCGAAACAATCCCGACCGAGCTCGCAGGGAAGCCCGTGCAAGCCTGGTTGGACGGTGACGATTTACGTTTCGCGAGGATCGGAGCATGACTTTAGAAACTGAGTCGACGGTTCCCCCGCAGGCGGCGGAAGAAGAGAACGCAGTGCGACCGGCTCCCGCGCCGGCCGCGAACCCAACCCCTAATCCAATTCCATTGAGTAGTGGAGCTACAAAGTTGACTGAGATCATCGTGGTGACCTCGGGCAAGGGAGGCGTGGGCAAGACGACCACGTCGGCGAGCCTTGCCTGCGGGTTGGCTCGACGCGGCAAGAAGGTGGCCGTGATCGACTTCGATATCGGCCTTCGCAACCTCGATCTGATCATGGGGTGCGAGCGCCGTGTGGTCTACGACTTCGTCAACGTCATCCATGGCGATTGCACGCTCAAGCAGGCGCTCATCAAAGATAAGCGTGTCGACACGCTCTACATTCTTGCCGCGTCGCAGACCCGCGACAAAGATGCGCTCAACGTGGAAGGAGTTCGGCGCGTGTTCGATGAGCTCATTGCCGATGGGTTCGATTACATCTTGTGCGACTCTCCAGCCGGCATCGAAAAAGGTGCGCACCTTGCGATGTACTACGCGGATCGAGCGATCGTCGTCGTGAATCCGGAAGTCTCGTCGGTGCGCGACTCCGATCGGATCCTCGGCCTGCTTTCGAGCAAGACCTATCGTGCGGAGAAGGGTGAGTCCAAGGTGAAAGAACACCTGCTTCTCACCCGCTACAGCCCGCGCCGCGTGGGTACGGGCGAGATGATGAGCGTCGATGACGTCAAAGAGATCCTGGGGATCGACGTCATCGGTGTGATCCCGGAATCCCCCGATGTCCTCACTGCCTCGAACGCAGGCACGCCTGTGATTTTGAACGGGGAGAGCGACGTCGCGGACGCTTATGAAGATGCCGTCAAACGCATGCTGGGTGAAGACTTGCCGCTGCGGTTCTTACAAGAGCCGAAGCGCGGCCTCTTGGCGCGTATGTTCGGAGGCTGACCCATGGATCTATTAGCATTTTTTCGCCGCACGCCGCCCACTGCGAGCCTTGCCAAGGAACGCTTGCGCATCATCGTCGCCCAAGAGCGCACGAATCGCAGCGGTCCGGACTATCTGCCGCTCCTGCGCCGCGAGCTCTTCGAAGTCATCAAGAAATACGTGAACGTCGACCCCGATTCCATCCAGGTCAATCTGGGCAAGGAAGAGGGGCAGGATGTTCTCGAGCTCTCGGTCGCGCTGCCAGGGAAGGGTTGAAGTGACGGAGTGACGACGTGACGGCCGCTCGCACGCATCCCTGCGCTCGCGCCATTCGCACATCCATGTGCAGCAGGTGACGAAGTCAGAAGGGAGGCTGAGTGGCGCCCGTCGTGCTGCGCCGTAGGCTTCTATTCTGACGTCGTCACCCTGTCACCTCGTCACTCCGTCACTCGCGGAAGCGAATGAAAACAATAGCCGTCGACATGGACGGAGTGCTGGCGGACGTGCTGGCGCTCTTCTTAGATCTTGATGCTCGAGACTTCGGACGCCGCAAGACGCTCGAAGAGATTTGGGGTGTATCGGAGCTCAAGGCGTTCGAGCGCGCGCTCGACTATCTTCATACCGATGGCTTCTTCCGAAGCGCACGAGTCATCGCGGACAGCCAGAATGTCCTCTACAAGCTCAACCAGCACTACAACGTCTATATCGTTTCGGCGGCAACGGAATACCCGAAGAGCCTGAGCGAGAAGCAAGCCTGGCTCAACGAGCACTTTCCGTTCATCACATGGCAACAAATGGTGTTCTGCGGCTCGAAGCAGGTCATCCGCGCCGACATCATGATCGACGATCACCTGAAGAACCTCGACTTCTTCCCGGGTGAAACGATCCTCTTCACTCAGCCTCACAATGCCGCGCTCGAGGCGTCAAGGCATCAGCGGGTGAAATCTTGGCGCGAGATAGCAGCGCTGCTGCTATAGCGCGCGAGCATCACGCTAGCGATATCCGCGCGCCTGCAACAAGAACAAATGCGCGTAATGTCCGTTGAGCTTCATCAGCTCCTCGTGGCTGCCTTGCTCGACGATGCGCCCTTCTTGCAGGACGACGATCTGGTCGGCCATGCGTACCGTCGAGAATCGGTGCGAGATCAGGATCGCGATCTTGCCTTTCGTCAGCGTGCGAAAGTGCTCGAAGATCGTGGCTTCGGCCGCGGCATCCATTGCCGAGGTCGGTTCATCGAGCACCAAGATATCCGCGCGGGTGCGCATGAACGCTCGCGAGAGCGCAATCTTCTGCCACTGGCCGCCTGATAGCTCGCGGCCCTCGTTGAACCATTTGCCGAGCGGGGTGCGATAGCCAGCCGGCAGCGTTTCCACGATCGGCGCGGCCATTCCTTTCTCGCCCGCCTCGCGCCAGCGCTCTTCATCCTCGAAGTGGCGCACGTCCCCTGCGCCAATGTTCTCGCCGAGCAGGAGCTGGTAGCGCGTGAAGTCCTGAAAGATCACCCCGATGCGATCGCGAAGCACGGCTTCGTCCCACTCACGCAAATCCTGCCCATCGAGCAAGATTCGCCCCGATGTCGGCTCATACAGGCGCGTCAGCAACTTGATCAGCGTCGTCTTTCCCGAACCGTTTTCGCCGACGAGCGCGAGCGACTGACCAGGTTTGATGTGAAGGTCGATGTTCTCGAGCGTGGGCCGCTCGGCATCGGGATAACTGAAGCTCACCTGTTCGAATCGGATGCCATCGTCGGGGTGGGGACCTCGCGCGGCATTGCCTTTCACCGTTTCGACTGGCGTTTCCAGGTACTCGTAGAGCGTCGAGAGATAGAGATTATCTTCGTACATGCCCCCGACCGCGGACAGGATTGCCGAAACGGCAGACTGCCCTTGCCGGAACAGCATCAGATACATCGTCATCTGACCGATCGTGATTCGAGCCGCAATCGCGGAGAGCGCGATCCATGCGTACGCGCCGTACAGCGTCGCCGTCGCGATCAATCCCAGCGCGAATCCCCAACTGTCGCGGCGAACGGTCAGATCGCGATCTTCTTTGTAGAGCTTGCGGAAGATGCCGCGATAACGATCCAGGAAAAGCGGGCCCAGACCGAACAGCTTCACTTCTTTGACGTGATCTTCGCGCGCAAGCACGGTCTCGAGGTACATCTGCATGCGCGTTTCGGGCGAGCGCCACAAGAACAATCTAAACGCCGCGCCGGAGAACTTCGCTTCCGCAAGGAAGGCGGGCAATCCTGCGAGGATCAGCAAGACGACGGCCCAAGGAGAGAAGCCGATCAACAACGCTGAGAAGCTCACGAGCGAGACGGCGTTCTGCGCAAGTCCGAACGTGCGCATCACGAGTGAGAGCGGTCGACTCGACGCTTCGCGCCGTGCGCGCGTGAGCTTGTCGTAGAACTCCGAGTTCTCGAAATGAGTGAGATCGAGCGTGAGCGCCTTCTCAAGAATCATCACGTTCACGCGTTGGCCGAGCTGCGCGCGCAGCAACGACTGGCATAACGAAATGCCACGCTGGGCACCCGCGATCGCGGCGACGAGCAAGCCTTCGGCGACGACGAGCTTGAGCGCATGGCTCGTCAGCGCATCGCGCTCGGGACCGGAGCTCTGAACTGCGGTCACGACGGCATCGACGATCAAAGCGCCTACGTACGCGACGGCGGTCGGCAGCGCGCCGGCAAGAATCGTCAGAACGGCGAATGCGAATGTGAGCGGCCGGCTCGTCGTCCACACGAGCTCGATCGCTCGACGGCTGTACCCGAAAACGCCAAGGAAGCCTTGAGTAAGGTTGGGCTTCGAGAGGACGGTCTTGCGGTGAAGATTCAAGTAATACGAGCCAAATTTGTGACGCGGAGCACTCAGTGTGGGGTCGGGGGGTGGTATCTGCAATGCCAGGCCGTCTGAACGAGGGCACGAATCGATCTGCTCGTGCATTGTGCGATTGAGCAGACGTCTGATTGCCCGGGGAATACACCCGGACCACACTCAGATGACGCCCGAATCAGCTGGACGGAATCCGTATGAACGACCCGAAAGATAATGATCGGACCTCCCGAAAGGAGGGGTCGACGCAGGGTGAGAAGCGCTCCGGCCGAGTGTCGTACGATGAGCGCGGCAACTCCGTGTGGGAATGGCAGCTCGAAACAGGCGTCTATAGCAAAGACGTCAGCACGCAGAAGCTCAAGAAACTGAAGCTCGATGATTTGTCGATCGCCGAGACCGCGATCACCAAGCGACCGAGCGGCTTGGGGCCAAACGTCAGCGAGAAGAAAACACCCGGCACCGGCTTCAATCCTTACGACAATTCGTCTCGGAGCGGGTCAGGGTTCAACCCGTACGACAACTCACCGCGAGTCGGTGGCGGCACGAGCCCCTACGACACCGCTCGTGCGCTCGGCGACAAATTCCGCGATCAACCGAAGACCCAAGCCCCGCGCACGCTAGATGACATGCGGAAGTTGAGTGAGGCGATTAAGAAGGAGAAGAAGGATCGCTAGCTAAAGCATGCGATCCGGTAGCCGTGCGTGCGGCGGCAAGGAGGGCCGACCGGCCGGGAAGCCGTACTATCGACGGCAAGGGAGCCTATCGGCAGGGTCAGAGAACTCGTCTCCGGCGTCCTGCTTTACCTCGCCATCATCGCGTTGACCCGGCACGCGAGTGATCGATGCGTTCGCGCTTCCGATCATACCGTGAGCCCTTCCTCCTGTTCTGACCTTGCCGGTAGGCTTCCTTGCCGTCACATGCACGGCTTACCAGCCGCGTGGCTTCCTTGCCGTCGCACGCACGGCTGCCGTTTCGTGCCTACTTCCGCGTAATCTGATCGAAAATTCCCCCATCCGCAAAATGCACCTTCTGCGCTTGGGCCCAGCCGCCGAAGTCCTCGATCGTAACGAGCTCGAGCTTGGGGAATTGTTTCGCGTACTTCGCCGCCACCTTCTCATCGATCGGACGATAGAAGTGGCGAGCGATGATCTCCTGACTCTCTGGCGTGTATAGATACCTCAGGTACTCCGTCGCGACTTCACGCGTGCCGCGGCGCAAGACGACTTTATCGACCACTGTGACCGGGGGCTCGGCGAGAATGCTGAGCGAGGGGTACACGATGTCGACCTTGTCCGGACCCAGCTCGCGGATCGATAGATAAGCTTCGTTTTCCCAAGCGAGCAGCACATCGCCGATGCCGCGTTGAACGAACGTCGTCGTCGAGCCACGCGCGCCTGTATCAAGCACCGGCACATTCTTGAAGAGCTTCTGTACGTACTCCTTTGCCGTCGCTTCGCTGCCGCCCGGCTGCTTCAATGCCCAGGCCCAGCCGGCAAGATAATTCCAACGCGCACCGCCCGAGGTCTTCGGATTCGGTGTGATGATCGCCACGCCCGGCTTGACGAGATCGCCCCAGTCTTTGATGCCTTTGGGATTTCCTTTGCGCACCAGGAACACGATCGTCGACGTGTACGGCGAGCTGTTGTGCGGCAAACGCGCTTGCCAATTGACGGGCAGCGACTTTGCGTGGGTCGCGATCGCATCGATGTCGCCTGCGAGCGCGAGCGTGACCACATCGGCGGGCAGGCCATCGATCACTGTGCGCGCTTGTTTACCAGAACCGCCGTGCGACTGCTTGATCGTCACTGTATCGCCCGTTTTCTCCTTCCAGTGTTTCGCGAACGACTTGTTGTACTCTTCGTAGAGCTCGCGAGTTGGATCGTACGAAACGTTCAGCAAGCTAACGTCCTTGGCCAGCGCGCCGCTCGTCACGGCTGCCATCGCAAGCGAGGCGATGAAAGTGCGGATCGAAATCTTCATTGCGATAGATCTCCAAATAGGTATTCAGATCAGAAGTTGACGCCGAAGCGCGTGAACAGCGCTTTCTCGTCTTCTCGATCGCCCGTTGCGGCTCCGCCATCGAAGCTCGTGACGTCGTAGTTGAGCGACCACTTGTAGTTCTGGTTGAGGTACCAGTTCACACCGACACCCCATGCGCTCGCCCTCGTTGCAGCAGTCGCGGGATTTGCGAACGAATCGGAGCCCCCGACGAATGCGTCATCATCGATGTCGAGCTCGTGAAATCGAGCGACGAGCTCGATTGCGCCCCACGTGCCATCCTCAGGTGAGAACACCGAGTTCGGCTTGAAGCCGCGGAAGGCTTGCTCCTCGCCGGTCGCGAACCAGGCAAGTTGTACCTGCCACGCGCTGTGATCGAGCGAGTCAGAACGCGTGGTGCCTGCGGCCGTCACCCGCGAGACGTCCTGCGAGACTTGGACGTACTCGGTCAGCGCGAGGAAGCTGCCGTTCGAGTAGTAGGCCTGCGGCGTGATGCGCAAACGTTCGCCATCTGCATACGTTCCTTGCGCCGTGGCGCTCGTACTTCGATAGCTGAAGAAGCTCTGCTGTCCAGGTGTGCGATAGCCAGGCAGCAGCGTGTTCGTGGCGCTACCGGTCGAATCGACGTACGTGCCTGCGATACCGAACCCGAACCCCCGTAGCGCGTAGACATCGGAGGATTGGAACGGCGTGACAAAGATGCGAGCCGCCCAATCGCCTGAGGTGTCGTTCTCGACATCGCCGCTAGCATCGCTGCTGCCGCCGTCGCTCACACCATTGAAGTACCCGATCGAGTAGTTGACCGTGCCGCCCGCGAGATCGCCTCCGACCTGCACGCCGAGATCTCGATTCGGCAGCAGGCTGGTCGGAAAGCCGCGCTCGATGAAGCGCAGGTCGGATGCCGAGACGAGACGCTCGAGGCCCACCGGCACCTTGAACTTACCCGCGGTCACGGTCGCCCACGGCGCGAACTTCGCCGCGAGGAATGCATCGAGGATGATCGTTCGGCCGCCGGCGAAATCAGGTGTGAACCTGAAATCGAAGCGGCCGTTGAGGGTGCCTTCGAGCGTCGGACGCACGCGACGCAGAATGAATGTGTCAGCGGTAGAGGGCGTGACATCGTCGAAGTAGCGGCGTCCGTCGAAATGCAGCACGCCGCGCAGCTTGATTAGATTCGCGTTGTCTGGCGTACCGAAACTGAAGCCACGAGGTCCTGCTTTGACGGTGGGTGCGGAAGGGGCTGCCGCGGCTTTCGCTTCCGCTTCGAGCTCGAGCTTGCGCTCGAGCACCTTGATCTTTTGATCCTGCGCGTCCAGCCGCTCGCGCAGATCCAACAGTTCGTCTGCATGCGCCATCGACATGCTCAGCAACGCAAATACGACCGCTGCTGTGACCGGATAAATTCGCCGAGACTGTGGCGCATTCGAACCGAGCTGCTGCATATATCTCCCGTGTGATGATGCGAATAGACAAATACGGACGAGTGCTCATGGCGCGCGATCTGGATTGGCGCGCGCCTACGTCAGCCGTCAGGCGTGAGGGCATCGTAAGGAGATGTCGGTAAACCCTCAGTCGAGGGCCAGTTACAATCCGGTTAGCTGAGCTCGCGCATCGGTGAAAGTTGTGGACCGCTACTTTCGATCCGAGTCATAGACAATAGTCATCGCCAACGCTCCTCGCGCGCAGTAATGTAGGTAAACATAGACAAGATAAGGAGCGCGACCATGCAAATAGACATAGGCATTCCCGAGCAAGACCGTGCCTCGATCGCGAAAGGCCTATCCAAGCTGCTCGCCGATACGTACACGCTGTATCTCAAGACGCATAACTATCATTGGAACGTCACGGGTCCGATGTTCAACACGCTGCACTTGATGTTCGAGCAGCAGTACACGGAGCTTGCGATCGCAGTCGATCTGATCGCCGAGCGCATCCGCGCACTCGGCCATCCGGCGCCCGGTTCATATCGCACCTACTCGAAGCTCACCAGCATTCAGGAAGAAGAGGGCGTGCCCGATGCGAACGAGATGATTCGGCAACTCGTCATCGGTCAAGAAACCGTCGTTCGCACCGCCCGCGAGCTCTTCCCTTCCGTGGAGAAGGCCGCCGACGAACCCACCGCGGACTTGCTCACTCAGCGAATGCAGGTGCATGAGAAGAATGCGTGGATGTTGAGGAGTCTGTTGGGCTGAGGCCTCGGCAAGTGACGAGTGACGCGTGACGAGCAAGAAGGAGTCCGGTAGCACGCGGCTTACAGGGTTCGCGTGCCGGGCGCGGCGGCTGGTTTTCAAGTTCTTGCCCGTCACTCGTCACCCGTCACTCGTCACGGGCCATCAACTTGACGACCCCCTGAGCGAGCGGTAATACTCACCACCATGACAACGCCCCAAATCTCTCACCGCTGGTGGTGGCGCCTCTCATAAGGAGAGGGCCGCTGGAATTGCTGGGCGCATAGAACACCACTGACGAATCCAGAAAACCCATCTCCGAGCGCAGTCCGGGGATGGGTTTTTTATCGCCTCTCGCCGGCCTGCAGGGAAAGGTCCAGGACGAGGAGCTCGCTTGAAACCGCCATTCGACATCGCCGCAGACTTGGATACGCCGGTATCGGCGTACCTCAAGCTCAAGCCTTTTCGCCCGCGCTTTCTGCTGGAGAGCGTCGAGGGTGGAGAGCGCCTCGCTCGCTACTCCTTCATCGGCTTCGGCGATTGCCTGGAAGTGCGGTTGGATGAGCGTGGTCTCACAGTCGATGGAAAGACGACGCCCGCGCCGGCGAATCAGCAAGAGTTGCTCGATGCATTTCGCCAGGCGCTATCGCGTGCGCCTCAACCGTCACCGCATATTCCCGGCGTCCCGCTCCTGGGTGGTCTAGTCGGTGTCGCAGGATATGACCTCGTACGTCGCTTCGAGCGATTGACGCCACGAACGCCGCTGCTGGATGGCACGCCTGAAGCTCACTATCTCGCTCCGCGTTCGCTGCTTGTTTTCGATCACCTGACGCGCGGCGTTGCTTTGCTGCACGCAGGCACCGAAACCGAACGGGCGGCGCTCCGACACGAAGTCATTCGTGCATTGCGCGGAGCCATCCCGCCGAGCACGAAGAAGATTCAATATTCGCCGGCAATCGGCAGCCTCAGCGAGGCGGAGTTCATCCGCGGCGTTCATCGCACGAAGGAATACATCGCGGCCGGAGACGTCTATCAGCTCGTGTTGTCCGTGCGTTTTGCCGGGCAATGCGATCTCGAGCCCTTCGAGGCGTATCGCGCCTTGCGCTTATTGAACCCGTCTCCTTATATGTATTACTGCGATCTCGGCGACCGCGTGGTCGTCGGATCCTCGCCCGAGGCGCTCGTGAAGCTCTCGCACGGCCGTGCTCAGATGCGTCCCATCGCAGGCACGCGACCGCGAGGACGAGATGCCGCCGACGATGCACGCTTGCAGACCGAGCTGCTCGCGGATCCGAAAGAGAATGCCGAGCACGTGATGCTCGTCGATCTCGCGCGGAACGATCTCGGCCGCGTGGCGAAAGCGGGCTCGGTGCACGTGAATCCCTACCGCTCGATCGAGCGCTACAGTCACGTCATGCACATCGTGAGCGGAGTGAACGGCGAGATCGCACCCGGAAAGGACGCATTCGATCTATTTGCCGCTGCCTTCCCCGCCGGCACATTGGTCGGCGCGCCGAAAGTTCGCGCGATGGAAATCATCGACGAGCTCGAGCCGGTGCGACGCGGCTTCTATGGCGGAACGGTGGGTTACTTCGGCATCGGCGGCGACATGGATCAAGCGATCACGATTCGCACCATGGTGTTCAGCGGCGATACCTACAGCTTCCAAGCGGGTGCCGGCGTCGTTGCCGATAGCGTGCCGCAAACCGAATACCAAGAAGTGCTCGCGAAGAGCGAGATCGTGCGCCGCGCGCTTGCGATGGCGGAGGAGGGGCTATGAGCGCGCCGCGTTTACTGCTGATCGATAACTACGATTCTTTCACCTACAACCTCGTGCAGGCGTTCATGGTGCTCGGTGCGGATGTGATCGTGCATCGAAACGATCAGATCACGATCGATGAGGCGAAATCGCTCGAGCCCACTCATCTCTGCATCTCTCCCGGTCCCGGCACCCCGCAAGATGCGGGTGTGTCGATGCAAATGATCGAGGCCTTTGCAGGCGAGCTACCGATCTTCGGCGTTTGCTTGGGACATCAATCGCTCGTGGAAGTGTTTGGCGGGAAAGTCGTACGCGCGCCGCGCCTGATGCACGGCAAGACTTCGCTCGTGCACCACGATGGCAGGACGATTCTGCAACACATGCCGGAGCCGTTCGAAGCAGGTCGCTATCACTCCTTGATTGCACAACCGGACTCGCTGCCCGATTGTCTCGAAGTGTCCGCACGCACGAGCGAAGGGGAGATCATGGGCGTGCGTCACGCCACATACGCGATCGAAGGCGTGCAATTTCATCCGGAAAGCGTGCTCACGCCTCAAGGGCCGCAGTTGATGGGTGATTTTCTGAAGCTTCGTTCGGGTGCGAGGTAGCCATGACACAACTCAAACACACGCTCGAGCAGCTTCTGCAGCGAAAGAATCTCAGCGAGGAGCACGCGGCGGAGTTGATGCACACGCTCGCTGACGGTTCCGTCGCGCCGGCGATGGGCGGGGCGTTGCTCGCGGCACTGCGTACCAAGGGCGAGACGGCGGATGAAGTTCGTGGGTTCGCGAAGACGATGCGTAAGCTTGCGCGCCGTCCGGTTCTGTCCTCGGGCACGCCTCTCGTCGATATGGTCGGAACGGGCGGCGATGGCTCCGGTAGTTTCAATCTGTCATCGGGTGCAGCGCTGCTCGTAGCTTCGATGGGTGTTCGCGTCGCGAAACATGGCACGAGCTCGGTCTCGAGCCGCAGCGGCAGCGCCGATGTGATTCGCGCGCTGGGCTTGCAGTTGCCGCTCGATGAAACGGCTGCAGGAGAATGCCTCGATGCCACCGGCTTTACGTTCTTTTTCGCCCCTCACTATCACCCTGCGATGAAAGCCCTGATGCCCATCCGGCAGGCGATGGGTGTGCGCACCGTTTTCAACATCTTAGGTCCGCTGTCCAATCCGGCCGAGCCGCCGTTCCATCTATTGGGCGCATACAGCGTCGAGATCGCGGAGATCATGGCGCACACGTTGTCGGGTTTGCCGATCGAGCGCAGCTATGTCGTGCACGGTGAACCCGGCTGGGATGAAGCGACGCCGGTCGGCCCCTTCACCCTCTTCGACGTTCGTCCGGGACAGGTGACTCGTGCGGTGCGCAGTGCGGAGGAGTTCGCATTGCCTCGATGCAGCGCGGAAGAGTTGAAAGGCGGTGACGCGTCGTACAATGCGGAGCATCTTCGCGCCGTACTCGAAGGCAGGCAACGCGGCGCACATCGCAACGCCATCATCTTGCAAGCGGCGCTGGTGCTCGAGATGCTCGGCATAGCGCCAACGCCGATCGATGCGGCGCGGACGGCAGAAGACGCGATCGAATCCGGTGCAGCGCGTAAGCTGCTCGAACGCATCGCCGCGTTCGGCGCAAGCCGTGCCGAGCCGGTATCGGCGTAGTCAGCAATCGGAGGATTGGGAACATGAGCGTCGTATCGGACGTGATCCAATTTGGAGATCCAACCCTCATGACCCCTTTGTGCGGTCAAAAGGGATCCGGTCTGGCCAGTAGCCAGTTAGCCAGTTAGCCAGTAGCCAGCATGTCCGGCCTCCTCACAGAAATGGCGCAAGCGAGCCTCGCGAGACTCGAGCAGGCACGCGCGCGCGAACCCGAGCGGAAGTTGTGGGCACGTGTGTGCGATCTACCTGCACCTCCTGCATTGAAGCTCTCGCCGGAAGGTTTCGATGTGATCGCAGAGTGCAAGCTGCATTCTCCGTCCGCCGGCGACTTGTCGACGCATACGACAGACGTCGAGACGCGCGTGAAGGCGTACGCACAGGGCGGTGCTTGCGCAGTTTCGGTATTGACGGAGCCTTCACGTTTCGGCGGCAAGCTCGAGCATCTTGCGCAAGCGGCCGAAGCGCTGCGTGCGTTCGAGGTTCCGACCATGCGAAAGGATTTCCTCGTCGATCCTTATCAGGTGATGGAGGCGCGCGCGGCAGGAGCCGGTGGTGTGCTGGTCATCGCGCGTATGCTCGATCAAAGCAGAATCACAGCGTTGCTCGATGTCGCCGCGATGCTGAAGATGTTCGTTCTACTCGAGGCCTTCGACGCGGACGACCTCATCTTGGCGCGCGAAGTATTGAATGCGCGCGAAGGTCACGAAGAGCAGGTTCTCGTGGGCCTCAACTGTCGAGATCTCGAGAAGCTCACCGTCGAGCTCACGCGTCTCGAAGCGCTCGCGAGCGAGCTGCCTGAGTTATACCCGCGCGTTGCCGAAAGTGGAGTCACATCGCTCGAGGACGTGAAGCGTGTCGTCGAGCTCGGATACAACGTCGCGCTGGTCGGCACGACGCTCATGCATTCGGATGATCCCGCGCAGCTCCTTGGACAAATGCTGGCGACAGGCCGCGAGCATGCGATGTCGCTCAAGGTGCAGGGTGACGCCTAGCGTGTGGGTCAAGATCTGCGGGCTGACGACGCTCGAAGCAGTGCACGCAGCGCTCGCAGGTGGCGCAGATGCGCTCGGTTTCGTCTTTGCACCGTCGAAGCGACAAGTGACTGCGGCGCAGGCGCATGCGCTTGCGCGAGAAGTCGCAGGGCGAGCAGCACGAGTCGCAGTCATGCAGCACCCAACGCAAGCGTTGATCGACGAAGTTTGCGAAATCTTTCGTCCAGACATTCTGCAGACCGATGCGAGCGACTTGGCAGCGCTTCGGGTGCCGGCAGAAATCATGTTGCTGCCGGTCGTGCGTGACGGGCAGTCGATCGAGTCGGTGCACGCGACTCGAGTGCTCTACGAAGGCGAGACGAGTGGCGCAGGTAGCGTTGCGGATTGGTCTCGCGCCAAATCGCTTGCAGCTCGCACCCAGCTGATTCTGGCGGGGGGTCTGAATGCATCCAACGTCGCAGCCGCGATCGCTGAAGTGCACCCGTTTGGAGTCGATGTCAGCAGCGGCGTTGAAAGTGCGCCCGGCGTGAAGGACATCGGCAAGATCGAAGCTTTCATCAGCGCGGCTCGGCAGGCAGCGAGCGCGCTAGCGAGGAATCAGTGATGAACCAGGTTATCAGCAAGGCTGAGGCGCAGAAGCTGCTTGCCGACGTCATGAACGACGCCTATCCCGACACGCGCGGTCGCTTTGGACCGTTCGGCGGCCGCTACGTCCCCGAGACGCTCGTGCCCGCGCTCGACCGTCTGCAAAGCGGTGTGGATCGATATCTGCGCGATCCCGAGTTTCTCGAGGTATTTCACGCTGAGCTGAAATCCTGGGTGGGCCGCCCGACACCGTTGACGCATGCACGAGCGCTGTCGAAGCGCTGGGGCGCAGAGATTTGGTTGAAGCGCGAGGACCTCGCGCACACCGGTGCGCACAAGATCAACAACGCAGTCGGGCAAGTGCTTCTCGCCAAGAAGCTTGGCGCAAAACGCGTGATCGCCGAAACGGGGGCTGGCCAGCACGGCGTCGCATCGGCTGCGGCATGTGCGCGACTCGGAATGCCATGCACCGTGTATATGGGATCCGTGGATATGGAGCGTCAGGCCCCGAACGTCGGTCGCATGAAATTGTTAGGGGCCACGGTCGTGCCTGTGACGAGCGGTGATCAAACGTTGCGTGCGGCGGTCGATGAAGCATTGCGCGATTGGGTGTCGGATCCGAACGGGACGTACTACTGTTTGGGCTCGGCGGTGGGTCCGCATCCCTATCCGTATCTCGTACGTGAGCTGCAGTCGGTGATCGGACGCGAAGCGCGCGAGCAGATGATCGCTGCGACTGGCGAATTACCGAACTGGGTGGTCGCGTGCGTCGGCGGCGGCTCGAACGCGATCGGCATCTTTCATCCCTTCGTGATAGATCGCGACGTGCAGATGCTTGGATTGGAAGCCGGCGGCACGGGTACGGGTCTCGGCCAGAACGCAGCTTCCCTCGCTTACGGTCGTCCGGGCGTGTTGCAAGGAAGCTATTCGCTGCTGCTGCAGGACCCTGACGGACAGATTCAGGAGACACATTCGGTCTCTGCCGGTCTCGACTATCCGGGCGTTGGACCTGAGCACGCGTTGCTCATGAGCATCGGTCGCGTGAAGTACGAAGCCGTGAACGATGATGATGCGCTCGCGGCACTCGCAGAATGTTGCGCGGCTGAAGGCATCCTGCCTGCGATCGAATCATCGCATGCGCTTGCCGGCGCTAAGCGCCTCGCGCAGGAGCATCCGGGTTCCACGCTGCTCATCGGTCTTTCCGGGCGCGGCGATAAAGACATGCCCACACTCCAACGCACTCTTCTCAAGGGCCAAGTCTGATGGCAGCACGTGACTCGATCGGCAATGCAATCCGCAGCGCTCGTGAGCGGGGTCGTCCCGCGCTCGTTGCATATATCACTGCCGGCTTTCCGAAGCGCGAGGGCTTTCGCGAGCTCTTGAGCTCTGTCGCTGCGGCCGCGGATGTCGTTGAGGTCGGGGTGCCATTCACCGATCCCATGGCGGACGGCACGACGATTCAGCGTTCGAGCCGTGCCGCGCTCGAACAAGGCGTCACACTCAAATGGATCCTTTCCGAGCTCGAGATCTTCTCTGGCCAGCGTGCCAGTAGCGAGGTGGCCAGCCGCCCGATCTTGCTCATGAGCTATCTCAATCCTCTGCTCGCGTATGGGCTCGAGCGTCTGCCGGATGACGCAGCGCGCGCCGGCGTGGCGGGATTCATCGTGCCCGATCTTCCCTTCGAAGAATGCGCCGAGATGCGCGCAGCGTTCGAAGCGCGCGGCTTAGCGCTCGTGCAGTTCGTCACACCAGTCACGCCTCTCGAGCGCATCAAGATGCTCAGCGAGAACAGCGACGGCTTCGTGTATGCGGTCACGATGACGGGGACAACAGGAAAGAATGTCGCGGTGCCTGCTGAGATACTCGAGTACTTCGAGCGTGTGAAGAGCATCTCGCCGGTGCCGGTCTGCGCTGGATTCGGGATCCGAACACGTGACCAAGTGGATCGGCTCGCGCCGCACGTCGACGGTGTGATCGTCGGATCTGCGCTCGTGGAGGCGCTGGAACGAGGCGACGATCCCGCCGATTTCTTGCGTTCGCTGAGAAGCGAACAGTAAAACTTTCATAGGCTGTGTCTTCAGGGCAATTGTGCCGGCACCCTGCCGGAACAATGCTTGCGTCTGCTTTCTTATGACTGCGCGTGCGCCGCGCTCGTGGTGCTCAGAGAAGCAGATGAGGGCCGATGGCTGCCAAAACGCCGCGGTGGTCGCTCGGTAACTTGTTCAGACCGAAGAAGCGTCCACCTACCGCACCTGCGCGTCAGGTCAATCCATTTCATGCGGTCTCCATCCTGCCGGGGAAAGGTGCGTGTCCCGCTGCGTACCGAATGTCCGGAATGCGATTTCTTTCGCGCAATGCGCCGCGTCTGCCTCTGCCGAGCTGTGACTCCGAGTACTGCGCGTGCCGCTTCAAGCATCACAAGGATCGGCGTGCGGGGCCGCGCCGTCGAAGCGATCAAGGCTTGATGCCTGCCCACTGGAGCGCGCCAGAGCGTCGCCGCTCCCCGGGTCGCCGTGCGGATGATCTTAAGTAAAACGCGTCTCGACGATTCGCCTGCTTTCAAGATGTTAGCGCGGTGATTCCGCGAAAGTACTCCTGCCACGGCTGCAGCTTCTCCGTGGAAATGATTGTCGATGTAAACCTCGTGTGATACGTAGGTATGCACGTAGCTGCGCTTCGCGTGCAGCTGCGAATAACAAGGCCGCGAATGGACGCGGTAATGGGGATCACGAGGTACATGATCGAGCGCGGCACCTACCGCTATTGCGCAGTGATGAAGCGAGTGTTTGCCCTCGGTTGGATGGGTGTGCTCGTTTCGTTCGCGATGATCGTGCCTGCTAACGCGGATCCGCCCTCGTTCACTGGCGAGCCGATTTTAAGCTCCGGCCCCTCTACGCTCGTAAACCTGCGCGGGCAGGGTGCCATCACAGGCACGGCACCGATCAATGTGCAAGTCAACGCCGTGCGAGTGGGCGGAATACTCTCGCCGCTCATCTCGGTCGTTCGAGCGATTCTCGATCCGGGTGCGCAAGCGTCGGTATGCGTCGAAGTTCAGAATCTGCTTGGGCTCGATCTCACTTTTCTTGGCGTGGAAGCCGAGATCACCGCATTCAACGCCGAGGCACCGAACGGCGTAACCGGCCGCGTCGTCATTCGCAGCGGCCTTGGCGGTGAAGACGTGTCTGCACTTGCGTGTGCGGATGCCGTGGTGCTCGCGCCCACCGCGAATGCAGGTGTGGATCAGCGCCTGGGCGATACAGATCAGCAAGCCGGCGAGAACGTCGCGCTCGATGGCAGCGCGTCGCTCGATCCGGACGGCACGATCGTTTCATATCAATGGTTCGACGCGAACAACCAGCAGATTGCCACCGGCGCGACGCCCACGATTCGGCTGGCCGACGGCGAGCACACACTGACGTTACTGGTCACTGATAACAGTGGCGCCACTGATGTGGACACGGTCGCGATTGCCATCACGGCACCTTCGAGCAATCAACTTCCTGCCGCCGCTGCCGGTGAAGATCGCATCGTTGCAGACACGGACGGACGCGCGGGCGAAAGCGTCATGCTCGACGGCACCCGCTCGAGCGATGCAGACGGCACGATCGTGTCTTACGAGTGGTTAGTCGGTACATCGACAGTCATTGCGCGCGGTGCAACCGCGCAGGTGCGCTTGCCCGACGGCCCGCAGCAGATCACCTTGCGTGTCACCGACGATCAGGGCGGCGCCGCGAGCGATGCCGTCACGATCACGGTGGCCACCCCCGCGCCGAGCATGAGTCCGATCGCGAATGCAGGAAACGATCGGATCATCGCGGACACAGACGGCTTACCGGGTGAAACCGTTGCGCTCGATGCTTCCGACTCCCGCGATCCGGACGGCACGATCGCGACCTACGAATGGCTGCTGAACGATCAGCCGCTCGCCTCAGGCGTAAATCCGTCTGTTCGATTGGCTGATGGCGAAAGTTTCATCACGCTAGTGGTCACCGATGATGCCGGCAATAGCAGTTCCGATGCCATTCTCGTGACGGTTTCCGCCGCGCCCATCGTGCCGCGTCTATCGGAGCTGCCGGGACTGACACCCAATCAATTGTCGGTCGCGCAAGCGCTCGATAGCCTGTGCCCGAGATTGAGCACTCGCGGTGCGCAGCAAGAACTGACAGCTGGCGAGGCTTCATTGCTGCGCCGCTGTAACGCCATCACATTCGGTAGTACGACGCAGGAGCAGGTTCGTGCGCTCGATGAGATCAGTCCGCAAGACTTGAATGCGACGCGAACTCAAGCGCTGAATCTATCTCGTATTCAACTCGCCAGCATCTCGGACCGACTTCTCGCCTTGCGCGCTGGCGCGAAAGGCCTGAGCTTCGCGGGGCTCAGTATCGGAATCAACGGAGATGCGGTGCCGGTGGCGGAGCTCGCGAAGAGCGTCGGCAAGTTGCTCGGGGGCGGGGCGAGCTCGGATGACTCGGGGGCGGATTCGCTGTTGGATTCGCGGCTCGGATTGTGGCTCAGAGGGAATTACAGCTTCGGCACCAAAGAAGCGACGCACGCCGATCATGGTTTCGATTCGGATCAATGGGGACTGATGGCGGGCGCAGACTTTCGCTTCTCGCCTCGCTATGTGCTCGGTGCTGCCGTCGGCTACGGTCAATCGGACGTCGCGTTCGGCGCTCGCAATTCGGGTGGTCTCGATTCACGTGCGCTGACGGGCGCGTTGTACGCGACGATGTATTCCGAAGGCGGTGGCTTCTATCTCGATGCCATCGCGAACTACGTGCGCTCCTCGCACGATTCGACGCGGCGCATCGAGTTCACTGAAGGCGGAACGCCGCTCATCGCGGATGCGCGCGCGGATACGGATGGCGGCACGATCGGTACGGCGGTCACACTGGGATACGACATCGCACTCGGCGCGTTCACGATTACGCCGAGCGTCGGCTACAACTATCTCAATACCCGTATCGATTCGTTCAGAGAGGTTACAGGTGAAGGCCTGGATCTCGTCTTCGATGAGCAGACCTATTCATCCGCTACCGGCAACGCCGCCCTGCGACTCACCTATGCATGGAAGACACGTGTCGGCGTGCTCGTGCCGCAGATCAGAGGGGAGTTCATTCGCGAGTTCCTGAGCGGTGAGGAAGCATTCGGCGTGCGCTTCGCAAACGATCCGTTCGACGACACACCGCGCATCATCGTGCGCACGGAAGTTCCGGATCGCTCGTATTGGCGGCTTGCGACGGGCATCGCAGCGCAGTTCAAGTATGGCATCGCCGGGTTCGTCGAATATCAGCGCCTAGAGAGTCTGCAATTCTTCAGCTACGAAGACATCGCTGCTGGTCTGCGCATCGAGCGGGCGTTCTAGCAGCTCCGTTTCCAGGCGTTGTGCGAAGGGGCAGCTCGCGATACCGGCGTTCGCCACTCATCTTTAAGCTTGAAATTCTCGCCGCGAGGGATTCTTCTTGTAGATGGCACGAACGGATGCTTAGTCGGCATCCTCTTGCTCGTCACTCGTCACTGGTCGCTCGTCACCCGGGACTTACGTCGGCGTATATGCTGACAACCGGCTCTGTGTCTTGAGCATGTCGGCTTCGGTGTATTCGGGTTGTGCGCGGCGAATGCGTTGAATCATGTCTGCGAACGCCTCTGCGGGCACGGCGGGGCTGTAGTAGAACCCTTGGTACTGATCGCATCCCAAGTTCTTCAAGAACTCGAGTTGCTCGGCCGTTTCGACGCCTTCCGCGACCACGCGCAAACGCAAGCTGTGCGCGAGCGAGATGATCGCTTTCACGATCGACACATCATCCGGGTTCATCATCAGATCGCGGATGAAGCTGCGATCGATCTTGAGCTTATCGAGCGGAAAGCGGCGCAGATAGCTCAGGCTCGAGTAACCCGTGCCGAAGTCATCGATCGAGATGTGCACGCCCATCGTGCTCAGCGCCTGGAGTGTCTCGGCGGATTTCTCCGCATCGTGCATGACCGCGCTCTCGGTAAGCTCGAGCTCGAGGTAGCCGGGCTCTAGCTGCGATTCCGCAAGCGCCGACTTCACGACAGAAGCGAGATCGGCCTGGCGGAACTGCTTGGCTGAGAGGTTGACAGCGACCCGCACGGGCGGCATCCCCGCGTCGATCCATAGCCGCAATTGTCGGCACGCGCTTCGCAGAACCCATTCGCCGATCGGTACGATCAGACCCGACTCTTCCGCGACGGGAATGAACACGCCTGGCGATACCAATCCGCGTGTGGGATGGCGCCAGCGGATCAACGCTTCGGCACTGCGAACACGTCCCGTCGCGATGTCCACTTTCGGCTGATAGTGCAGCTCGAGCTGGCCGAGTTCGAGCGCGCGACGAAGTTCCGTTTCCAGTGCCAGGCGATCATCCGCCAGGTTGCTCATCTCGGGCGCATAGAAGCGATAGCTTCCGACGCTGGTTTCTTTCGCCGTTCGCATCGCGACGTCGGCACGCCGCAACAACGTCTCGAACGAAGCGCCGTCCGCCGGGAACAAGCTGATTCCGATACTGAGCGAAGCATGCAGCTCGACCTTGCGCGTGAAGAATGGCTCGCGCAGCGCCTCATCGATCTTCGCGACGATCGTTGCGGCGTCTGCAGCATCGAGGTCGTGAGCGAGAATGGCAAACTCATCCCCCGCAAGACGCGCCAGCACGTCGCTTCTGCGGAGGAGCGTTCGCAGTCGTTGCGATAGTTCGCGCAGCAGCTCATCGCCTGCCACATGCCCGAGCGAATCGTTGATCGTCTTCAGTCGATCCACGTTCATTACCATCAAAGCGAACTTGGCGCTGGTGCGCTTGCTATCGGAGATCGCAATCTCGGCTGCCTCAGCGAGCGCGAGTCGGTTCGGGAGATTGGTCAGAACGTCGTGACGGGCTGCGCGTCGCGCGTGAGCATCGGCTTGCTCGCGCAAGAAATCGCGGTCACGCACGTGACGTGCGAGATAGGCGTCGTACACCACGGTCAGCAATGTGACCCCCATGATGCCGAACGCAAACAGCCCCAACGCGATTGCAAACCAGCCGTTCTCGAGCGTCGTGCCCGGCAACGCGTGCGCGTGCGGAGCAATCTCGATGGACGCAAGGCCTGTGTAGTGAACGCCTGCGAGTGCGGTGCCAAACACGACGGATGCCGCAATACGCGTCGCAACGACTCGCCACGATCGGCCGCGGCGCAAGCGGAACGCAAGCCACAATCCGAGATAGGAGATCGCAATAGCGAGCCCGGCACATGCGATGACAACCGGAGACTGGAGCTCGAGTGCTGGCGCGACGCGGATCGCAGCGATCCCGGAGTACACCATTGCGCACATGCCCACGCCCATGATGAGCGACCCACTCAGCATGCGGGTGGAGCTGAGCTCGTCACGACCCACGAGTGCGAGCGCGAACCCCGAGGTGATGAGCGAGATGCACAACGAGACGATCGTCGTCGGCAGGTCGTAAGTGAGCTCTATCGGCGACTCGAGCGCGAGGACAGCGATGAAATGAACGGACCAGATCCCGATGCCCATGGCGAGCGTGCCGCCTGCGAGCCACACGGTCGCGGCGCGGCCGCGCGCACCCGAGATGCGCGAGACCAAATTGAGCACGGTGTATGCCACCACGATCGCGAGCACGATCGAAAGGCATACCATCCAAGATGTGTAAGTTCCTTGCATGCGCGAGTCATCGTCCCCGCGAGGCGCGGTTGTCTTATCAGCTATCGGGCTACCCGGCAGCGCCTTGAGCGAAAAAGCTCGGAGAATGGCTGTCGCGATGCGGTGACGCTCAGAACTGTGCGCTCGCTCTCAGGAACGGCGCGAAGCAACGCTGGTTTGCCTCAGATCCGCTCACGTTTACCGAGGGATCGCCTGGTGCGGCTACGCTCGGACCGTCAACACGCGCCTACGGAAAATCCCTGAGCTGGAAGCATGTTGACGTAATCTGGCGCGGGTAGAATTCCCGCATGAACGCGTTGTGTGTTTTCTGCGGTTCCAGTCCTGGCAATACGCCGGAGTATCTCGACCTCGCACGTGCGGTCGGCACCGCCTTGGCGGAGCGGAACATCAGAGTCGTTTACGGCGGCGGGCGCGTGGGTCTGATGGGGGCGCTCGCGGACGCGGCATTACGCGCCGGGGGCCAAGTCGTCGGCGTCATCCCGCAGATGCTGCTCGACAAGGAGGTCGGGCATTCAGGGTTATCAGAGTTGCGCGTCGTGCAAACCATGTCCGAGCGCAAGTGGCTCATGGGCGAGCTGTCGGATGCTTTCCTGGCCCTGCCTGGCGGTATCGGTACGATGGACGAATTGTTCGAAGCGTGGACGTGGACTCAGCTCGACATTCATCGCAAGCCGTGTGGGCTTCTGAATTTTCAGGGCTTCTACGATCCGTTGATCGCCTTTCTCGACCGCGCTGTGGAGGAGGGCTTCTTGCGTCCGAGACATCGCGATGCCTTGTTCGTCGAAACCGACTTGGGCCGGCTGCTCTCGCGTCTGGAAACGCCCTGAATTCAATGTCTTTTTCTTGACATGACGGGCGTAAGGCCGCAGCCTGCGCGCGCGGCGAGGGGCCGGCTTGAGCCCGTAACTTGTCGTTCTACGTAGTCTTGATCTCGAGTCATCGATCCAATGTTGCGAACGTTCCTCCAAGCTAAGCTGCATCGCGTGCGCGTCACACAGGCCGACCTCGATTACGAGGGTTCATGCGGCATCGACGCCGCACTGCTCGAGATCGCAGGCCTGCGCGAATACCAATACATCGAGCTCTACAACGTCTCGAACGGCGAGCGATTTACGACATACATCATCAAAGCACCCAAGGGATCCGGCGAGATCTCGCTGAACGGTGCTGCGGCACGCAAGGCCGCCGTCGGCGACTTATTGATCATTTGTGCCTACTCCGCGTACACGGATGCGGAACTTGAGACGTACAAACCCGTTATCGTGCTCGTCGACGAACAAAATCGCGTCAAACAAGTGCTGCGCGATCGGGCAGCCTGATCACACACCGACAAGCGTGGTCGAGCAGAACTCGAGGCCGATCGGTCTGATTCGAGAAGCGTCGTTCGAATAGAGCTGCCAACGCGGATTGCTATGGAACTCATCACTTACTTCATCGACTTCATTCTGCATCTCGATCAGCATCTAACGGAGCTCGTCGCCGACTATCACATCTGGGTGTATGCGATCCTGTTCGCGATCATCTTCTGCGAGACTGGCTTGGTCGTGACGCCGTTTCTGCCCGGCGACTCTCTGTTGTTCGCGCTCGGTGCGCTTGCTGCAGTCGATCAAACTGGAACGCTGGAGCCGACCTCGTTGTGGGCGCTCCTCATCGTAGCAGCGATTCTCGGCGACGCCGTGAACTACAAGGTCGGCAACTACATCGGACCGCGAGCCTTCAGCGGAACGATCCGCTGGCTCAAGCAAGATTATCTGCTGAAGACGCAAGCGTTCTATGAGCGCCATGGAGGCAAGACGGTCGTGCTTGCGCGTTTCGTCCCCATCGTGCGCACCTTCGCCCCTTTCGTGGCAGGCGTCGGCAGCATGCGCTGGGCGAGGTTCACGATGTACAACGTCACGGGTGCCATCATCTGGGTGACGGTGTTCATCTGGGGCGGCTATCTCTTCGGCAACGTGCCCATCATCAAAGAGAATTTCGGCATCGTCACAATCGTCATCATCGTGCTATCGCTGGTGCCGCTCGCGATCGGATTCTTGCGACCGGCGAAGCCGGCGTGAGGTGTTTGTTATGAGACAGAGACTCTCGCCCGCCGACGACAACTTGTCGTCGTCCTCGCGATGGCGAGGATCCATCTCGATCTTGGCTTGCTTTGCTTCTGATAGATCCTCGCCTTCGCGAGGATGACGCACTCAGGCATGTCGGCGTCCGCGCGCTCGGCGAGATTTCCTCTTGATCTGGTTACCGTCGGAACGCTAGCGCGAGCACGCCTGCCACTGCGAGCACGATGCCGGGCCACGCCGGGTCGGTGTTGATGGCTAGCCATAGAATGCCGGTCATTGCGCCGATCGAGCCTACGATCGTCATGTCGCGCCGTCGGCCCGTCCGGCGCAGCTCATTGCGCAGAACATCCAGATTCGTTGCTTCAACGTGCAGTCGCAGCCTTCCGTCCGAGGCGCGTTGCACCGCGTTCTCGAATAACGGGGGCACTTGAGTGAGCGCTTGCACGAGGTCCGGCAGTTGCGTGCGAATCTCGTTCCAGACATTGCTCGGCTTGAAGCGCTCGTGCGCCCATTGCCGCAACAGAGGTTGCGCGGTCTTCCATAGATCCAGATCCGGATAGAGCTGCCGCCCGACACCTTCGATCTGCAGCAACGTTTTCTGGATGAGCATCAGCTGCGGCTGCATCTGCGCATCGAAGCGCTGCGCAGCTTCGAACAAGCTGATCAACACCTGTCCAAAAGAGATCTCCTTCAACGGCTTGTTCGCGATGGGCTCGCATACCGTGCGGACTGCAGCCTCGAGCTCATCGACGCGCACGTGCGGAGGAATCCATCCAGCATCGAGGTGAAGCTGCGCGATTCGTCTGTAGTCGTGGTCGAAGAACGCCGAGAAGTTCTCGGCGAGATAATGTTGATCGCGCGGCTCCAGCGAGCCCACGATTCCGAAATCCACTGCGGCGTAGCGGGGATACTCGGGATCATCGAGCAACACGAAGATGTTCCCGGGATGCATGTCCGCATGGAAGAAATTGTGTCGGAAAGCCTGCGTAAAGAAGATCTCGACACCGTTCTCCGCAAGGCGTTGGATGTTGGCGCCGCGACGTTTCAGCTCCTCTACATTGTTGATGAGCACGCCGTGCACGCGCTCCATCACCATGACGCTCTTGCGACAATAGTCCCAATACACTTCCGGAACGTAGAGCAGCATCGAGCCTGCGAAGTTGCGACGGATCTGCGATGCGTTCGCCGCCTCGCGCATGAGATCGAGCTCATCGATGATGGTCTTCTCGTATTCGCGCACCACTTCGACCGGGCGCAGTCGGTGCGCATCCGACCAGTAGCGATTCGCGAGATGCGCCAGGGTGTAGAGCACCTCCAAGTCGCGCTCGATCAGGGCGCGAATCCCCGGCCGCACCACTTTGACTACGACTTCTTTTCCATCCTTGAGCTGCGCCGGATGGACTTGCGCAATCGTGGCCGCCGCGAGCGGTACGTCGTCGAAGCGCGCGAACACATTGTCTATCGGCATGCCGTAGGCAGCCGCGATGATGGCGCGTGCTTGGTCGCTCGGAAACGGTGGCACTCGATCTTGCAGCTTCTCCAGCTCATCCGCGATGTCGCGCGGCAGCAGGTCGCGGCGCGTAGAGAGCATCTGACCGAACTTCATGAAGATCGGTCCGAGCTCCTCGAGCGCAAGGCGCAGGCGCTCCCCGCGCGAACCCGCGCGATCGCGATGCACCCACGTTGCTGGCGACAGATAAAAGGCGAAGCGCAGCGGTCGAAACAGATGCGTCGCGAGGATGATTTCATCGAGCCCGTATTTCACGAGCACGCGCTGAATCTGCAGGAGGCGTGAGAGAACTCGAAGCTTCATAGCTGAGTGAACGGCGGACCGCGGACGACGGACAGTGAAATAGAAGCTCGCGTGGAGGCTGAGAGCTGCGCGACGAAGTCAGGTGGCCGGTATGTTGATACGTCACCGTCCGCCGTCCGCCGTTCACCGTTCACCGAGCGCTCCTGCGCTCGATCTCGGCGATCCGCGCTTCGAGGCGCTCGACATCGTCGCGCAGTCTATCGACGTCCGAAATGAACTCGTCGGCTTCGGTGCGGCTCGGAGTGTCGCGGCCTTCTTCCTGGAGATACTCGGAAATGTTCTGCGCGAACGTAGATGCAGCACGTTGAGCGAAATCCAATACCGAGCGCGCTGCTGTCCCGACCTGATGTGCGGCTACATCGCCGATGACGCGCGATAATTCCTCTTCGAGATCCGGCCGCGCATGTTTCATGAGCTCGCTGAACGTCTGAGCGATTTCAGCATCGCCTTGGATGTGAACCGAGCCGCCACGGATGGCAGCTTCAGGCTGCGGGCCGATGAGCCGCATGAATGCGAGAGGTGTGCCGCTCAAGGTCGCACTCGGCGTGCCGTCGTATGAGGTGGACAGCTCCATGCGCTCGCCAAGCGACTTGCAGTAGATGTTCAGGGGCAGTCCGTCGACATGCAACGCGAGCACCTTCGTGCTCAATCGCTGGCACAGCGTGCGGGCCGCCGCTGAACCCTCGATGTTTCGATTCAGCAAAGCTTCGAACGGTGCAAGTCGCATGACACAGATCTCCGTCGCAGCTTCAAAGCCGGTAGCCCCGGTGCAAGGCCACGATGCCGCCGCTCAAGTTGTGATAACGACACTGCTCGAGTCCCGCTTCCTGCATCATCTGAAGCAAATCGTCTTGACGAGGAAAACGGCGGATCGATTCGGCCAGATACCGATAGCTTGCCTCGTCCTTCGCGACGAGCTTGCCGAGCCAAGGCAGAACCGAGAACGAGTACGCGTCGTACAACGGTTTGAGACCCGGTGCGACGGGGTGCGAGAACTCGAGCACGAGTAGCTGACCACCGGGTTTGAGCACACGCGCCATCGACCGCAACGCTGCGGCCTTGTCCGTGACATTACGAAGTCCAAAACCGATCGTCACGCAATCGAAGGACGCATCGGAGAATGGCAGGCGCTCAGCATTCGCCAGCGCGTAACGGATATTCGTCACGAGCCCTCGATCGATCAACGCATCGCGGCCATGACTCAGCATTGCGGAATTGATATCGGTGAGCAGCACCAGTCCGGTCGGTCCAACTTGCTTGGCCATGCCGGCCGCAAGATCTCCCGTGCCGCCTGCCACATCGAGCGCCTTCTGGCCGGGACGCAGACCGGTCTGAGATAACGTGAATGTCTTCCATACCCGATGCGCCCCGCCTGACATCAGGTCATTCATCAAGTCATAGTTCGGCGCGACGGATTCGAACACGGCTCGTACCCGGCGCGCCTTGTCGCCGACGGGCACTTCTTGGTAGCCGAAATCGGTCGTGCCCGAACGTGGAAGGTTGTCGCGGTCAGCTGCCATGGCCGCATTCTAGCAATGTGCCGCGCTAGCCGGGGGCGAGAAGAGGTGGCCAGAGAGCCTTTCAACGCTCTCTGCAAGGCAGACATTACCGAGCAGAAGGAATACGTTCGCGGAGAGGGGAGAGGGTGAGATTCGAAAACTGACTTGCGATGGATCTCTGCGGCTTCGCGTGAGCACTCGGCGTTCTATCCCTCGCAGTCTCGATCACTACGTCGCCTCCGGACGCTTGCCGTCACTCGTCACCCGTCACGGGCACGCTTCACTTCCCTGTGGGATAAGGAATGCCGAGATCGTTCAGTCGATCCAGATATTTCTGCCATTTCTGCTCGTGTTCGTGGCCGAGCTCGTAGAGATAGTCCCAGGTGTAAAGCCCGGTATCGTGGCCATCATCGAACACGAGTCGAACGGCATAGTTGCCGACCGGCTCCACTTTCGTCACGAGCACAGTGTGCTTACCAATCTGCAGCGTCTCCTGACCCGGGCCGTGGCCTCTGACTTCGGCAGATGGCGAGTACACGCGCAAATATTCGAACGGAAGCTCGAACTGAGCGCCATCCGAGAATGCAACAGCCAGAACGCGTGAGCGTGTACGAAGCGTGAGCGAGGTGGGGTGGCGAGCCATAGATGGGCGTGACATCACTACAGAATGTACCTCGTCAGATCCTCGTCTTTGACGAGCTCACCCAAGTGCTTCTCGACGTACTCTGCATCGATGGTGATTTGAACACCGTTGCGATCCGCAGCCTCGTATGACAACGCCTCGAGTAGACGTTCGAGCACCGTGTGCAAACGGCGTGCACCGATGTTCTCGGTACGCTCGTTGACCTGAAAAGAAACCTCGGCGATGCGGCGCACGCCGCTTTCGGCGAATTCGAGCTGCACGCCCTCGGTTGCGAGCAGTGCCTTGTACTGCGTGCAGAGCGATGCGTCGGGTTCAGTGAGAATACGAATGAAGTCCTCGACCTTCAGCGCATCGAGCTCCACTCGAATTGGGAAGCGCCCTTGCAGCTCCGGAATCAAGTCGGACGGCTTCGACATGTGGAAAGCGCCTGAAGCGATGAACAGGATGTGGTCCGTTCTCACGACCCCGTGCTTAGTGCTCACCGTGCTGCCTTCCACGAGCGGCAACAGATCGCGTTGCACACCTTCGCGCGAGACATCGGCGCCGTGCGTTTCCTGGCGGCGAGCGATCTTATCGATCTCGTCGATGAAGACGATGCCGTTCTGCTCGGCGTTCGCGAGCGCGCGCAGTTTCAGCTCTTCTTCGTTGATCATCTTCGCCGCTTCTTCGTCCGTCAGAAGCTTGAACGCCTCGCGGACTTTGACCTTACGCGTGCGCGTGCGCGCCCCGCCGAGATTGGAGAACATGTTCTGCAGCTGTTGTGTCAGGTCTTCCATGCCTGCGGGCGCCATGATCTCCACGCCGACGGGCAACGCACGTACTTCGACCTCGATCTCGCGATCGTCGAGCTGACCCTCGCGTAACATCTTGCGAAACTTCTGACGCGTGTCCCCGTCGCGCGCGTTCGGTTCGGGCTCGACGCCAAAGCCGATAGACTTCGGCCGCGGCAGCAAAGCATCGAGCACGCGCTCTTCTGCCGCATCCATCGCGCGGTGACGAACTTTCTCCATCTCTTCCTCGCGCGTCATCTTGACAGCGATATCCATCAAATCCTTGATGATCGAATCGACTTCTCGGCCCACGTAACCGACCTCGGTGAACTTCGTCGCCTCGACCTTGATGAAGGGCGCGCGCGCGAGCCGTGCGAGCCGCCGAGCGATCTCCGTCTTGCCCACACCCGTCGGGCCGATCATCAAGATGTTCTTCGGCGTGATCTCTGCGCGCAGATCTTCCTTGACCTGCATCCGCCGCCAACGATTGCGCAATGCGATCGCCACGGCACGCTTTGCTGCACTCTGCCCGACGATGTGCTTGTCGAGCTCTTGAACGATTTCACGGGGAGTCATTGAGGACATAGGAAAGAAGGGGATAGGGGATAGG
>JAEZFW010000048.1 GCA_023417315.1 Pseudomonadota bacterium
AGAAGCAGCACCGTTCACCGTTCGCTGTTCACCGTTCGCCCTCGTAAGAGCAACCACCCGTGCACGTCTCGTGCACGACGACGCGACTGAGCAGCGGCAGCTTCCCTTTCATCTCATCCCATATCCAGCGAGCGAGATTCTCGCTCGTGGGATTCTCCAGGCCCGGGACCTCGTTCAGGTAATGATGGTCGAGCCGATCGAAAGTGGGCTGAAATGCAGCTCGCACCTCGGCGAAGTCCATGACCCAGCCGGAATGCGGATCGACATCGCCCGTGAGATGCAGCTCTATGCGAAACGAGTGGCCATGCAATCGCGCACACTTGTGACCTGCAGGCACATTCGGTAATCGATGAGCGGCTTCGATCGTGAAAGAGCGAAACAGATTCATGGGATCGCTATAGTTAGGTGACAGTGCGCCGTCATGGAGCCATGTTCGCTCGAGCGTCGTCAACTCGACTGTTACACGGGTGACCGGTAACCCGCTCGCGGTCACGAAAAAGGGCGCCGTTTCGAGCGCCCTTTTGAGATTGCCGTCCTGTTGCCGTCGCTAGCGACGGCAAACGAATCAAGCTGCTTTGCGTCGACGCGAGCTCGATACGCAGCTGCACGTACCGCAGGTGCAACGAATGGCATTGCAGTCCGAGCACACCGTGAAGTCGACCGAGCCGTAGTGCCGACGGCACTGTTCGCAATAGGGCTTGCGACGGCTCGAACGCGCGGCGCGATATGTCTGCACCTGCTCGATGGCTTCTTCGCACGGCTGGAGATCTTTGCTTACGATCGAGCGCAAGAACGTGCTCGAGCCCATGATGCCCACCTTGAACAGACGCATCTGCTCGCGTGCCAATCCCATTTGGGCCACTGGATCGTAAATCACGACGCCGAGCTTAGGATGAACGAAAACCTGAAACGAATCGGCACTCATGACACGGAACTCTTGGGAAGGATCTATCGGTGGGCTTAACGCGGGCGCAATTGTGCTGCAATAGGCCCTTCATAATCAATCGGACGATCTCGAAATTTTCCTTGGGATTTAACGTATAACGCGTCTTCCTATTCAGCACGAGCGGAATTCGATTCCACTTTCAACTCGCGAAGCCGCAGCAAATAGCAGGTATGAATTCGCGGGTTGCGAGCGAAGTCTCGTGGCAGTGTGTCGCGAGTGAGATCGCGCACCTCGAATTGAGGCAGCACATTTGTGTCGAGCTTGAAGCGCGTGTAATTGTTGGAAAACACGATCGCACCTTTCGGCGCGAGCAATCGTGAAGCCAATGACAACAAGCGTGCATGATCGCGCTGCACATCGAAATCGTGCGTCATGCGCTTCGATCGAGAATGTGTGGGCGGATCGATGAACATCAAGTCATAGCGCCGGGCGCTGCTACTATTTTCTTCGAGCCACGCGAGACAATCCGCTTGCACGAATCCGTGCTGCGGCCCAGCCAAATCGTTCAGGGCCAGATTGCGCTTTGCCCAGTCGAGATAGGTCCGCGACATATCGATCGTGGTCGAGGCCAGCGCGCCTCCACCGGCTGCATAGACGGTTGCGGTGCCGGTGTAGGCGAACAGGTTCAGGAAGCGACCGCCCTTCGCGAGCTCGCCTACGTAGCGACGCGTAAGACGATGATCGAGGAACAGTCCGGTATCTAAGTAATCAGAGAAATTCACGGCGAACCGATACGGGTGCTCGCGAACGATCTCGAAAACACGCTCCGAATCGAGCTTCTCATACTGCGCACCGCCCTTTTGTTGCTTGCGTTCGCGGATGAACATCTGCTCGGGCTGGACCCCGAGCACGTGCGGGATCACTGCGAGTGCCTCGCGCCTGCGCCAGCGCGCAGCTTGCACATCGATCGTCTTGGGTGCGGCATATTCCTGCACCACGATCCACCGCTTCGCGTCGCCATCGCCGTAGTGATCGATCGCGAATGAGTACTCGGGCATGTCCGCATCGTAGATGCGAAAACAATCGACTTGCTCCGAGCGTGCCCATTCCCATGCCTGCTTCCAGTTCTTGCGCAAGCGGTTCTCGAACATCTGAGCACCGGGTCGCGCACGAATCTGTTCGGCGTCGGGCGGCGCTTTCCTCTCGCTCGCAGCAAGCTGCTCTGGGCGCAAGTCGAATCTCAGCAGCCGACACTCGATGCGACCGTTGAAGAGTGTGTGCGTGCGGCGGGCGTTGATGCCGAGCGCCTTTGCGAGCGGCGGATTGCCCGTGAGCACCGCGGCATTCCACCCAACGAAGTGCTCGCGCAACTTGCTGCCCAGCGTCGCGTAAAGCTCCTCGAGGCGCTCGCGATCTCCGATGCGTTCGCCGTAAGGCGGATTCGTCGCCAGCAGTCCCTGCTCCCCCGTGTCGTTCGAGAGTGCTGCCAGCTCGCGACGCTCGAAATGGACGTGGCCTCGCAGCCGCGCACGCTCCGCGTTCTCGTTTGCCGCACGAATCGCTGACGCATCTGCGTCATAACCTCGAAGCACGATTCGACTGCTGGCGCGCGCGTCTCGCCTGGAGCGCGCTTCCTCGCTGAGCTGCGCCCAAAGTGCACGATCATGTCCGCGCCAGCGAATGAACCCGAAATGGCTTCGCAGTACGCCAGGCGCGATATCAAGGGCCATCAGCGCCGCTTCGATTACCAAGGTGCCAGAACCGCACATGGGATCGACGAAGGCTCCGCCTGCGCTTGCGATTGCAGGCCACCCCGCACGCAGCAAGACTGCTGCCGCGAGATTTTCCTTGAGCGGCGCCGCCACTCCGCGTGCGCGGTACGCGCGCCGATGCAAGCTCTCGCCCGAAAGATCGATGCTCACTGTCGCGCGATCGCGATCGAGCCGGACATCGACGCGTACATCCGGCTGCTCCACATCGATTGACGGACGTTCGCCCGATCGAGCACGGAACTGATCGACGATGGCATCCTTGGTCTTGAGCGCACCGAAGTGTGTGTGGGTGATGCCAGTGGAGGAGCCGCCGAACTCGATCGCCAGGGTTCCCGTGGGATGAATGTGCTCACTCCAATCGATCGTGGACACACCGTTGTAGAGCTCTTCGGATGTCGCTGCGGGAACCGTCGCGATCGGCAGCAGAATGCGCGATGCGGTTCGCGACCAAAGGCATGCACGGTAGGCGACCGCCAACGTTCCTTCGAACTCCACGCCCAACTTGAACTCGCGCGTCTTGCTTGCGCCGCAATCTCGCAATTCGGAGGCGGTCAGATCGGCTACACCAGGAGGACAAGAGGCAAAGAAGAGCATGAGCGACTGGAGGCTTATCGCCCCATGAGTAAAGTGACGGAGGTGGTGAAGATGCTAACGGGCCGGAATGCAGGCGCGCGACACTCGCACACCTGTGCACGCTGCGCCAGACAAATCGGCCCAGACAAATAGACTAAGAGCGGCGAGCGTTTCCGTCCAAGGTCAGGATCGGACCATACAGGTCGGGCCGACGGTCGCGAAACACGCCCCACGATTCACGGTAGGCACGGATCTGTTCCAAATCGAAGCTAGCCGTGAGCACGGTTTCGCTCGCGCGATCGGCTTGCTTCACGATCGCACCGGTGTGATCCGCGATGAACGAGGAACCGTAATAGGTCACGGTCCAGTTGCCGCCCTGCTCCGTCCCGATGCGGTTGGAGGCGATCACGGGCATCACATTCGCCGCCGCGTGCCCTTGCATGGCTCGCTGCCAATGATCGCGGGAATCGATGCTCAGATCCTGAGGCTCCGAACCGATCGCAGTCGGGAAGAAGAGCATCTCAGCACCCATCAATGCCATGGTACGCGCCGTCTCTGGGAACCATTGATCCCAGCAAATCGCGACGCCGATCGTCCCGAAGCGCGTGCGCCACACTTTGAAGCCGGTATCGCCGGGCGAGAAATAAAACTTCTCGTGATAACCAGGGCTCTCCGGAATGTGCGACTTGCGATAGGTGCCGAGCAACTCGCCACCCGCATCGATGATCGCAATCGAATTGTAGAAAGCATTGCCCGCCCGCTCGTACACACTCGCAGGGAGAGCTACGTTGAGCTCGCGCGCGAGCTCTTGGAATCGTTTTACAGCTGGATTCTCCGAGATTGGCTGAGCGATCGAGAAGAACTTCGTGTCATGGCCCTTGCAGAAATACGGCGTCTCGAACAGCTCCTGGATCAGGATGATGTTCGCACCCTGCCCCGCCGCGTCACGAATCACGCGCTCCGCGCGCGCGAGATTCTCGGTGCGATCATCGGTGCAGGCGAATTGAGTGGCGGCGACGGTGACCATTCTTGCGTATGGAAGTGATGAAGGTGATGAAGGCGATGGACGTCAGACGCCTCGCACTATGGAGGCACAAACTGCAAATGCAAGCGACGCTGTGTGGCCTACATGACTTTCATCACTTACATCACCTTCATCACTTTAGAACGTCGGGGGCGTACTCGCGCTGATAATCTCACACGGCTCATCGCCCACATTGCGAAAGCGATGTGGGACGGCGCTCGTGAAGTAGTACGCATCGCCTGCAGTGAGAAGGCGCGCTTGCCCGCCTACGGTGAGCTCGATGCGGCCTGCGACGATCACGCCGCCTTCCTCGCCTTTGTGACTGAGCATGTCTGCTCCCGTGTCGGCTTTCGGGCGGTAGCGCTCGTGCATGATCGTCATTGCGCGATTGGGACGCTTCGCGGCGACCAGCCGCAGTGAGACGTCCCGATCGCCGATGTCGGTGAGCTCGTCACGCGCAAAGAACACCTGCGGATTGGATTGCAGATCGAGCGTGAAGAACTCAGCAAGCGACATCGGCACTCCATCGAGCACCTTTTTCAAGGAGCTCACCGACGGGCTCACCCGATTCTGCTCGATGAGCGAGATCGTGCCGTTGGTGACGCCCGCCCGTTTAGCCAGCTCGCGCTGCGACAAGCCATACATGACCCGGACTGCGCGCAAATGCTCACCCACATCGATGCTCATCATTCACCCCAGCGCAAGGAACGCCGTTTAGAATAATCGACAGACGCGCCAACGACCAGCGACAATTGCGGCGTTCTTCCCGCGCGCTGTTTATTTTCTTATCATCTTCTCCCTGCTACCACGAGACCGTCCATGGACACCTTCAGCCGCGAGGCCCTCGAGGCCTTTTGGATGCCTTTCACCGCGAATCGGCAGTTCAAAGCGAATCCGCGCCTCATGGCACGCTCGGAAGGCATGTACTACTGGGCGCAGGATGGTCATCGCATCCTCGACGGCGCTGCAGGGCTCTGGTGTGTCAATGCCGGACACAACAGACGCGAAATCACCGAGGCGGTCACGAAGCAGCTCGCAACGCTCGACTACGCGCCCGCCTTTCAGATGGGACATTCGCTCGCGTTCGAGTTTGCGAACAGACTCGTCGAGCTCGCGCCCGCCGACCTGAATCACGTCTTCTTCGTGAACTCCGGTTCCGAAGCGGTGGACACTGCATTGAAGATCGCACTTGCCTATCACCGCGTGCGCGGCGAAGGCTCACGACAACGTCTCATCGGACGTGAGAAGGGTTATCACGGCGTGGGCTTCGGCGGCATCTCCGTCGGGGGGATGGTGAACAACCGCAAGTTCTTCGGCAGCCTCTTGCCTGGCGTCGATCACTTAAGTCACACGTTGGATCACGAGCACAACGCGTTTTCACGCGGCCTGCCCTCGTGGGGCGCGCACCTGGCTGATGACTTGGAGCGTCTCGTGGCGTTACACGACGCTTCCACGATTGCAGCTGTGATCGTCGAACCTGTGCAGGGTTCTGCCGGCGTGATCTTGCCGCCAAAGGGTTATTTGCAGCGCTTGCGCCAGATCTGCGACAAGCATGGGATCTTGTTGATCTTCGATGAAGTGATCACTGGCTTCGGTCGACTCGGCACACCGTTCGGGGCGCATTACTTCGATGTGGTGCCCGACATCATCACGTCCGCGAAGGGCTTGACCAACGGAGCGGTCCCCATGGGCGCGGTCTTCGTACGGCAACACATTTACGACGCCTTCATGCACGGGCCGGAGAGCACGATCGAGCTCTTTCACGGCTACACGTATTCGGCGCATCCGGTCGCGTGCGCCGCAGGCCTCGCAGCTCTCAATATCTATGAGCGAGAGAAATTGCTCACCCGCGCCGCTTCACTTCACGAGGAGTGGGAACGAGCCGTGCACTCCTTGCGCGATACGCCGCACGTGATCGACATTCGGAATATCGGCCTGGTGGCGGCAATCGAACTACAATCGCGCAAAGACGCGGTCGGTGGACGCGCTCACGAAGCGCTGACCAAGTGCTTCGAGCAGGGGCTGTTGATTCGTGTGACGGGCGACACCATCGCGCTATCGCCGCCTCTCATCATCGAACGAGAGCAGATCGCCGAGCTTACTCAGACGCTTGCCGAAGTGTTGCGCACGATCAGATAGACGTGGCGAACAAAAGAGGCCGGGGGGGTGGG
>JAEZFW010000038.1 GCA_023417315.1 Pseudomonadota bacterium
CTTCGTCACCTCGTCACTCCGTCACTCAAGCATTCTGATACACTACGCGCCCGCCCACCGAGGGGCGCTGCAGCAGTGCAGGGAGTCCTTCCCGCAACCTGTCAGGCTCGGTGAGCATCTTGCGACGACGCTTGGACCGGCAACGGTCAGTGTTCGTAGGCAACGGCGCCCTCCAAACTGGAATACGGAGACTCTCCATGAGCGCAGTTGCAAAACCGACTCATTCTGTCGATCTGTCGAAGGGCGATTTCCACGTCGCCGATCTTTCTCTCGCGGATTGGGGTCGCAAGGAAATCCTGATCGCTGAGACCGAAATGCCCGGCCTGATGGCGATTCGCGAGGAGTTCGCGAAGTCGCAACCGCTGAAGGGCGCGCGCATCACCGGATCGTTGCACATGACGATTCAAACCGCCGTGCTGATCGAAACGCTGCAAGCGCTCGGCGCACAGGTGCGCTGGGCGTCGTGCAATGTGTTTTCAACGCAAGATCACGCCGCGGCCGCGATCGCCGCCAAGGGCACCGCGGTGTTCGCCTATAAGGGCGAGACGCTCGATGAGTACTGGGACTTCACTCATCGCATCTTCGAATGGGCGGACGGCGGCTACTCCAACCTGATCCTCGATGACGGCGGCGATGCGACATTGCTGCTGCATCTCGGCGTGCGCGCTGAGACGGATCAGAGCGTGCTTGCGAATCCGGGTAGCGAGGAGGAGACCGCACTGTTCAACTCCATCAAGGCGAAGTTGAAAGTCGATCCGCAGTGGTATTCGGCTCGTATCAAGCACGTGAAGGGCGTGAGCGAAGAGACGACCACCGGTGTGAAGCGCCTCTATCAGATGGCAAAGGAAGGCAAGCTCGCGTTTCCTGCGATCAACGTCAACGACTCGGTCACGAAGAGCAAGTTCGACAACCTCTACGGCTGTCGCGAATCGCTCGTCGATGGCATCAAGCGTGCAACCGACGTGATGGTCGCCGGCAAGATCGCCGTCGTTTGCGGCTATGGCGATGTGGGCAAGGGTTCTGCGCAGGCACTGCGCGCATTGTCAGCGCAAGTATGGATCACGGAGATCGACCCGATCTGCGCGTTGCAGGCCGCGATGGAAGGTTATCGCATCGTCACGATGGAAGAGGCCGCCGACAAGGCTGACATCTTCGTCACGACGACCGGCAACTTCCACGTGATCACGCACGATCACATGAAGCGGATGAAGAACAACGCGATTGTCTGCAACATCGGTCATTTCGACAATGAGATCGACGTCGCATCGCTTCGTCAGTACAAGTGGGAAAACATCAAGCCGCAGGTCGACCATGTCATCTTCCCGGACGGCAAGCGCATCATCCTGCTCGCCGAAGGACGCTTGGTGAACCTGGGTTGCGCGACCGGACATCCCTCCTACGTGATGAGCTCTTCGTTTGCGAACCAAACGCTCGCGCAGATCGAGCTCTACACGAATACCGATAAGTACCCGATCGGCGTTTACGTGCTGCCGAAGCAGCTCGATGAGAAAGTCGCGCGCTTGCAGCTCGCGAAGCTCGGCGTGAGATTGACTGAGCTCACCGAGGAACAAGCGAAGTACATCGGCGTAGCAAAGGAAGGTCCATACAAGTCCGATCACTATCGGTATTGATCGAGTGGCCGACGAGTCTCATCAGCGCCGCGCCCTTGGCAACGGGGGCGCGGCACCTTCCAAGCGCGAGCCGCCCAGCGCAATTCTCACAACATCATGCCCGGATACCACAGGGATCGTGGCTGCGGTGTCGGGGTTTCTAGCGGCAAACAATTGCCTCATCACTGAAGCGCAACACTACGACGATCCTTATGCAGATCGCTCGTTCATGCGCACTGTCTTCCACGACAACGGTAGGGGCGCCCCGAGCATACGTGAGCTGCACGAGGCGTTCGGACGCAGCGTCGCGGCACAGTTCCAGATGCAATGGACGTTTCACGAGGCGGCGCGGAAGTGTCGCGTTGTGATCGCAGTGTCTCGTCACGGCCATTGTCTGAACAGCATGCTCCATCGGTGGAGCACTAAGACGCTTCCCATCGAAGTGGTTGCGGTCGTCTCCAATCACCAGGATATGCGCAGCCTGACTGAATGGCATGGCGTGCCCTATCACTACCTGCCGATCCTCGATGACCGCAAGCACGAGCAAGAGCAGCGCCTGATGGAGCTGTTCGAGAAGGTCGATGCCGACCTACTCGTGCTCGCGCGTTACATGCAAATCTTATCTGGCGAGGCGTGTTCCTTCTTCCAGGGCCGCGCGATCAACATTCACCACTCGTTCTTGCCTGGTTTTAAGGGCGCGAAGGCCTATCATCAAGCGCACTCGCGCGGCGTGAAGCTGATCGGCGCGACAGCGCACTACGTCACTACCGACCTCGACGAAGGTCCGATCATCGAGCAAGAAACGGCGCGCGTCGATCACACGATGTCTCCGGAGGAGCTCGTGAGCATCGGCTCCGATTTGGAAAGCGTCGTGCTCAACCGCGCGGTCAAATGGCACGCCGAACGCCGCGTATTCATCAACGGCACCAAGACCGTCGTGCTGAAGTAAGAAGAAGGCGATAGCGGATAGCGGATAGCGGATAGCGGATAGCGGATAGCGGATAGCAGATTGCAGACAGGAGGGGCACGGACGCGCTTTCGATCTCGCCTCACAATCCACGACCGCCCATGTTCAGGGCGATGGCGAATAGAAGCCCGTGCGGATCGTCTCTTGCGATCCTCGATCCGCTATCCCCCATCGCCTTCTCACGTACCGAATACGTATGCAGCCGCCTTTCAACGCCTTCGTGCCAGGCTAAGCTTACGAGCCTTCAGATACGAACCACGAGAACGCAAGCCATGACCGCAACGCCTTGGTGGCGCGGTGCCGTGATCTACCAGATCTATCCCCGCAGTTTTCTCGATACCAATGGGGATGGCGTGGGGGACCTGCCTGGCATTCTGCAGAAGCTCGACTATGTCGCGAGCCTTGGCGTCGATGCGATTTGGATCGCGCCGTTCTTCAAGTCGCCGATGCGGGATTTCGGTTACGACGTGTCTGATTACCTGAGCGTCGATCCGCTGTTCGGAACGATGGACGACTTCGATCGCATCGTCCAACGCGCTCACGAGCTGGGCTTGAGGGTCATCATCGATCAAGTCTTGAGCCACACCTCGTCGGATCATGCTTGGTTTCGTGAGAGCCGTCGGTCGCGCGATAACGCGAAGGGCGATTGGTACGTCTGGGCGGAACCGAAGGACGACGGCTCACCGCCGAACAACTGGTTGTCGATCTTCGGAGGCGTCGCGTGGACTTGGGAGCCGCGCAGGCGCCAGTACTATCTGCACAACTTCCTGAGCTCGCAACCGGATCTCAACTTTCACAATCCGCGCGTGCGGCGTGCAGTTTTGAACAACGTGGAGTTCTGGCTCCGCAAGGGCGTGGACGGCTTCCGGCTGGATGCGATTAACTTCTGTTTTCACGATGCAGAGCTTCGTGACAATCCGGCGAAGCCGAAGGACCGCAGAATCGGCCGCGGCTTCACGGCCGAGAATCCTTACGCGTTCCAATATCACTACTTCAACAACACGCAGCCGGAGAATTTGACGTTCCTGGAAGAGTTGCGAGAGCTATTCGATCGCTACCCAGGCACCGCATCGTTGGGGGAGATCTCTTCGGAAGATTCGCTCGGCACGATGGCCGAGTACACGAGCGGCAAGCGGCTGCACATGGGTTACAGCTTCGAGCTTCTGACCGAGCATTTTTCGGCGGCACACATTCGTAAGACCGTCGAGGATCTCGAGTCGCGCGTCGAAAAGGGCTGGCCGTGCTGGGCGCTTTCGAATCACGATGTCAGCCGCGTGCTCACGCGGTGGGGTGGGCGCGAACCGCCCCGTCATCTCGCGACTTTGCTGACCGCGCTCGTGTGCTCGCTGCGTGGCTCGGTGTGCATCTACCAGGGCGAGGAATTAGGTCTAACCGAAGCCTCCATTGACTATGAGTGCTTGCAAGATCCGTATGGCGTCGCTTTTTGGCCGACGTTCAAGGGTCGCGACGGATGTCGAACACCGATGCCGTGGGCATCGAGCGAAGGTGCGGGCTTCACGATCGGCAAACCGTGGCTGCCGATTCCTGAAGATCATCGCCTGCTCAGCGTGGCTGTCCAGGAAGCGCAAGAAGACTCGGAGCTGCACGCGTTTCGCCGCTTCATGAAGTGGCGCAAGCGGTACGAGGTGCTCCTCGATGGCGAGATCAGGTTTATCGATGTCGATGACTCGCTGCTCGTGTTCACGCGCTCGCTGCCGGGGAAGACGCTGCTAATCGCCTTCAATTTATCCTCCAAAGAAGTGCACGGGCGCATTCCTGGAGCGGAGCGACTGATACGGCTCGATGTGCCCGGACTTCTGCAAGGCACGCTCGTGGATCGGATGCTGCAGCTGCCCGGATACGGGGCTCTGTTCGCGAGCGTTTCATGAAGACGAAGCCGCGCCTGTCGTTCTGGCAGATCTGGAACATCTGCTTCGGATTCTTAGGGATCCAGTTCGGCTTCGCACTTCAGAACGCAAACGTGAGTCGCATCTTTCAAACGCTTGGTGCAGAGGTCGATGAGATCCCCGCGTTATGGATCGCTGCGCCGCTGACAGGTCTCATCGTTCAACCCATCGTCGGCTACTACTCCGATCGCACGTGGAATCGCCTCGGCCGCCGCAGGCCGTACTTCCTTGGCGGTGCGATCCTCGCCACGCTTGCTCTGTTCGTGATGCCGAACTCTCCCGCACTCTGGGTCGCGGCGGGACTGCTCTGGATCTTGGATGCGTCCATCAACGTGTCCATGGAGCCATTTCGTGCATACGTGGGCGATCAACTTCCCCCGGCGCAACGACCGACGGGATATGCGATGCAAAGCTTCTTCATCGGCGTGGGCTCGGTCATCGCGAGCCTTCTGCCCTGGCTTCTGGCACAGCTCGGCGTCGGTAACACAGCGCCCGAGGGCCAAATCCCGGATACAGTGAAATACGCGTTCTACTTCGGCGGCGCGATGCTCTTCCTGGCGGTGGGATGGACGGTGTTCAGTACGCGCGAGTATCCGCCGGATGTGCTCACCAGTTTCGACGATGCGAAAGGCGTGACATCGTCCGATGCACCTCGGCAGAGAAGGACATCGTTAACAGGACTCGCATGGACGTTCGCAGGAGCCGTGATCCTAGCTTTCGTTTATTTCCGCGAGCTCGACAAGGAATTGTACTTGCTCGGGGCATTGTTCGCAGCCTACGGGCTCGCGCTCCTCTATTTGCATTACGCAGCCACAACGAATGCATTCACCGAGATCATGCATGACCTGCATGTCGAAATGCCGATGCAGATGCGCCGTCTCGCGCTCGTGCAGTTCTTCTCCTGGTTCGCCTTGTTTGCGATGTGGATCTACACGACGAGCGCAGTGACGGGAGTTCACTTCGGCTCGTCCGATCCACGATCCGCTGCGTACAACGAAGGTGCGAACTGGGTCGGCGTATTGTTCGCCGCTTACAACGGCTTTGCTGCGTTGGCGGCGATCGTGATCCCTTTGATGGTGAGGCGCTTCGGTTTGCGCCTGAGCCATCTCATCAATGTATGGCTAGGCTGTGCGGGCTTGATCTCCTTCCTCGTCATACGTGATCCCGAGTGGTTACTCGCCTCGATGATCGGCGTGGGCTTCGCTTGGGCTTCGATTCTCTCGCTCCCGTACGCCCTTCTTTCCGACAGCGTCCCTGCTCACAAGATGGGTATCTACATGGGCATCTTCAATTTCTTCATCGTGATTCCGCAATTGCTCGCGGCCAGCGTTCTGGGCTTCTTGCTGAAGACGCTGTTCAACAATGAGCCGATCTATGCGCTCGTGATCGGTGGAGCGAGCCTGTTCGTCGCTGGACTATGCGTGATGCGAGTCGACGAGCCTCATACCGAAACAGTCGCCGACGCAGCGCTGGCAGTTGGCAAATGAGAAGACTCGCGTCCTTCCTCGCGCTCGTCGGTTTGCTAGCCGGCTGCGCGCATGTGCCTGATGAGCTCTATGGCACGACCGAGCCGTTCGCGCAGGAGGCGGTGTACTTCGTGCTGACCGATCGCTTCGTGAATGGCGATCCAGCGAACGATCATCGCTCACAGGGCGGGGCGAATCATAGCTTCGATCGGCCGCTCATCGGCCCGAATGGCGAGACGGACAACATCGGTTATCTCGGAGGCGATCTGCGCGGCATCCTCAATCACGCTGAGTACATCCGTGACATGGGCTTCACGTCCGTATGGATCACGCCCATCGTCGACAACCCAGACGAGGCTTTCTTGGGCGGTGAGCCTGTGACGTGGGGCAGCGTGCTCAAGGATCAGGGTAAGAGCGGGTACCATGGATACTGGGGCGTGAACTTCTACGCGCTCGATGAACACCTGCCGAGTCCCGGTCTCGACTTCGCAGAGTTCACTCGGCAGATGAAAGCGCGCGAGCTCAAGATCGTATTGGACATCGTAGCGAATCACGGATCGCCGTCCTTTACGATGCCGCACGATCAGCCGAAGTTCGGCGAGCTCTACGATGTGCGAGGCAAGCTCGTCGCGGATCATCAGAACCTTCCGCCGGAGAAGCTGGATCCGGCGGGCAATCCCCTGCATCGCTTCTATCGGACCGAGCGCGAGCTCGTGCAGTTGTCGAACTTGAACGACGAGAATGTCCACGTTCAGGACTATTTGATTGGCGCGGTTCTTCAGTGGCTCGATCAAGGCGCCGATGCGCTGCGTATCGACACGATCCGCCATGTGCCCCACGCCTTCTGGCGGATCTTTTCGCAGCGAGTGCGCGAGCGGCATCCTGACCTATTCATGTTTGGCGAGAGCTTTGATTACGACGCGAACAACATCGCGCCTCACACCTGGGCAGAGAACGGCGGGATCAGCGTGCTCGACTTCCCGCTCAAGGCTGCGTTGGCGAAGGTATTCGAAGCGGGCGAAAGCTTCGCGCTGCTCGAGCCCGCGCTGTTGTTGGAGAATGGCCCGTACAGCAATCCTTACGAGCTGATGACGTTCTACGACAACCATGACATGGCGCGGCTCAACGCAACGGATGAGGGGTTCATCGACGCGCACAACTGGTTGTTCACGGCCCGCGGGATTCCCGTCGTGTATTACGGTTCGGAGATGGGCTTCATGCGCGGCACGGCAGAGCATGCCGGCAATCGCAATTACTTCGGCGAACACGGCATTCGATTGGCAGTGAACCATCCGATCCGTGCGCGCTTGAAGCGGATCGCGAATGTCAGGCGTGAATCGCCGGCCCTGCAGAAGGGACTACAGCTCAATGTGAGGCTGCAAGGCGACGAAGCGGTGTTCTATCGCGTCTATCAGCACGAGGGCACCAATCAGACTGCGCTCGTTTTGCTCAATAAAGGCGCTGCGGAGCGCACGATGCATGTCGAGGAGTATCTCGAGCCGGGGGAGTGGCGCGATGCGTTTACGGGCGAGCACCTCGGCGTAATGGCTGGGTTGGAGATCGCGGTGCCCCCGCACGACGCGCGGGTATTCTTCTTCGACGGTCCGCTCACGCGCGCAGACAGTGTAGAGGTGCTGCGGCGATTGCATGAGGCAAAAACGCGACCGAACGATTGAACGGCGGGTGCGAGTCGGGCTCGGGCTCAGCGGAGGCTCGATTCTCGAATCACGAGTGGCGCTGCAATCGTTTGGCTCTTGATGGGTTCACCTTGGATGAGCGCAAGCAGGCTGTCGACGAGCAGCGTCGCGGCCGCCTTCGTATCCTGCTGCACTGTGGTCAAACTTGGATTGGCAAAGCTTGCGCTCGGAATGTCATCGAAGCCACCCACCGCCACATCCTGGGGGATTCTGATGCCGCGCTCCTGAAGCGCCCGCATCGCGCCAATTGCGATCAAGTCGCTCGCGCAGAACACACCATCGAAGGGCAAATTGCGCGCGAGCAATTGCAGGGCAGCTTCGTAACCTGACTTCTCGGTCGTGATCGCATCGACTTGCAACTCGCGGTCGGCCTCGATGTTCGACTCCCCGAGTGCGCTGGCGTACCCGCGATAGCGTTCCAGGAACTCGGGATAGTGCTCGGAGGCATCGCCGATGAATGCGATGCGCGTACAACCGCGCCCGAGTAGATGCGTCGTGAGGTCGTACCCGCCTTGGCGGTTGTCGCATCCGATGGAAACCCCAGCCTGATCGGGTAGAACCGCACCCCAGCGAACGAAATGAGTGCCTTGCCCGACGAGTTGCGCGAGGCGCGTCGAGTATTGAACGTAATCTCCATAACCGAGCAAGATGATGCCGTCAGCTTTCTTGCTGTCCTCGTACTCTGCGTGCCAATTGCTCGACTGCTCTTGGAAGGAGATCAACAAGTCGTACCCATGCGCGCCGCACGCCCGCGTCAGCGAGCCCACCATCGATAGAAAGAACGGATTGATGAGCGAGTCATCGAGTGTGGGATCCTCGAAGAACAACAGCGCAAGTGTGTACGACTGTTGACGTCGCAAGCTCGATGCATTCTTGTCGACCTTGTAGTTCAGCTCCTGTGCGATCGCCAGGATGCGTTTGCGCGTTTCCTCATTGACGGTCGGGCTGCCGCGGAGCGCGCGTGAGACCGTCGGCTGAGAGACTCCTGCCAGGTACGCGATATCCAGCGAGGTCGGTTTGCCTTTCATTGAGAGTCCAGTTTCCTTCCGTGCCCGCCTTCTGGCATGCTAGCGACAACGCTGTCAGCGACGAATCGAACAATAGGCCAGATAACACGCCATAGGGCTTTGGCGCTCGCTGATCTTAGCGCTTAAACAATCGGACCGTCACAAACGCAACCACGAGCAGGGGGCTGCACGATGATGAATGTGAACGCGAACTCCGCGACCGCGTACTCCGGCACGGGCGCTCAGCCGAACTACATGCCCGCATTGATCGTCCTCACATCGCTGTTCTTCATGTGGGGATTGATCACTTCGCTCAACGACATCTTGATTCCGCATCTCAAGGCGATCTTCACGCTCAGCTACGTGCAGGCCTCGCTGATCCAGTTCTGCTTCTTCGGTGCCTACGCGATCGCCTCCCTGCCTTCAGGTTATCTCGTCGAGCACATCGGCTATCGCAAGGGAATCATCATCGGCCTATCGGTCGCCGCGATCGGATGCTTGGGTTTCTACCCAGCTGCTTCGCTGCAATCATACCCGTTGTTCTTGGGCGCACTGTTCGTGCTCGCATCGGGCATCACGCTCCTGCAGGTCGCGGCCAATCCGTATGTCGCCGTGCTCGGCCGGCCCGAGACGGCAGCGAGCCGCCTGACGCTGACGCAAGCATTCAATTCCTTCGGCACGACGATCGGTCCGTACTTCGGCTCGATCTTGATCCTTTCAGTCGCGGCGGGTGCAGCATCCGGCGCGGTGGACGTCGCGCAAGAGATCAAGACGGTACAAGGTCCCTATCTAGCCCTTGCGGCAGTGCTGTTCCTCATCGCGATCGTATTCTCGCGGTTCAAACTGCCCGTCGTTACGGGAACCGATGCGACGACAGCGCCTGAGCCGGCGCCGGGCACACCGAAGAGAAGCTTGTGGCAGTACTCGCATCTCGTCCTCGGCGCAGTGGCGATCTTCGTGTACGTGGGCGCGGAAGTGTCCATCGGAAGCTGGCTCGTCAACTTCATGGCCGAGCCCGATGTCGCCGGCTTGCCTGAATCTCAGGCGGGCAAGTACTTGGCGCTCTACTGGGGTGGTGCGATGGTCGGACGATTCATCGGTGCTGCCGTCCTTCGATACATCAAGCCGTCGACGGTGCTCGCCTTCAATGCTGCAGCGGCGATCGTGCTTCTGATCGTGGCCATGACGGTCGGCGGGAAGGTCGCGATGTGGGCCGTGCTTGCGATCGGTCTGTTCAATTCGATTATGTTCCCGACGATTTTCACGCTTGCGATCGCAGGTTTGGGGCGCGACACCGGAGAAGGCTCGGGCGTGCTATGTGTCGCGATCGTCGGCGGCGCGATCGTTCCGGTGATCCAAGCCTTCTTCGCCGATCACATGGGCATCCTCGTCTCGTTCTTCGTACCCGCGGTGTGCTACGCGTACATCGTCTTCTATGGGCTCAAGGGCTACGAAGTGAAGACGAGCGCGGCATAGTCTCGGAGCGAAGCTGTAGCGATGCGCGGCCTCGGAAGCTTGCCCCGGCCGCCGTCGCGACCCCCCTCGTGCTGCCCAACGATGAGTTCAGGTTCCGCCGTACACCCCTGCGCGTAGTTTCGTGATGCAATGCGCTGACCGGCCCTTCGGTCTAGCGCATTCTCCTCGCGCTTTCGCGAGGATGCTCACTCATATGCCTGCAGAGTTCATGTCAGCAATTGCCTTTCTCACCGGCGCGCTCGTCGCCATGATTGCTTCTTGCCAATCCGTGTCGAAAGGCGCGGAGATACAGCGCGAAATCCTGAAACGCGGCAAGATTGCCCAGGGGCGCATCCTGCGCATCTGGCGGCCCCCCGTGTTCGGCAGCTTCACGCGCGTCTACTTCGAATTTCAGCCCGGTGAACACGACGCCCCCGTGCGCAGTTGTCACGTCGATCGTCGCAATGGGGAGCCGACCGCGTCGCTCCCCCCAGTGGGAGCTGCGGTCAGCGTTCGCTACATGCCTGAAAATCCTACAAAGGCTGTCATTGCGAAGTTGGTGTCGCGTTTTACGGACTAACCGCGCAGTAAACGCGGAACCAACTTCCCCTCCTCGTCATTTCGTGGTCGGTAGCTCTATCGCATCGCACACGAAACTCGAGGAGGGTTTATGGGAATTTTAATCTGGTTGATCGTCGGCGGCGTCGTGGGGTGGCTCGCTAGCATCATCATGCGCACAGACGCTCAGCAAGGCATTTTGCTCAACGTTATTGTTGGTATCGTCGGCGCGCTGCTGGCCGGATTCATCATTTCCCCGCTCATTGGTGTCGGCACGATCAATGACGGTGTGACACTCGCATCGTTCCTGGTGTCGCTCGTCGGTGCAGTCATCCTGCTTGCGATCGTGAACCTGTTCCGTCGCGGCAGCGTTCGATAGGACAGATGCATTTGAATCCGGG
>JAEZFW010000044.1 GCA_023417315.1 Pseudomonadota bacterium
CTTCCGATGCGGCCGCGGCCGTGTATGTCATCACACGCGAAGACATCCGACGAAGCGGCGCGACCACTTTGCCGGACGTTCTGCGCCTGGCACCCGGCGTCCAAGTCGCGCGCATCAGCAGCCGCAGCTGGGCAGTCTCCGCGCGCGGGTTCAACATGCGTTTTGCATCGAAGCTGCTCGTCATGGTCGACGGCCGCAGCATCTATACACCACAGTTTTCCGGCGTGATCTGGGAAGAGCAAAGCCCATTTCTCCACGAAATCGAGCGCATCGAAATCGTACGCGGGCCCGGCGGCGCGTTGTGGGGTATCAATGCGGTGAATGGGGTTGTGAACATCATTACGCGCAACGCAGCGGCTTCGAGAGGGTTGCAAGTACATGCAGGTGCGGGCACTTTCGAAAATAAATCCGCCGCAATGAGCTACGGCGGCCGCAATGACCTCCTCGGCGACTATCGGCTGTTTGTGGATCACAGTGAGCTGGATGCGTTCGAGGAAAACGTCGGCGAGCTGACGCATACGCATTTGGGCATGCGCTTGGATCGAGGGTTCGCAGGCGGTGCGCTCATGCTGCAAGGAAACTTCGAAGAAAGCGATTTCGGCAACGCGCCGGCGCCTCCGGCAGCGTCGCTTGCAACGACTGCTCGCGCAGGCAACGTCGCGGCAACTTGGCAGCGCGCCACGACGCCAGGCGAGCTCGAGCTCAGCACCCACTACAGTTGGACCGAACGTGGCTCGCCCAGCAAATGGGACGAGTCCGCATTTGGCTTCAGCACACAGTTCAACGCGGAGCGAGTGGGCCGTCACGTACTGACTGCAGGAGCGGGATTCCTGTACTTCGCTGACGAGCTGAACGAAGCGACGCCCGAGCTGGTGCTCCACGACAGGAAGGTGGCGCAGCATCAATGGAGTTTCTACGTCCAGGATGAGATGCATTTCTTTGCCGATCGAGCTCGATTCATTCTCGGTGCGAAGCTCGAGGAGCTCGAGTTCACGGGGCTCGCCTTTCAACCGACTTTGAGGACAGTCTGGGATGTCACCGATGCGCACACCCTGTGGGCTGCAGCATCACGCGCGGTACGAACCCCCTCGCGCATCGAGCTTCACTCGCAGCTGACCTTCGGGGGCTACACGCCCGATGGGCTCATCCTGCTGCGTGCGTATGGCAACGAACACTTGGATGCGGAAGATTTGAACGCGTACGAGCTCGGGTGGCGCTGGCGCGCGTCTCAGACGCTTACCTTCGACGCCGCCCTCTATCGCAATGATTACAAGAAGCTGATCGGCGGCGTGCCTCGAACGCCGATCTTCGAGCTCGAGCCGGTCCCTGCGTTGGTACTGGAAAGCGACTTCGCGAACATCGACGATCTTCGTGTGAGCGGCATCGAGCTCGTCGCCGAATGGCACGCGAGCGAATGGCTGAGCTTCGAAGCACAAGGCGCGTGGCAGGACAGCGAAGCGCAAGCTGGTATCCAGCCCGGGCCGATCGACCCGGAACGCATGCTCGCCTTACGCGCGCGGATCGATCTGCCGCGCGATGTCGAGCTCGATCTCACGTGGCGCTCGGTGTCGGAGCTGACCGGATACGGTATCCCTGCCTACGATATCGTCGACCTGAGAGCCGGATGGCAACCGGCGAAAGCGATCAATTTCTCGCTCGCTGTCGAAAACGTCTTCGACGATGAGCACATCGAGCACATTGGTGATCTCACGTTCGCGCCGGCCGTGACGATCGGTCGCATGGTGATCGGTCGCATCAGTTGGAAGCCGGGCTTCTAATGCTCGCGACGTGTCTAAAGACGACTGCGAGCGTGCTCGCGGGTCTGCTGATGATGCTCGCAGGTGCGAGTGTTGCTGCGGACGCGCCGCCCTCGCGTGAAGCGCAGATGAAGGCTGCGTACGTTTTCAATTTCCTTAAGTTCGTGGAATGGCAGAACTCGGAATCGAGCGCGCCGCTCGAGATCTGTTTCGCTGGTGCAAAGGATGTGCTCGATGCCTTCGTGATCTCGACAGCGGACAAGACGGTGGGTGCGCGCGAGATCAGCGTTCGATCCGTGTCCGGGAAGAGCAAAGACGTCCTCGCGCGATGCGACGCGCTGTATGTGGACTCCGCCGAGGATCTCGGGGCGATGCTCCCTGCGCAAGGCCGCTCCATCCTGACGATTGGCGATGCCGACGCCTTCACGCGTGAAGGTGGGGTCATCCGGCTTCACATGGAAAGCAATCGCTTGCGGTTCACGGTCAACGTGGACAACGCGAAGCGCTCGGGTCTTTTGGTGAGCTCGAATCTCCTCAAGCTCGCGACTCGAATCGAACAGGGGACGAGCCCATGAAACAGTGGCTGAGTCGCCTACCGATTCGAGGCAAGCTGCTCTGGCTCGCGGCGGTCGTCGCGAGCGTCGCGTTGATCATCTCCGGAGCGGTGCTCATTTCTTACGCTCACGATGCGAGCGCCGATGCATTGCATCATCGCGTACAGACGCAAGCGAAGATCATGGCGTTGAGCAGCTCTGCCGCGCTCGCGTTCGAAGACCAAGAAGCGGCGAAGAACACCCTGCTCGCATTGGCAGGCGATCAGGCCATTCTCGGGGCCCAGATCGAACGAGCGGACGGTACGCCTTTCATCGAGCATGCGTTTGGGAGCGAGGCGATCGCACAAATGCGGATTCGCCCCGACGTGGTTCATGCAAGCGCGGACATCGTGCTCGACGAGCGAATCGGCGCCATTCACATCTGGGCGGCGAGAAGCGAGCTCAAGGCATTGCTCTTGAGCGCCCTTGCGGTGCTTGGGCTCGGGGGTGTCGCATCGCTGCTGGTCGCGCTCCTCTCGGCATCGCGGCTGCAGCGAGTCATCTCCGATCCGATTCTCGCGCTCGCGGAGGCGGCCGAAACGGTCTCGCGCACGAAGGACTACACCTTGCGCGTGGAGAGAACGACGCACGATGAAGTCGGTAAGCTCGTGACCGCCTTCAACGGAATGCTCGCGCAGACCGACGCTCAAGGCGCTGAGCTCAGAGCCTATCAAGCCGAGCTCGAAGACAAGGTCGAGCAGCGAACCGCGCAGCTCGCAAGCGCGCTCAAGGATGCCCAAGCAGCGGCCCAAGCGAAAGCCGATTTTCTGGCGAACATGAGCCATGAGATTCGCACACCCATGAACGGCGTGATCGGAATGCTCGATCTCATGGAGGCCGAAGGTCTCGATCCGCAACGTCGCAGCATGCTCGAAACCGCTCGCAACTCCGCCGAGGCGCTGCTCGGCATCATCAACGACGTCCTCGATTTCTCGAAGATCGATGCGGGCAAGCTCACGCTAGAGCGCATCGACCTGGAGCTGCAGCCCCTCGCCGAGGAAGTCTGCACGCTCTTCTCGCGGCAGGCGCACGACAAGGGAGTCGAGGTGACTTGCCTCATCGAAGGCACGGTTCCGCGGCTCGTGCGCGGCGATCCTGTGCGTTTGCGTCAGGTGCTCGCGAACCTGCTCGGAAACGCCGTGAAGTTCACCGAGCGCGGTGAGGTGAGCGTCGCGGTGCGGGCAAGTCGAATCGACGCGATGCATGCCTCGATCGAGATTTCGATCCAGGACACCGGTATTGGAATGACTCCGGAGGCCGTCTCGCGGTTGTTCCAGTCCTTCACGCAGGCTGATACCTCCACCACCCGAAAGTTCGGTGGAACTGGACTCGGTCTTGCGATCACCAAGCGCCTCGTGGATGCGATGGGGGGCGAGATCGCTGTAAGTAGTGAGCCGGGGAAGGGTTCCACCTTCGTGGTCACGATCCCAATGGAGATCGGCACCTACACGACGGCCGTTGGACGCGCCGACCTCAGCGCTTTCAGAGTGCTGGTCGTCGACGACAATGCCACGAATCGCAAGGTGCTCGAGCACTACTTGCAAGCGTGTCGCATGCGGCATGAAACCGCGGATTCGGCTCGAGAAGGACTCGAGAGGCTGCGACGTGCATGTGCGGAGGGACGTCCATTCGACGTCGTCATCCTCGACTACCAAATGCCGCAGGTCGACGGCCTGGGATTCCTGCGTCAAATGCGCGCCGAGCCGCAGATCGCAGCGACGAAGTGCGTGGTGCTGAGCTCGGTGGGGGATCGCCAAGCCGATGCCGATGCGCTCGCTGTCGCTGCATGGTTGAACAAACCAGTGCGCCAATCGCAGCTCTACAGTGCGATCGCGATGATTACGGGCGTATCGGCCGGGTGGAACGTCGCAGTGGCGGCGGCCGAAGTCACCAAGGCGTCGCACGGAGTGCGGCTCGATGCTCGCGTACTGCTCGTCGAAGACAATGTCGTCAATCAGCAGGTCGCGCTGCGAATGCTCGCGGCGCTTGGAATCAATGCGCGGGTGGCGCTCAACGGGCTCGAGGCGCTCGAGCGCATCAAGAGCGAGGAGTTCGATCTCGTCCTGATGGATTGCCAGATGCCCGTCATGGATGGATATCAATCGGCGCACGCGATTCGCGAGTGGGAAGCGAGCACTCAGCGAGCGCGGCTGCCAATCGTGGCCATGACTGCCAATGCAATGCAGGGAGATCGCGAGCGGTGCTTGCAAGCGGGTATGGACGATTACGTAGCGAAGCCCGTGAAGCGCGATAGTCTCACTGCGACCCTCTTGCGCTGGCTGGCGGATCCGATCTGGCAGGGAGAGCCACAGATGGACCGGGCGAGTGAGACGTCACCGGAAAGGATGCTGGACATGAGTGCGCTCGAGCAGCTGATCGAGCTGTTCGACGGCGATGCTACCGACGTGATCGAGAGCTACTTGAGCGACTCGGCTTCACAGCTCGATGTGATGACGAATGCGCTCAATGAGGGTGACGATGCCGTCCTAGCCCGTGCCGCACATAGCCTGAAGTCGAGTAGTCGCTCGCTCGGGGCGCTCGTCGTGGGGGAGCTTGCTGAACAGATCGAGATGTCCGCACAGACCGCCGCATCGTCCGGTGCGGTCAACGCGCTCCTGCCGCAACTTCGCCGCGCTCTGTCGCAAGTGGAGCCGCTTCTGAAGTCCGCGCTCGGTTCCGGCGGCCGTCGAGCCTCAGCCTGAGATAGTGGATTTGCGGACGACGCGTCGGTGCGCGGTCGTCGGGAACTTTCCGTGCCCTCGGCTATTAGGTGATCCGCCGATGACATGCTGCTCGTAATTAGATAAAAGCCAGCATGCAGGGTGTGGGAGAGCAAAGACGTGGAAAGAGACGCGGGACAGATCAACTTCTCGAGCATCAAGACTCGGATCAAGCAGCGCTGGCGCCGACTCACCGACGAAGAGATTGACGAGCTTCAGGACCGATCGGAAGTGCTCGTTTCGAGGCTCCAGGAATGCTACGGGTGGGAGCGCGAGGAGGCGGAGCGGCAGGTGCGCGAGTTCAGGACGCGGCATAACTGGCAGTAGATCGGCCAGCCGAGCTTGAATCCGCCTTGTCCTGTTTGAACCCTTCATCTCCGAAGGGTGTGAGCCCATTTAAACTCAGTCTCGGTGAGGGGGAGTCCCCTGACGCGCCTCGCTGAGGCTCCTCCCTGTGTCCGGCGCGCCGCCTCCCGTGCTGTTTCAGACGAGCCTGCGCAGTGGATCCTGTTCGTTCCGACCGCACGCTCAACGCGTACCTTAAACGGCGCACCGAATCTGCCATCGCCGCCGAACGATTCAACTGTATACGTTTGGATCTCGGTGCGATGACTATACTTACCTGCGGGTGCAAGTCGTGGACGCGGGGAGTGACTCATGCGACTGAGCGCGGTTCGTTCCCTCTTATCGTGTTGCCTGCTGTTGGCGGCGCCATCGATGGCAGGTGAGGCCATCGATCTCGATTGGCTTGCAGGGTCTTGGTGCTCGAAGCACGGTGAGATTACGAGCGAGGAAACCTGGTTGCCTGAGCGCGGCGGCATGCTCCTAGCTGTGAGCCGCACGATCACGAAGCGCGGTACGGAGTTCGAGTTCATACGGATCGAAATCGACTCGAAGGGCGCCAGGTATATCGCGCAGCCAAGCGGCGGCGCCGCCACTTCATTCGAGCTCGTCGATGCGACCACAAGCTCTGCGCTGTTCGAGAATCGGCAGCACGATTTCCCGAAGCGCATTCGCTATACGCGCAGCGGGGACATGCTGACCGCTCGTATCGATGGCGGGGATGACGCCAGTGCACGCGAGTTCGCCTGGGAGCGCTGCGAATCGAACGCCGCCGATTAGCGCGCAATAAAATATGTAGGGCTAGATCGATCGCCAGGATTTCAGGACTTCTCATGACGCTTCGTTGGACGGATGCGCTCGACACCGTGAATTGGGCCGAGCTGTCGGAGCTGTATCGAGTGGCGCCGCTCGGCAACAAGTCTGCCGAGCACTTGCGAGTCGTGTTTACGAACAGCCTCTATCGCGCGTTCGTCTACGAAGGCGATCGCTTGGTGGGCGCCGGGCGTGCGCTTTCAGACGGCCGCGACTGTTCTTACATCTGCGATATCGCCGTGCTGCCGAGCCATCAAGGCACCGGCCTGGGCAAACAGCTCGTGAGCAGACTCGTCGACCTGTCGCGAGCACATCGCAAGATCATCTTGTATGCGGTCCCCGGGAAGGAGCCGTTCTACAAGAAGTTCGGTTTCAAACGCATGAAGACGGCGATGGCGATCTTCGACGATCAGGATCTGGCCCAGGCGCGAGGGTATGTGGACGACACTTGAGTCGTGTTTGTAGAGTGCAGTAACCACAAAGAACACGAAGAGCACAAAAAAGAGCATCGAATGATGAGCATCGATCACGAGCGATATCTGTCCTCGTGAGATTAGGTAAAGATCGATTGCTGCTCGAATCTTTCCTTTTTGTGTTCTATGTGTTCTTTGTGGTTTCTGATCTCCCTAAGCAGTCTGCGGTTCCGGCTCCCGTTCTTGCGCGCCGCTCGTGCCCAGCCACGAGCCGAGCAGAATGAGCGCGAGTCCCGCGGCGCTGCCGATTCCGAAATGCTCATGAAGGATCAACACACCGAGAAGCGCCGCAACGCCTGGACAGACGTATGCGACCACCGACGCGCGCGCGGCGCCCGCTTCGTTGATCAAGTAGAAATATAGGAGCAGCGCGAGCGCCGTGCAGAACAGTCCGAGCGTGACGACGGACGACAGCGCAAGCATCGACGGCATCGCTGTCGGCGCGGTCCATAGTGCCCAAGGCAGCAAGATCAACGATGCAACGACGAGACTCGCCGAAAGCGCGCCGAGCTCGTCTACGTCGGCCAGATAGCGTTGCACGATCAAGGGCCCGACCGCATAGCCGATCACGGCACCAAACAAGCAAGCGACGCCCAGCCACTGCTCGCGGCCGCTGATCGTATCGATGCCGAGCAAGACCACGACGCCGAAGAGACCCACCAACAGTCCGGACAGCCGCCGCATGCCGAGCCGCTCACGAACGCCGAGGAACGGCGCGATGAGAACGACCGTCAGAGGGACAGTGGCGATCAGGATGCCCGCGAGCGAAGAACTGATCCATTGCTCTCCAACCGAGATCAACGAGAAAGGAATGACGAGCTCGGTGACTGCAAAAGCAATGATTGCGACTTTGTGTTTGAGCGCTGGGAAGAACACACGCTTGTGAAGCGCAATGGGTGCCAGGACGAGCGCACCCAAAGTGAGTCGGCCCCAGGCCACGCACGCGGGCGACAAGTCATCGAGCGCGAGCTTAATGAAGAAGTAGGGCACTCCCCACAGTAGGCATAGCACAGCAAACGTTATCCAAGCTCGCCACGTCACGCGCTCATCCCCTTTAGCGGAAGCGACGCATTCTACTCGGTCGCACGCTTTACTTGTCGCGCCGATGTGGGTAATCGAGGAAAGACACAAGTGATACGCGGTGGTGAGTCAGCGGCGCAATTTGCGAGTGGCGCTGGGCACGTCTTTTTCCCACGGCGGTACCGGATCGAGATGCTCGGACAAGAAGTCGATGAAGGCTCTGACGCGCGGAAGCATCAAGCGGCGCGGAGGCATCACGGCGTAAATCCCGCTATCCGGTAGTTGGTAGTCGGGCAAGACGCGTTGCAGGCGTCCTGCGCGCAAGTCGTCGCAGACATGCCAGACCGAATGCAGTGAGATGCCGAGGCCTGCGAGCGCTGCATCCCGAATGACTTCTCCCATATTGCTTTCAAGCTTGCCGCGGACCCGCACGCTCGTTTCGGTACCATCGTGCGAAGTCAGCAACCATTGATCCCGCGGTCCCTTCGGACCGAGCATCAAGAGACAATCGTGGTTGCGAAGATCTTCGGGATGTTTGGGGCTCCCGCGGCGCTTCAGGTATGCGGGGGCAGCGCACAGTACGCGCCGATTCGCTGCGAGTCGTCGAGCGATGAGGCTCGAGTCCTGCAACTGACCAATCCGGATCGCAAGATCGAGGCCTTCGCCGATCAGATCCGACATCGTGTCGTTCATATCGATCGCTACACGTAACGCGGGGTGGCGCTGCAAGAACTCAGGTAGCAGGGGTGAGATGTACAGGCGCCCGAATGCGGCCGGCACCGTGACGCGAAGCGTTCCAGTTACTTCCTTTGCGGCTTTCCTGAGACTACTCGTCAGGGCTTCCAGATCCTCGATCAAGCCGCGTCCTTGCTCGGCGAGCGCGGCACCTTCAGGTGTGGCGCGCAACTGCCGCGTGCTGCGATGAAGAAGCTTGACGCCGAGCGCGGTCTCCAGGCGCTTCAGTCGCTGGCTTGCCGCCGCGACCGATAGATCGAGGCTGCGTGCAGCCGCACTGATCGAGCCCGAGTCGAGCACGCGTAAGAACAATTGCAGGTCGGCGATGCGATCCATGAATTCTCAACGAAACGTAAAAACACATTCGCTCGGCCGCCGGTTTTACCACACGTCTCGCAGCGATAGCGTGGTCTCACGTTTTTGGCGAGGAGTCATCATGGAATATCGCGTACTCGGTGCATCCGGATTCAAGGTCCCTGCTCTCGGCTTCGGAGCCGGGACGTTCGGCGGCAAGGGGCCATTGTTCAGCGCGTGGGGGAAGACCGATGTAGAAGAGGCGAAGCGCCTCATCGATCGTTGCCTCGATGCGGGTGCGAATCTCTTCGACACTGCCGATGTGTACTCGGACGGCGCGTCGGAAACGATCCTGGGGACCGCGCTCAAAGGCCGCCGCGACAAAGCGATCATCTCGACGAAAATCGGGCTGCGGATGGGACCGGACCCGAACGAAGTGGGATCATCGCGCTTCCACTTGATGCGGGGAGTCGAGCGGGCCCTCGAGCGGTTGCAGACCGACTACATCGATATCCTGCAGCTTCATCAATTCGATGCGCTCACACCGGTCGAAAGCGTCATGGCGACGCTCGATGACCTGGTGAGATCCGGCAAGGTGCGATTCGTCGGCGTGTCCAACTATTCAGGATGGGAGTTGATGAAGTCGCTCGCGGCTTCGGAACGCTATGGCTATCCGCGCATCGTTGCGCATCAGGCGTACTACTCTCTGATCGGGCGCGATTACGAGTGGGAGTTGATGCCGGTCGGCGTGGATCAGAACGTGAGCGCGATCGTGTGGAGTCCGCTGGGATGGGGACGTCTCACCGGCCGCGTGCGTCGCGGCCAGCCGTTGCCGCCCCAGAGCCGTCTGCATGAGACCGCACATATCGGGCCGCCGGTAGAGGAGGAGCGGCTATATCGAGTCATCGATGCGATCGAGCGTATCGCTCTCGAAACGGGCAAGAGCATTCCGCAGATCTCGATCAACTGGCTGTTGCAGCGTCCGACGGTTGCGACCGTGTTGATCGGCGCTCGCAACGAAGCGCAGCTCGAAGACAATCTCGGTGCGATCGGCTGGACGCTGAGCAGCGAGCACATGCGTCGGCTCGATCTCGCGAGCGCAGTCACGCCGCCCTATCCCTACTATCCGTACTGGAATGGTCAGTTCGCGGAGCGCAATTCGCCGCGCGTGCCTGTTCACGGGCACGCTGGATAGTCCCGCTCCCATGGCCTTCGGCGTGCAGGTTCAGTGCTGCACGTCGGCCGCCATCGCGCAGCAGGCTGCGCGCCCAAGTGGAAGAGAAATGTCAGACAGGATGAAGCAGGACGAAGGAGGGAAGGAGATGTGGAGTCCGCTCGTTCTGCCATCCTGTCCAAGCTCTTTGGTCCTACTTCAGGAACGTAGAAGAGCAGACATGAAATAGATCTTGCGACGAGACTGTCGCGTGCGCAGAAATTGGCTGGGCTTCTCCTGCTGGCGTAAGCTCGCGCTCCTTGCAAGTCGGAGGTGAGCACGCGCATGAAAGTGGCAATTCTCGGGGCCGGGGCTCTCGGTACAATCTTGGGTGCGCATCTCGTGCGAGCCGGACACGAGGTGATCGTGCTCGCCCGCGGGCAGCGCGCGAAGACGATCGAGCGCGAGGGGCTGATCGTGCATGGGCTCATCGAGCTGCGCGAGCGCTGCACGGTGATCACGGATCCGGCGGAGCTGCGCGAAGTCGATTGTTTCGCTGTTGGCACCAAAGCTATCGACACCCTGCCGAGTTTGCAGCCTTATCGGCACGCGAAGGTCGGCACGGCGTTCTCGATGCAGAATGGCGTCGTCAAGGATGAGCTTCTCGCGGAAGTGTTTCCGAGCGCAGCGGTACTCGGCGCGATGGCGGATTTCAGCGGCGAGCTGCTCGCGACCGGCGAGGTGTTGTTCACAAGGAACGTGGGGCTGCATCTAGGCGAGCTTTCCGGCGAGATGACCGACCGTGTCACGAAGCTCGCAAGCACGATCGACGCTGCCGGCGTGAGCTGCACGGCATACCCAAACATCAAGACTCGCGAATGGTCGAAGTTCGTGGCCTGGGCAGGACTCGTGCCGCTTGCCGCGCTCACCCGCTTGAACACCTGGCGCTATCTTACCGATGAGAACGGCGCGTGGGTCGCGGTGCAGCTCGTGCGCGAAGTCGCGCGGCTAGCGGCAGCGTTGAAGATACCGCTCATGGATCTTTCGCCATTACCCGCTAAGCTGATCGCGGAGGCATCCGACGAGGCCGCGATCCGCGCCGTGCAGGAAGTCGGCGAGCGTTTCCGCACGAATGCTTCGGAGCACCGCATGTCGACGTTGCAGGACATCGATCGCGGCACGCCGCTCGAGATCGACGAAACAATCGGTTTTGCATTGCGACGCGGACGCGAGCTCGGCATCGCGATGCCGACGTTGGAGTTGAGCTATCGATTGATCAAGACGGGACGCTAATTGCGCGCGTGCTTGACAGCTGAGTGCTAAACGTAACCCGCGGGACTGCCGCTCGGAACTTGTTTCGGGACCGCTCGTAAATGCATCCATGTAGACCTGCAACGAAAACGTCCTGTTTTCGATGCTCCCGAAACAAGTTCGAGCGGCAGTCCCTAGGTGCCTCACTCCGCGTTAGGAATGGCAAGAGAGCGCGGCAGTTGTTTCCAGCGGCGTAGCGTCACGTCGTGACATCGTCAGAGGCGCATGGATCCCCGCCTCCACGGCGCCTCCACGGAGATGACGAACGAGAATGATCCGGGCGCGGGTCATAGCCATGTTCGTCGCCCTCGCGGGAGGCGAGGGTCCATCAGGAATGGGCTTCGCGTGTGCGCAAGAGCACGCTCACTCTAAGCTGATGTCACTCGCACAGTCGTCGCCCCTTCTTCTTCCATGTGAGGCGGAGGCGGGCACGAGCAGGGTTGACGCCAGGACTTGTTTCAGGAGCTTCGAAAACAGGGAACGTTTTCGTAGCAGGGCTACATGGATGTATTTACGCCCGGTCCTGAAACAAGTCCTGGCGGCAGCCCTGCGCAGCTCAAGCCATCCACAACGCGGTCCGAGTCTTCAACAGGTCGTGGCCGTATCGCATCGTCTCGCACGACGATGCTGGAGCACGTGTCGCTGAGCTTCACACAACGCCGATCGGCTCACGCTGCAATTTGCAGCCTCGAGCGATTGAGCGGAAGGTCATACGTCACCGTCGCGCCGTATGCGTCCGGTGCTTGTGGGTCGTGGCGTTTTTTGTCGAACACCAGCAGGCGAGTGCCGAGCTGGAAGCTCTCTTTCACATCGTGTGTGACCATGAAGATCGTCATGCGATTCTTCTCCCACAATCGCAGAATGATCTCGTGCATGTCTGCGGTGATGCCAGGATCGAGCGCGCCGAAGGGTTCGTCGAGCAGCAGGATCTTCGGTTGGCAGATCACCGATTGTGCGATCGATAAGCGCTGCTGCATCCCGCCTGAGAGTTGCGCTGGGTACTTGTCGCGTGCGGCATAGAGGCCGATCTCATTGAGCAGCGAGTGTGCTTTCGCTAACGCTTGCTTGCGCGCGTTACCGAACAGTCGGCCCATTACACGAGACGCGCCGAGCTCGAGTCCGAGCATGAGGTTCTGTGTCACCGTGAGATGCGGAAAGAGCGAGTAGCGCTGGAAGACAATGCCACGATCCGGCGCAGGCTCGTAGAGCATCGGTGTGCCATCGATGACGATCTCGCCCCGAGTCGGTTTCTCTACGCCGAGCAGCATTCGCAAGAACGTCGTCTTGCCACACCCTGACGCGCCGACGATCGTGACGAACTCACCGGCCGCGATCGTGAGATTCAAGTTCTCGAGCACGACTTGCTCGCCATACTCTTTCCACAACCGCCGAATCGTGACGACGGCCATCAAGTGATCTCCGCCCAGGGGAAGAACGAGCGCCGTGCGCGACGCAGCGCGTAGTCCATGAAGAAGGCGAGTGCGGTGATCCAGGCGACGTACGGCAGAATCACATCCATCGCCATGTAACGCCGCACGAGAAAGATTCGATAGCCCAGCCCTTCGGTCGAGGCGATCGCTTCTGCCGCGATCAAGAACAGCCAGGCACAGCCCAGATTGAGTCGCACCGTATCGATGAGGCGCGGCATCAGTTGCGGCAGAAACACGCGAATCGCCAACAGCCAGCTCGAGGCGCCGAGCGTTTGTGCCTTGATGAGTTGCTCGCCGGGGATCTCGCCCGCTCGCAGTGCGATGTCGCGAACCACGATAGGCGTGATGCCGATGACGATGAGCGCGATCTTCGCGACCTCACCCAGCCCCAGCACGATGAACAGGATCGGCAAGATGGCGAGCGGCGGAATCATCCCGAACGCAGCGACGAACGGCAGCAGGAATGAGCGCACGTAGGGTACGGCGCCAATCGCAAGACCGATCGTGAGACCGAGCGCGGCGCTGATCCCAAGCGCGACGAACAGGCGCTTCAAGCTCGCGCCGGTATCGCTCCACCATAGAAGCTCGCCGCTGCGGCGATCTTCCTCGAACGCATACTTCTGAATCGTTTCGACGAAGCTGGACGGGGCGGGCAGAAGCTTGTCGTCGGGATTCTCTTGCAGGCGCGTATTCGAGCCGAGCACGTAGGCGAACGCGAGCACGATGAACGGGAGTAAGCCGAGCAGGATCGCGCCGCCTCTGCCGGGATGGAGATTGACTAGGCGAGGCATGAGGGATGCCCCCTCCCTAACCCTCCCCCGCATTCGCAGGGGAGGGAACATGGCCCCCTCGCTAACCCTCCCCCGCATTCGCAGGGGAGGGAATTGGGTCCTTTCCTTGACTCTCCCCCGCTTCGCAGGGGAGAGAAGCCGGCTGACCGCCGACCGCTAACCGCCAACCGCTGCTCGAAGATCACAGCTTTCCATCCATCGCCATCTTCGAGTAAGTCGCATCGAAGCGCATCTTGATGCTCTTCGTGTTGCCGAGCGTCTTGCCGCCGGGGAATTCGATGCCGACTGCATCCGGACTTCTCGCTCCTTCGCCGAGCAGGCCATGCTCGAAGGAGAACTTGCGTACGAGGTCCATCGTCTTGATCAGGTTCTCGCTCGTCGTGAAGGCGTGCGTTTCTTGCGGGGTCCAGAACATCTTCGTGGTCGCGAGCATGCGGTTGAATCCAGCCACATCGGTGCCGGCTGCGGCCGCCATATGCGCAAGCGCTTTCGGATCCTTCTTCGTCATGATCGCCATGGTCTCGTACCACGCGCCCGTCATCGCCTTTGCGAAGCTCGGATTGTTTTTCAAGACGTCCGTGTTGACGACCATCATGTCAATGACTTCGCCAGGGATCTGTTTCGAGTCGAAGACGAGCTGCGCGTTCGGTTGCGCGAGAATCTCACCGAGCTGCGGGTTCCAAGCGACCACAGCCTGGGTGTCATTCGCAGCGAACGCCGCGACGATGTCGGCATCCGAGGTATTGATGAGCTTGATGTCGCGCTCTTGGAGCCCGACTGTTTCGAGTGCACGTGCCAGGACATAGTGCGACACGGAGAGCTCGAGCACGTTCACCGACAGGCCCTTGATGTCGGCGAGCTTCTTGCCCTTGCCTTTCAGGACGATGCCATCGTTGCCGTTCGAAAAGTCGCCGACGATGAGCGCAGTCGAGTCCACGCCGCCCGCCGCAGGGATCGTAAGCATGTCCATGTTCGTCATCGTGCACGCATCGAACGCGCCCGCGGTGTATTGATTGATCGACTCGACGTAGTCGTTGATCTGAGTGAGCTCGATCGTGATGCCGTACTTGTCCGCCCACTTCTTCAGGATGCCGCTTTGCTGCGCGTACTCCCATGGCATCCAACCGACATAGATGCTCCAGGCGACCTTGAACGTCTTCTTCTCTGCGGCGGACGCACCTTGTGCGAACACGGCGCAGAACAGCGCGCCGATGAGAAGCGAAGTGCGGGCCAGATTCTTGAAGTACGAACGCATTCCCCGTCTCCTAAGTGTAAGTGCCACTTCGAAAGCTCAGGAAGGTGCGGCCGGAGGCCGCAGCGATCCCGCGCCGCAAACCTCCCGGGCTTTTGTCCCGCCGTGTATCCAGCGTGTCGCTGGACTGCCTCTCTCGGACCAGCCATCGACGGATCGATCGGAACCCTAGAGGCACATTGTTGCGAGTGAGAGGTGCAAGGTGCGTGCCGCTACGGATGAGATGTGGCTAGCGGTTAGCGGTTAGCGTTAGATGCGAGACGCACACTGGTCTGCGCACCGACGAGCGAGGCTCCGTCAGCCACGCTGCGATGGCGTTCGTGTTCAGTAATGGGGCGCTAGACGCGATTGCATGCGTCATGTCGGTGCACTCCGTGTCGCAAGAAGCACACACAGGGCAGCGACTCGGAAGGTTGCACATAGTTGGCTCGCGCTTGATTCGCGCGTATGGGCGCCTCTTTCCTAACCGCTAACCGCTAACCGCTAACCGCTTCTCCTTTACCGGCATGCTCTTTGCTATCTCCTCCGCATCACGTCCAAACGCGGGGAGCGCACTCGATGTCGGAAGGCACGCCTTATTGGGTGCTATGGGAAGAGCATGTGCTGGCCGGCGCACATTGGTCCGGGCTGCTGCGTCGTGGCGTCACGATGCGTGTCATGGATGTCACGGGCGGGGCCAACGTTTCGATGCTGCTCTATAACTACGACGACCGCATCGAGCGCTACAACATGCCGGATACTTTGAAGGCACAGCACACCGCGTATCTCACCAAAGACTTCGTGTGCTACTCGGACATGGGGCGCGTTCTGTGCTCGATCACGGAGGACACTTCCGGATGGCACGACACGATATGCGGAGTCTCGAGTGCGTCGCTGGTGGAGGCGAAGTACGGTAAGACGCGCTATCAGGAACAACGCAACGACTATCACAAGAACGGCTACGACAGCCTGTTGAACGAGCTCGGCAAGTATGGGCTCGGCAAACGTGACCTTGGCGCGACGATCAATCTGTTCAGCAAAGTCGTCGTTGATGAGCGCGGCGCGCTGCAGTTTCAGCCACAGCATGCGAAGGCGGGGGCGTACATCGATCTGCGCTTCGAGATGAACACACTCGTCGTACTCACGACATGCCAGCACCCGCTCGATCCGAATCCGCGATACGAACCCCGCGAGATTCATTTGACGGCATGGCAGTCGCGGCCGCCTGCGCGCAACGATTCGTGCCGCATGAAGTGCCCGGAGAATCAGCGCGGGTTTAGGAATACAGAGATGTGGATGAGGTAGGACTCAAGTGACGGAGTGACGAGGTGACAACGTGACGAAGTCAGAGGCGCAGCGTGACGGGTGTTATATGAGAGCAGGCGGCTGAGGCGCTTCTTGCCAGAACCCAGAACCCAGAATCCAGAGCCCAGAGCAAGAGAGATGCTACGAGAAAGCGAGCGTCACATTTCACATGCGATTCGGCGGGAGATCGTGCCTGCGGGTGAGCCTTGGATGGGGCGCATCAAGTGTGGGCAGACCTTTCGCATCGTCGATCTCGAAGGTAATCAGGCGGTCGATACGTTGTTCTACAGCGCGGACACGCTCGAAGAGCGCTACAGCGCCGTCGATACGATTCGCGCGCAGGGCAGCATCTATCTCACCACCGGAACACGGCTCGTGTCGAATGAGGGCAACACACTTCTGTCGATCGTTGCCGATACGTGCGGCAGGCACGACACCTTGGGTGGCGCGTGCTCGGCGGAGAGCAATACGGTGCGCTATGCGATCGCGAAGCGCCACATGCACAGCTGCCGCGACAACTTCCTGCTCGCGCTCGCGAAATGGGGTGAGCAGTACGGCAAGGACTTCAGCAAGCGCGATCTCGCAAGCAACATCAACTTCTTCATGAATGTGCCGGTGACGCCCGAAGGCAAGCTCACGTTCGCCGACGGTGTCTCCGGGCCCGGACGCTATGTCGAGATGCGCGCCGAGATGGACGTCACTGTGTTGATCTCCAATTGCCCGCAGCTGAACAACCCATGCAATGCCTATAACCCGACACCGGTGGAAGTGGTGGTGTGGGATGAGATCAAGTGACGAGGTGACGAAGTGACGAGGTGACGAAGTCGGAGGAAGAGGCACGCGACTTCCGGCGAGGTCGGCAGTGCGCTGATTCAGAGCCGCTCTTGTTCCGACTTCATCACTCCGTCACTTCACCACTCCATCACCTCCACGTTGCGGGACGACCCGCAAGTGTTGCTGTTCCGCCGGGACGACCCGGCACCTTGAGTCATGGTGCTCGATGTTCGACAAGGTGCTGATCGCCAACCGCGGTGCAATTGCTTGCCGCATCATTCGTACGCTCAGACGCTTGGGGATTCGTTCGGTGGCGGTGCATTCGGATGCCGATCGCCATGCGATGCACGTGGCCATGGCGGACGAATCCGTTCACATCGGGCCTGCGGCCGCAGTCGAGAGTTATCTCAGGCAGGACAAGATCATCACAGCCGCGCTCGAAACGGGCGCGCAGGCGATTCATCCCGGTTATGGCTTCTTGAGCGAGAACGCGTCGTTCGCTGAAAGCTGTGAGGCCGCAGGGCTCGTATTTATCGGGCCGACACCTGAGCAGATGCGTCGCTTCGGGCTCAAGCATGCAGCGCGCGAAGTCGCGCTCGCGCATGAAGTACCCCTGCTTCCGGGTACTGGATTACTCGCCGATGTCGATGAGGCGAGCGCGGCAGCGGCACGCATCGGCTTTCCTGTGATGCTGAAGAGCACCGCTGGAGGCGGCGGGATTGGGATGCAGCTGTGCACGGACGATGCGGCGCTGCGTGCGAGCTTCGCTGCCGTGGAGCGGCTTGCGAAGAGTAGCTTCAGTCAGGGCGGATTGTTTCTCGAGAAGTATGTCGGGCGGGCTCGCCACATCGAAGTGCAGATCTTCGGTGATGGTCGAGGCAATGTGATTGCGCTCGGTGAGCGCGATTGCTCTCTGCAGCGTCGTAATCAGAAAGTCATCGAAGAAACGCCGGCGCCCGGTCTTAACGACACCGTGCGTGAGCGTTTGTTTGCATGCGCCGAGCGCATGGGGCGCGCAGTCGATTACCGATCTGCGGGCACGGTCGAGTTCGTTTACGACGATGCGAGCGGGCAGTTCTACTTTCTCGAGGTGAACACGCGCTTGCAGGTCGAGCACGGGATCACCGAGCAAGTCACGGGAATCGATCTCGTCGAATGGATGATCCGAACGGCCGCAGGCGAGGCGCCCGATCTGTCGCAGCGTCCTGTCGCGCGCGGGCACTCGATTCAGGCGCGCTTGTATGCGGAAGATCCTGCCAATCGTTTTCGACCGTCCAGCGGCACATTATCGAACGTCGCGCTTCCCACGGGTGTTCGCGTGGATCACTGGATCGAGACCGGCTGCGAGATCTCGGCGTACTACGACCCGATGCTTGCGAAAGTGATCGCGACCGCCGCGACGCGCGAAGCGGCGCTCGCACGCTTGCGAGAGGCGCTCGCGACGACGCGCGTCGACGGCATCGAGACGAATCTCGTGTTCCTGCGCGAGATCGTGGCCCACGATGTGTTCTGCGAGGGACGCCAGTTCACGCGCTGGCTCAACGAGCTCGCGTTTCGACCGAATACGATCGAGGTGCTGCAGCCAGGCACGCACACGAGCGTTCAAGATTATCCAGGGCGCATCGGTTACTGGAATATCGGCGTGCCGCCCTCGGGGCCGATGGACGATTTGGCCTTTCGATTCGCGAATCGCCTCGTTGGGAACGGTGAAGCTGCCGCGGGCCTCGAGCTCACCGTCACGGGTCCGACATTGAAGTTCAATCGAGCAGTCGTGTTCGCGTTGACCGGCGCTTCGATGCAGGCAGAGATCGTGTCGCCGCAAGGTGAGAAGCGCACGGTGCCGTTCTGGTCGGCAATTCATGCTGAGTCCGGCAGCATCTTGAAGTTGAAGCGGATCCTGGGCGCAGGCCAACGTGCGTATGTCGCCGTGCGAGGCGGCATCGATGTGCCGCTCTACATGGGAAGTCGTGCGACGTTCACGCTCGGTCAGTTCGGCGGTCACGCCGGTCGCGTCTTGCGAGCGGGCGATGTGCTGCACTTGAATGCGCCCGGCCGCGACGATGAAGTCTGCTCGTTTCCGCGTGAGCTCATTCCGGAGTACGGGCACGAGTGGACGCTGCGCGTGATGTACGGGCCGCATGGGGCACCCGACTTCTTCACGACGCAGGATATCGAAGCCTTTTTTGCTGCGAGCTGGGAGGTGCACTACAACTCGAGCCGCACGGGTGTGCGCCTCATCGGACCGAAGCCGAAGTGGGCCCGACCGGATGGAGGCGAAGCCGGTCTACATCCTTCCAACATTCACGACAATGCCTATGCGATCGGCGCAATCGATTTCACGGGTGACATGCCTGTGATCCTCGGGCCGGATGGGCCGAGTCTCGGTGGGTTCGTGTGTCCGGCGACGATCATACGCGCAGACATGTGGAAGGTCGGGCAATTGCGGCCAGGCGATCGCGTTCGCTTCCAGCCTCGATCCTTTGACGAAGCGCGCGAATTGGAGCGCGTGCAGGAGGAGACGATACGAACACTCGGCGCACCGTCGTCCTTCCTCCATCACTCTTACAATTTCCCATCCGTCGTTCCTGCGGAGGCGGGAATCCAATCGGAGAGAAAGAGCAGGATGGGTCCTCGCCTTCGCGAGGATGACGACAAGAAGGAGGAGAGCGGGATGGGTCCTCGCCTCCGCGAGGATGACGACAGGAAGGAGGAGAGCGGGATGGGTCCTCGCCTTCGCGAGGATGACGAGGAGGAAAGAAGAAAGAGGGCATCGATAGCACGCACTGTGCCAGGTCCAGTGCTGCGGCGAACGCCCGCTGCGCCGGCGTGGCCCGAAGTCTGCTATCGGCAAGCAGGAGATTCCTATCTGCTGATCGAGTACGGCGAGAACGTGCTCGACCTCACGTTGCGCTTCCGCGTGCACGCGCTGATGGAGCACTTGCAACGTGAGCAGATTCGAGGGATTCAAGAGCTGACGCCAGGCATTCGTTCGCTGCAAATTCACTTCGATCCGAGCCAGCTCACACAGCGCGAGCTCCTCGACGCGCTCGAGCGCGCGGAGCGCAGTTTGCCGGCGATCGACGAGACGGAAGTACGAAGCCGCATCGTGCACCTGCCTTTGTCGTGGGACGATCCTGCAACACGGCTCGCGATCGAGAAGTACATGCAATCGGTGCGTAAGGACGCACCCTGGTGTCCGAGCAATCTCGAGTTCATCCGTCGCATCAATGGGCTCGAATCGATCGACGACGTACGCCGCATCGTCTTCGATGCGAGCTATCTCGTCATGGGTCTCGGCGATGTGTACCTCGGCGCTCCAGTCGCAACACCGCTCGACCCGCGGCATCGGCTCGTCACGACGAAGTACAACCCGGCACGAACTTGGACGCCGGAAAATGCCGTCGGCATCGGCGGCGCTTATATGTGTGTGTACGGGATGGAAGGACCGGGGGGCTATCAGTTCGTCGGTCGCACGATCCAGATGTGGAATCGATACCGCCAGACCGGTGATTTCACCGAAGGCAAGCCGTGGCTGCTGCGATTCTTCGATCAGATCCGCTTCTATTCCGTGTCTGCAGAAGAGTTGCTGCAGCTTCGCGAGGATTTCCCGCGCGGTCGCATGAAGCTGAAGGTCGAAGAATCCATACTGCGGCTGCGCGATTATCACGCATTCTTGCACGCGCACGCCGATTCGATCGCGGAATTCAAAGCGCGCCAGCATGCGGCGTTCGAGGCCGAGCGCGAGCGCTGGATTCGCAACGGGCAGCTCACATTCGAAAGCGATGTCGATGCGGTGGCGGATGAGGGGACGCAGACGGGTATCCCTGCGGGGACCGTCGCCGTGACTGCCCCCGTCACCGGGAGCGTGTGGAAGGTTTCAGTGCAGCCAGGTGCGCGAGTTGGCAGTGAGCAGGAGCTTCTGCTCATCGAGGCCATGAAGATGGAAATTCCGATCTTGGCCGATGAAGCCGGCGAGGTGATCGAAGTGCGCGTGAAGCAAGGCGCCGCCGTGCGGGCAGGCGACATCCTCGCTGTGATTCGGCCGGAGAAGAACGATGAGTGACCTTACGATCGAGGCGTTGCTGAGCGGCTATCGCGCGCGCAAATTTACTCCGAGCGACGTCATCGCGCAGGTGCTCGCGCGAATCGAGGAAGACAGGTCCAATGCCATCTGGATCTCGCGTCTGTCGCCTGAGGACGTGCTTCGCCATGCCCGCGCGCTCGAGGATCGCACCGTCCATGATTTACCGCTTTACGGCGTGCCGTTCGCGATCAAGGACAACATCGATCTTGCGGGTGTGCCGACGACTGCAGGATGCCCTGCCTTCAGCTACTTGCCTCAGCGCACAGCGCATGTCGCGCATCGATTGATCGAGGCAGGCGCGATTCCAATCGGAAAGACGAATCTCGATCAGTTCGCAACGGGGCTCGTGGGAACGCGCTCGCCCTACGGGGCGTGTGCGAACGCATTCGACTCCTCCTATATATCGGGCGGCTCGAGCAGCGGCTCGGCCGTCGCAGTGGCGCGAGGTCTCGTAAGCTTCGCGTTGGGAAGTGATACTGCTGGTTCCGGGCGCGTGCCTGCGGCTTTCAACAATATCGTCGGGTTGAAACCTTCCTGCGGACGATTGAGCACGCGTGGCCTGGTGCCGGCATGCCGCTCGTTGGATTGCGTATCGATCTTTGCACTTACGAGCGATGATGCAGCGCGCGTGCTGAGTGTGGCGCAAGCATTCGACGCCGATGATGAGTACGCCCGCGACTTCGCGAGAATCGAGGAACCTGCGATGCGTCCGGCTGCGGGCGATGTTCGCATCGGTGTGCCACAGGGCGATCAACTCGAGTTCTTCGGCGATGCGGGCTATGCAGCGGCGTATGCCCAGACGCTCGAGCGCGTGCGTGCACTGGGATGGCGAATCGTCGAGATCGACTTCGAGCCCTTCAAGCACGTTGCACGTCTGCTCTACGAAGGACCGTGGCTCGCGGAACGCTATGTGGTGCTCGCGCCGTTTCTGCGTGAGCACGCCGATGCTATGCATCCGATCACGCGCACGATCATTCAGCACGGCGCGGAGCCAACCGCCGCACAGGCATTCGCCGCACACTATCGATTGATGCAACTCAAGCGGCGTAGCGAACCGGTATGGGAGCACATCGATGCGATGATGGTTCCGACGGCACCGTCGATCTACACGATTGCCGAGGTCAATGCGGATCCGATTGCGCTGAACACGCGGCTCGGGACCTATACGAACTTCGTCAACCTCCTCGACCTGGCGGCCATCGCGGTGCCTGGAGGGTTCCGCAGCGACGGCGTACCGTTCGGTGTCACGCTCATCGCTCCGCGCGGGGCGGATCGCACGCTGTTGCAGTACTCGGATCGCCTGCACCGCGCGAGCGTGGACACGCTCGGCGCGACACCGTTCTCGTTCCCGAGTCCGAAGCTGCACGAAGCCATTCCAGCGGGTTACATCGGCGTGGTCGTCTGCGGCGCGCATATGAGCGGCTTGCCTTTGCACCATCAGTTGACGGAGCGCCGATCGTTGTTCGTTCGTGCGACGCGCACGGCTGCGAAATACCGCTTCTACGCTTTGCCTGGCGGCCCGCCAAAGCGACCTGGTCTCGTGCGCGTGCTCGAGGGCGGCGCACCGGTCGAGGTAGAAGTCTGGGCCGTGCCGCAGGCGCAGTTCGGCACCTTCGTCGCGGGCATTCCCTCGCCACTCGGCATCGGCAAAGTAGAGCTCGAGGATGGCTCACTCGTGAGCGGTTTTCTCTGCGAGTCCATCGCGATCGACGGCGCAGAGGACATCACTGCACTCGGCAGTTGGCGCGCGTACCTTAAGCGCTAGCAAGGCAGGACCGAGCGAGTTCGGTCCTGCCCGAACGTTCGTCTTGCGCGCGCGCCTATCGGCAGAGCGGATGGAACGCCGCGTCCAGAAACTTGTCGGTCCTTCGGTGAGGTCCGTGTCAGACAGCCTGATGGGTGTCCGCACGACTTGCTTCATGGTTACGCCCGGTCCTGAAACAAGTCCTGATGTCAGGCCTGCGACGCGGAGTCACCCACATCGTCTCCTAAGAAATCCGCAGAGCTGCTTCGAACCGAGAAAGACTAGAGCTGCAGCCCCACGCTTGGCATGCGCGCCAAGTCTTGCCACATCCGGCCGCTGACCTCGGCGCCATACACTGAGAACACGCTGTCATCGTGCAGCACGCCGCGTTTAGGTGTGATGAAGGGCGGCGCGCTTGCTCCGTTCGACGGCTCATTCGTACGAATGACACCCTGAAAGTGCAGGCGCGGCGAGCCGCCGCTCGCGTTCTGCACCTCGAGCAGATGCAACCCCGAGTACGTCCAGGAGAACGCGCCCGCGCTATTGGGGTTTGGAGTCTCGAACACATCGATCGGCAACGCGATTCGAAATGCATCGCCTGGCGCGGCCAAAAAGGCCATCGCGTGAGGGTCCGTCACTGCTTCGCTTCGTGAGCCCGAGTCGCCGAACACTTGAACGCCGACAGAGCGCGGCGCGTCCGGAGCGCTGACATCGAAGAGCTCGACCTTCACACCGCGCAACACCCCTTGCTCCGACGTGTGTTGTCCCACGGTCGCGACCAGCCATTCGTTGAGTGGATGCAGATACGTCGAGAAGCCTGGGATCTCGAGCTCGCCGGAGATGAACGGATCGGTCGGATCGGTGAGATCGATGACATAGAACGGATCGATCATCCGTGCGGTGACGACGTAAGCGCGCTCCGCGAGGAACCGAACCGCCTGCACCATCTCGCCCGGTTTACCGATCGGGGCTGGACGCCTGTCGTTTGGCAGCGTCGAAAGCAGCTCGAGCGAAGGCCCGGTCTGCCGCAAGATGCTCAGCCTATGTTGTGAAAGGCTCGCACCCGCCCATTGCGAAGTGAGGATCCGCAGGTCGGCAGCGCGCTCATCCATGTAGTAGGAAGGATTTGCCCATCCCACGCGCCCATCCACTGCGCCAGTCGCGGCGTAGGAGATCGCGCCATTCGCAAGATCGAATTTGTGAAGCACCGTGAACGTCGCATCTGGACCGCGGGTCCCTTCGCCGCCGATATACAAGCTCGCTTGCGATGCGTACGCGCCGCTCACGTTCGTATTGAGGCAAGTCGAATCAGTGATGCGGCGCTCTCGAACATCGATTGCCGTAATGACGAGTAGCTGAGCGAAAGCGTGGGTTCGCTCCAGGTCGGAGGCGACGACGCAATCGGAAGGGCGGACGAGCGGTTGCTCAGGACCGTCGTTGATCCTGTATTGCGGCAGCAGCTCATTCGTCTGCGCGGCTCGGATGAGCTGCTCGTTCTGTTCGCGTCGCTCTCGCGAATCGGCTGGAAGAGTCAAGCCTTCAAGGCGCGGACGGAAGCCAGTGACCAGATACAAAACATCGCCGATCTTGCGGCTCGTCCGTATCCACCCATCCATTTCGAGCTTCCACGTCTGCCGAACGTTGTATGGATCATTCACATCGAGAAGCTGAAGGCGCGCGGTGTCGCGCTCCCCAACACCCAGTGCGTTCGGCGTGGGCACGAACGGCATGAACCACAGTCGGACATCGTGGCTGACCGCCGCGAGCGTTTCGGCGCGTCCGGTGTCGTTCTCGAGCATATAGATCAGCGCCGGCTCGCTTTGCTCGCCCTCCAGATCGAATCTCGCTACTTGCTGTGCGGTCGCGCTCGCAGCATCGGTTCGCAAGATGGACAGCGTGTTGCGCGTGAGCGGCGGCAACAGCGTCTGCGAGGTGGGTGCGGTCGGCTCGTTGCGCACGATGAACAGATGATGCCCGTCGTACTTCACCGGATCCGCTTCATCGACACCTTCGACCTGCTGCGTCGTTCGCGAATACGCGGGAACCTCGGCGCTGGCCGCAATATCGGAAAAAAACCCGATCTGGGCATCGGCGCCTGCAAGCAGGCGCACGCCGTTCCTCATCGCCAACAAGAGCTCTTCGTCGGCACGCGGGGCGCGCAGTTGACTCGTGCTAGAGTCTGGAATGCGAAGCTCGCTGTAATCGACGCTGGCTGGAGGAGGAATCGCGGGCGCGCGTCGTTCCTCGCTCGAGCCGCCGCCGCACGCAACCAGCGCACCGCAGATCGACAAAAGCCACGCGGCTCCCGTTCGGATTCGCACTTGATGCTCCTGTGGAGCGCCATTCCGCACAGACCATTGATCATAGACCGAACAGAGCCCGTGAATGTCGCCTCTTTGTAATCGGCTCGTGGGTCTGCTGCCGCGCGGCTGCCACCCGAACATTCGGGTTACAAATCGCAACCGAGCCTTGACAGAACGGGGGCACACCTCTGGGATAATCCGCGCGATCGACCCTGTCGCAAAGCACCGAACGGCATCAACATGCGCTTGAGGTTACCCACGATCGCGGCAGCGCTTGTCACGCTACTCGGCCATTCCGCGCTCGCGCAGTCCCCCTGCAGGGCGCCGTCGCCGGATTGCGTCGCGATCGGCGAATGGGACATCAGCCTCAACATGGGCTATGGGGAGCGCTCGAATCCGATTCTCGGGAACGCGGATATCCCCCTCTATCTGCTGCCGCAGATCAGCTACTACGGGGAGCGCTTCTTTCTCGAGAATCTCGAATTCGGTTTCACGTTGCTCGAAGGGCGCTCGAACACCCTCAACGTCATCGCGGCACCCGGCTACGATCGCGTCTTCTTCTTCAGCAACGATCTGCAGAACATTTTCGTCTCCGGTTCGACACTGTCGGCGAATGCCCCGCCTGAAATCCCGCTCGAGACTGCAGACGACCCGTTCTTCGAGCTGATCGAGGAATACCCGATCCGCGGCCGTCACACGACTTATCTCGTCGGACCCGAGTGGTTGTTCCGCTTTGGCGACTTCATCGGGCAACTGGATGCGCTGCGTGAGGTCACCGGAGAGCACGACGGCTACGAGGTTCGAGCCGCGATTGCCGCGCCTATCGTACAATCGGCGAGTTCACTGGTCGTAAGCGCAGGTTTGACGTGGAAGAGCTCGAAGCTCGTCCGGTACTACTACGGAGTCGACGATCTGTATGAGCCGGGCGCGGCGCTCAATCCGTTCATCAAGCTTGGGTTCGCGCACCCGCTCTCCGAGCGCTGGACGTTCAGCGCGTTCGTGCATCACGAGCGCCTGGACGACGCTATTTCGGATAGCCCGATCGTCATTGAGAACAGCGTCACGACCGTCTTCGCGGGGTTCGCGTTCAAGGTTCTTTAGCGCTGTCGCGGCGCTATCGACGTGTCTTGCCGGCACGGCCCTCGCTGCCGATGCGACTCGGGACATCCAGTTGAAGGTCCGCCCTCGGGTGTGCACGCTCTCGGTGGATGACGATGCGTGCGAAACCACCGTGCGAGCGGAGTGGCGGGCCAGGAAGGATGAGTCGCTTTGTCTCATTGTCGTCGATCGGCCCGATGTGCGACGGTGCTGGGAGAACTACTCGGAAGGGGTGTACAGCATCGAGCTGGCCTTCAGCGAGGACTTGACGATCCAGTTGCGCGACCCTGAGCTCGAAACCGTGCTTGCATCGCAAGCCGTGAAAGTGATCCGAGAAGCGATCCGCTTGCGACGCAAGCGACATCAACCCTGGAACATCTTCTCCTAATGCTAACCGCTAACAACTAACCACCTCTTGTCTTGCCCTGGGTCCCATGAATGCAGTGATGGCGCCGCTCATCGTGCTCGTCGAGGACGATCTTCGCTTGTCGGAGCTCGTCCGCACGTATCTCGATGCGAACGGCTTCAGAGTCTCGGTCGAACATCGCGGCGATCGCGTCCTCGACCGCGTGCAGCGCGAGAAACCGGAGCTGCTCATTCTCGACCTGGGACTGCCGGGCCGCGATGGCTTCGCAGTGTGCAGGGAAGTGCGTGCTGCGCACGATCTGCCCATTCTGATGTTGACGGCACGGGACACCGACATCGATCAAGTGCTCGGCCTCGAGCTGGGTGCTGACGACTATGTCGTGAAGCCCGTTGAGCCGCGCGTGCTCGTTGCGCGCATCAATGCGTTGCTGCGACGGCGGCGCGTCAGTCAAGGCCCCGAGCACAAGGCCCTGCGTTTTGGAGCGCTCACGATCGACACGGCGGCACGCGCGGTGAAGCTCAATGGCGAGCTCATCGCGCTCACCAGCAACGAGTTCGATTTGTTGTATGCGCTTGCCTCGAGACCTGGCGAGATCCACTCCCGCGAATCGCTGTATCTGCACCTGTACAAACGGGAGTACGACGGGCTCGATCGCACGCTCGACGTGCGCATCTCGCATCTGCGCAAGAAGCTCGGAGATGCCGAGGCAGCGACGAAGATTCGTACGGTCTGGGGTCACGGCTACCTGTTTGTCGCCGAGGCGTGGGGAAGCGAGGAACACTGAAGAGAGGGGCTGTAGGCTGTAGGCTCTAGACTGTAGCCAGAGAAGAAGATGGCGCGTTCAGCCATTCGTTCGGAGACACGCCGGCGCGTGTCTTCTTCTAGCCTACAGCCTACAGCCAGAACCAGAGCCCACAGCCTACAGCCGCTCATGGTCCGACACTTTCTACAAATCTATCTCCTGATCGTAGCCACCCTCGCGATTGCGAGCTGGGGACAGGAGAAGTTGTGGCAGGAGTACGGCCGCCGCACCCCCGAGGAATGGCATGAGGATACGCGCCCGCAGGCTGCGAGCCTCGTGATCGTCGAGCGGCAGCTGCAAACGATTCCTCTCGCCGAGCGCGCTGCATTCGTCGCACAGCTCGCCGAGGAAACGTCGGTGGATCTCGAGCTCTTCGACGAGCAAGACATTGCGGGCGAGGAGATCCTAGACAATCTACGCCATGGCGGAATCGCGTTCTTGCACGCCGGGAACGAAGAGACTTGGGTTCTCAAGCGAATCGCAGACGATGGCCGCGTGCTCGCGTTTCGCTATCTCGTGCACGAGCCCAGGCGCGGCGTCCTCGATTGGGTGCTCGCGTTCATCTTCTATGCGCTGATCGCACTCGTGCTCATGATGTGGTTGTGGCCGCTCACTCGCGATCTGCGCACGCTCGAGCGGGCGACGACGCGTTTCGGCGATCGCAACTGGAAGTTCGACGCGCACATCAAACCCGGCTCGCAGATCTTTCCGCTCGCTCAGGCCTTCAAGCGCATGGCGGCCCGGATCGACGCGTTGATTGGATCGCAGAAGGACATGTCCAATGCGATCTCACATGAGATCAAGACGCCGCTGTCGCGCATGCGCTTCGAAGTCGAGATGGCACGCTCGACCAGCGACCCTCAGCGGATCGCTCGACATTTGGACAATATCGATACCGACATCGCGGAGCTCAATACCTTCGTGAGCGCGGCGCTGGAGTACGCAATCCTCGAACGCGCAGAAGTGGCTCTGAATATCGCCGAGCATGATTTCACGTTGATTCTTCCAGCGGTCGCTGAGTCGGTGCGGCGAGGTGCACGCACGGAGTTGCCGATCGAATGCGTCGTGGATGAGCGCGCGAGAGATGTGAGATGCGATGCGCACCTGATGGAAACCGTGCTACGCAACCTCACTTACAACGCGCTTCGCTATGCACTCGCGCGCGTTAAAGTTACTTTCGAGCTCGGCACGGATCGCTACCGATTGATCGTCGAAGACGACGGGCCTGGAGTTCCCGAGGCGGATCGCAAGCGTGTGTTCGACTCCTTCGTTCAGTTGAACGAGCCCGGCCGGGAGAAGAGCGGCTTCGGACTCGGACTTGCGATCGTCAAGCGAATCGTCGAATGGCACGGCGGTGAGGTCTGCGCGCGTCAAGCGGAACTCGGAGGGGCGGCGTTTGTGGTTGAATGGCCAATAAGAATGGGAGGACTGCCGTTGTCGTCGGGGAGGCCTGTCGGCGAGTAGGCCTGCCGTTGTCGGCGGGGAGGCCTATCGGCGGGCCAGAGTTTAGGAGCCACATCTCCACGCGTTCACTGCTGCATTCCGCATCCATGTCTGATTGGCGTCATCCCGACGGAGGTCCATTGCTGTCCGGGGAAATGAATTGAGAAGCGATGTTTCACTCGGTCTTTGCAGGCCACCCGCCGACAAGAGTCAGGCCGCCTCGCCGATAGGCCTCCCCGACGACAGCGGCAGTCCTCTAATGGCGCGCCCGAGGCGCGCTCATCCTTTCCCTCTGTCGCCGATCCGCGATAGGTGACTCTTACAAGCCGCTTTAGGTACAAACGCGCCGCGGGAATGCAGAAGAAGCGCCGCATGCCGCGGAAATCAAATGGGAGAGAGCATTCATGAACAAATCTATGGTGACGGGAGCTGTGTTGGGTGCCGCGATCATCACCGCGGGCGGGGCCTTCGCCGGTTACCAGTGGTACAGCGAGCCGAAGTTCGCGGAAGTACTGGCAGTCGAGCCGATCATGGAAACCGTGCGCACGCCGCGTGAAGAATGCGAAGACTTTGCAGTGACGCACACGCGTGAAGCAAAGGATCAACACAAGATCACGGGTACCGTCGTTGGCGCCGTGGTAGGCGGCGTGCTCGGCAGCCAGGTCGGTAGCGGTGATGGCCGTAAGGTCGCGACTGCGGCGGGCGCAGCAGCGGGCGGATATGCAGGCAATCGTATTCAAGACCGCATGCAGAAGGGCAACACGTATACGACGTCCGAGCGACGTTGCAAGACCGTGTACGACACGCAGCAGAAACAGATCGGGTACGACGTTCGCTATCGCTTGGGTGAGACCGAAGGCTCGGTGCAGATGGACCGCGATCCAGGCGAACGAATCCCGGTGCAGGACGGGCAGCTCGTGCTCACGCCGGAGGTGTGAGCCCAGCCCGGCCAACTGGCCAACTGGCCACTGGCAACTGGCCAGAAAGCTGCTCAGACGCGATCACGAGTGATCGCGTGCTAAGAGATCGAGCACTGCTCTGCAAATGGCACAGAGGTGTTCTTCTGGATCTGGCCAGTGGCCAGTTGGCCAGTTGGCCGAGCTGGGCGCGGCTACCGCCGCGCGCCCAGCTCATCGATGTGCTTCAACAACTGCGCCGGATCCTCGAACACGCGATAGGCGCCGGCGCGCTCGAGCTCTTCCAATCCATAGCCGCCGGAGAGCACGCCCACGCCTAAGCCGCGCGCGCGTTGCGCAGCGAGCATGTCCCACACGCTGTCGCCGACGATGAAGCAACTCGAGATATCGACGCCGAGTTGCTCGGCAGCGGCCAGGAATAGATCAGGATCCGGCTTCGCATACTTCACGCGATCGCGCGTGATGATTGGGACGCGGCTCAAGTCCAGACCCAATGTTGCCATCGCCGGTCCCGCTGTTTCGAGGCGACCGCTGGTCGCAATCGCCCATGGAATCTGCGCGTCCGTCAAGAATGTGAGGAGCTCACGCGCGCCGGGTAGGGGGCGCACGTGTTGGATGCGCGCGCGATATGCAGCGGCGTGATGCTGCTGCAATCGCTCGATGCGCTCCGGCTCGATCTCGAGCCCGGTCTCACGCAACAACATGTTCGCGAATAATCCGCCGCTCATGCCGATCTTGCGATGAATCCGCCACACGGCGAGCTCGATGCGTTCGTGCGCGAGCGCCTCGTGCCAGGCGAGGACGTGCTGATACACGCTATCGATGAGCGTGCCGTCGAGATCGAACAGGAAGGCGGATTGGAGGCGCAGCATGGGTTTTCCTCGCAGCCAACTGGCAAGCTGGCCACTGGCAACTGGCCAGATTGTGCTACAGCGCGAGCGGCGCTGTCAGAGAGATGGCGACGTTGGGTATACCAGCACGAGCTCTTGCGCGAAAGCGTTTGGCCAATTAGCCAGTGGCCAGTTGGCCGGTAAGCCGATGTATTGCTCAGCTGAGCAATACATCCAAGAACACCATCAGCACCACCCCCGTCAGCAACGAGAACGTGGCGAGATTCTTGTTCTCGCCGCGATGCGTTTCCGGAATGATTTCATCGCTGATGATGAACAACATCGCGCCGGCAGCGATCCCTAAGATGATCGGAATTGCAGGCTCAGCGATCCAGATGGCGGTGGCGCCGATCAGTCCGCCGATGGGTTCGACCAGACCGGTCAACGAGGCCACCCAAAAGGCGAGCCATCTTCGATAGCCAATCGCGATGAGCGAGACGGCAACGGCGAGACCTTCAGGAATGTTCTGCAGGCCGATTCCGATGCCGAGCGACACTCCGTTCGCCAAGTCTTCGCCTGCGAAACCGACGCCGACCGCCATGCCTTCCGGGAAGTTGTGCAATGTGATCGCGATGACGAACAACCAGAGGCGGCTGAGATGTCCGCCTATCGGGCCTTCGCGCCCCATTTCGAAATGCTCGTGTGGGGAGCTGCGATGGATGAGGAAGAGCATCAGCGCGCCGATAAATACGCCGATGATGACGGTGAGCACACCGAACCCCGCGTGGCTTGCGCGCGCTTCGGCGTGCTCGACCGCGGGCTCGAGCAGAGAGAAGAACGAGGCCGCGAGCATTACGCCGGCCGCGCCACTGATGAGCGCGTTGAGCGCCCGCGCAGACGGTCGCTTCATCAGAAAGATGCCGAATGCGCCGATCGTCGTGCCGAATCCTGCGAGCAGGCTCGCTAACGTGCCGAGCCATAAGACGTCCGAGTCGCTCGGCACAAGGGCGCTCAAGATGTCTACGAAGCTTGCATCTGACTTCAAAGCCACTCCGTCTTAGGCAACTGGCCGACTGGCCACTGGGTGCTGGCCAGAGCCGAGCTGCATTTGGATTCGATCCTGAGACTCGTGTAGAGGGCGAGTCTGAAAGTATGTTCGTACTTGTCGTGCTGTAACGCCAGTTGCCTGCGGTTCGATGCTCTACAATCGCGAAGGGCACCGCCCGCCGTCGTCATCTACACGGACACACCTCTGAGTCGCGCCAGCAGCCAGTGGACCAGTTGGCCAGCGGCCTTTCCGAAGGAAGAACAATCGTGCGAGTGAAGCTGCATTCCTGGAACGTCAACGGCATCCGCGCCGTCGTGAAGAAGGGACTCTTCGTGCCGTATGTCAAAGCACACAAGCCAGACATCTTGTGTCTACAGGAGACGAAAGCCGAGCGGGGCCAGATCGAGATCGACCTGCCGGATTACTGCGAGTTCTGGCATTCGGCGACGAAGAAGGGTTACTCAGGTACTGCGATCTTCTCCAGAACGGAGCCGCTCTCGGTCGTCAATGGATTTCCGAAGACCTTTGCGAAGCGCTTCAAGTTTGCCGATGAGCTGGAGCGCGACAGCGCGGAAGAAGGCCGCCTCATCACCGCCGAGTTCGAGAAGTTCTACGTCGTCACCGTGTACACGCCGAATGCGAAGGACGACTTGAGTCGGCTGAAGCTGCGCCACGAGCATTGGGACCCCGCCTTCCTTGCCTACTGCAAGAAGCTGGAGAAGAAGAAGCCCGTGATCTTCTGCGGCGATCTCAATGTCGCGCACACGGAGCTCGACCTTGCGAATCCAAAGTCGAATCGCGGCAGAAAGGGCTTCACCGAAGAAGAGCGCGAGGGCTTTCAGAACTTCCTCGATGCCGGCTTCGTCGACACCTTCAGAATGTTCAAAGAAGGTAACGGCCACTACACCTGGTGGAGCCAGCTCACGAATGCGCGCGCACGCAATGTGGGATGGAGAATCGATTACATCCTCGTTTCCGAGGCGCTCCGCAAGTCGGTGAAGAAAGCCGAGATTCACGCGGACGTCATGGGGAGCGATCATTGCCCGGTGAGCGTTACGTTGGACGTTTGAATCGCGGAGGCCGCATGGATCAAGAAACCTTCAACCTGAGCATCCGACAGTTTCTCAAGATGGTGGGCATCAATTCGCAACGCGAAATCGAGCACGCCGTTGAAAAGGCGCTGGCGGACGGCTCATTGAGCGGGAGCGAATCTCTGAAAGCGAAGATGACGCTCGAGCTGCCTGGCGTGAAGCTGAAGGTCGATTTCGATGGTGAGATCAAGCTCGAACGAGGCACTTGACGCGCCGTCTGGGGTCAAGTGTAAAGACATCCGACATGGCCCTTTTCCTCATCCCCGGCCATGGAACTCCTTCATGACCGCAACGTTCCTTCCGTGTGTCGGCGTGACTAGCACATCGTCGATCGCACGCGAGAACTAGAACGATCGGTTTGGGTACCCATACGCAGTTGGTGCGTTTGCCCACCCTCGCGTGCGAGATCGGCGGGTTGGCTTTAAGGTTCTTATCGAGATGAATCCGGTCCTCAAATCGGTACTGCGAACGTTCGTGCGCGCGGCTCGTCCGCATCTCGAATTCACGGGCTTGTTGCAGACCTCGGGCGTGCTGGCGAAGTCCACGGCGGTGTGGAAGCCGGGGGCGGAGCGAGTCGTCGTTCTTGCACCGCACATGGACGATGAGACGATCGGTTGCGGCGGAACTGTTGCACTGCACGCTCGAGCCGGCGGTTCCGTCACGGTCGTATTTCTCACCGACGGACGCAACGGCGGTGGCGGCATCGGTGCGCTCTCGGGGGCGGCGCGAGCTCACAAGCAACTCGAGTTGATCGAAACGCGCAAGCGCGAAGCACAGGCCGCTTTGCTGGCGCTCGGCGCGAGCGACATGCGCTGTCTCGGGATCTGCGATGGCGATCTGGCCAAAGAAGTCGATCGGGCCGCCGAGAAACTCGCCGGCATCTTGGGCGAGCTCCAACCCGAAATCGTTTATCTGCCTTTCTTCGTCGACGAGCATTCGGATCATCGTGCGACGAGCGAAGTGCTGCTCGCGGCCGCCAACGGTCTGTCGATCAATTTCACATGCGCCGGCTATGAAGTCTGGACGCCCTTGTTTCCGAACTGCATCGTGAATATAGCGGCGACGAAAGACATCAAAGAGCGCGCATTGCAAAGCTATGAAAGTCAGCTTCAGGACGGAGATTATTTACGAGCGGCCATGGGCCTGAGTGCATATCGTTCCATCGCGCTGTTAGGCGCACGGGATTCGTATGCCGAAGCGTTCTTCATGTGCTCGCTCGCGACGTATCGCGCACTCCATGCGCAGTTCTTCGCATCACCCGTGAGCGCACGAGCGGGCGAGTTGCGCGCTCGCACCGCCACTGCACCTTGAGCAACGCGGCCCCAGCAAGGATTCAGATATGGCTGCCGTAGTCGTACGCCCTCTGAGGGCATCAAGCAGACGCGCTGATGAGCAGCGTCCCGAACGCCCGCTACGTATCGGTATCATGCTCAGGCACTGGGAGCAGCATGGCGGGATCACGGTCTACGGCCAACAGTTGACGAAAGCGATCCTGCAGCTCGATACGCCGCATACATTCGTGCTGTTCTATCGCAACCCGGCTTTGTGCGGAACGTTTGCCGATGCGCCCAACACTTACGAAGTCGCCTTGCCGTCGCCCAACATACTGGAATGGGATCAGCTCGCCGTCCGGCGCGCGGTGTCGGACTATCGAATCGATGTGTTGTTCAATCCCAAGTTCTCGGTACCGCTCGGGATCTCGTGCCCGACGGCCTGGGTGTGCCATGGCCTGGATTGGTACGTGATGCCGAACGCTTCTCCGCTGCGGCATCGCCTAGCGCATCAATTCCTCGTACCTCGCTATGCGAGACAGGCGCAAGCCATCATTTCCGTTTCTAATCTGACGAGCGAGCATCTTTCTCAGTACCTGCAAGTTCCGCCCGAACGCGTTCACACGATCTACCCGGGAATCAGTCCGCATTTTTCGCGAGAGTTCAATCAGTCAGAGCTCGCGAATGTGCGGCGGCGTTTGCAGTTGCCCGAACGCTATGTCGTGTACAGCGGAGCGGTGTATCCGCCGAAGAATTTCACTCGGCTCGTGAGCGCGTATGCGCAGGTCGGACCCCGACTTGGCGTGTCGCTCGTGATTGCCGGTGGGGAGAACCGATACTTATCGGCTCGCGAGATTCACGAGCCGGAGCGGTTGGGTCTTGGACCTTGGGTGCGCCGTTTGGGTTGGGTCGAGCACGAGTCATTGCCGGCGGTGTATTCGATGGCGGAGGCATTGCTGCTGCCCTCGACCTTCGAATCGGTCGGGCTTCCTGTGCTTGAGGCAATGGCCGCTGGTTGCCCAGTGCTCACCTCGAATCGGTGGGGAACGAGGGAAATCGCGGAAGGCGCCGCGGAGCTCGTCGACCCGGACTCCGTCGAGTCCATCGTCACGGGTCTCGAGCGCCTGCTGTGCGATGCGGATCGTCGAGCAGCATTGATTGCTGCCGGAAAGGCGCGGGCGGCGCAGTTTCGTTGGGATGTGACGGCACGCAAGGTCGTGAGCGTGCTCGAAGGCATCGCTCGTTGACGCCGACTACGATGCGCACGCGAGCGCCTTCGAAGCGCAAGCGCACTTCCGTCAAGCTGCCAACACGCGTGGTCGTCAACGATCGCATGCAGCACGGCTACCGCTACACGCGCGCCGAGCCGATGGGGAAAAATTTCCGCGAGGACTTCACGCCTGAGCTGACGCCCAAGCAGATGCTGAGATTGGGCGTCTTCGGCGGGAAGTACATGACCGACTGCGGCGCCGAATTCCCGGCAGATTGGTTCGCTCGCGCCAAGCTCGCTCCCGAGCGCCGCAATCCGCGCCTGAACTTCTTCGGTGTCAACGCTTCACAGCCGCTGTCGGTCTGGCGGGCGAAAGGCTGGATTCATGAGGACGACCCGCGCGGCTGGTTCCAGTGGTACTGCCGTTACTATATGGGTCGTCGCCACGAAGACGACGATCGACAGATTCGCCGCTGGCGCGCAATCGCGCGACACGTCACGCAGATCAAACGCAACTGCCCTCGCGGTGCGCTCACGTGCCGCAAACGTCAGCGCCAAGCGTTACTGCATTGGGCCTACGACTCTCGCAAGCTCTAGCGAGCTCTCGGCCACCTGGCTTACTGGCCAACTGGCAACTAGCCAGAAACGAGTTGTACTCTGCAGTCTCGATCTGGCCAGTGGCCAGTGGCCAATTGCCACCCACCAATGCCAGTAGCGCGGGAGCGATCAGCGTAGCGGTGCGAGTTGGCGGATGCGAATCCAGTCAATATCGACGTGGCCGAGCTGCGTGCCTTCCGATCGTCGAATAGCTGAAGAGCGCCGGCCGAGCGCTGTGGTTCCGTAATCCTTGAGCTTGTTCACCCATCTCAGACGGACAGATCCTGTCCGATTCTGTCCGCGGTCTGTCCGGCGAACACGCCGGACAGCGTCCCGTCTCCTCTGATCCGCGGCCGCATCGCGCTGTTTCGCGGGAAAAAGCTGGGTTTTTCGAGTGGCGCCGGCTTGGCACAGGTCGTGCAATCTCTTCGCCCATCGGTAACGCGGACACTCGCATCGAGTGATGGGCAAGAGGGCGATGACACACCACTGCGGCGAATCGAAGTTCACGATCCACTTGCGTGCTAGATCGTCGCACCGCGTTCATGTGTTTTCGCTCCCGGTTGGCTGCGAACTGCCGGGGGCGAGATCCGAGCGATCCGCGTGGTCGCTCGACCTATTCGACGTGCGAACGATCGGTCCGATCGGGCGCACTTGCAGCGGCCTTACCCTGGGATATTGGTCATGATCGCCGTGGTCAAGAATGAAGACGTGCGGCGAGTCACTCCCATTAGAGATACGTCGGCTCAGGATCAGCTCGTCGATCCGCGCGCGGGAACGGCTCGCCGCCGTTATAAGATCATCGCCGCAGCCCTCGGCGCACTGGTGCTCCTCATCGCGATCGTGGTGCTCGCCCGTAATTGGCTGTCGGCCGAAGTTTCAGTGCCGCGCGAGCGCGTGCGCATCGCGGAAGTCACGCGCGGAACATTCATCCGCGACGTTTCCGCTCAAGGTACGGTCGTTGCGGCGGTGAGCCCCACGTTGTTTGCGCCCGCGGCGGGCACGGTGCTGTTCCAAGTGCAGGCCGGCGATGAAGTGAAGAAATCGCAGGTGCTGGCAAAGCTGGAAAGCCCCGAGCTGCTCAATGAGCTCGAGCGCGAACGCGCCACTTTGGAAGGTCTTGAAGTTGCCGTGCAGCGCCAGTCGATCGACACGCGCCGACAGCTGCTCGCGAATCAGCAGGCAAGCGATCTTGCGAATGTGAACATCCAAGCTGCAGAGCGCGAGCTGCGCCGTGCCGAGGATTCATGGCAGAAGCGCCTCATCAGCGAACGCGATTTCGAGAAGGCGCGCGATGATGCTGCGGCTGCGGCCGTCAATCACAAGCATGCGCTCGAAACCGCGCTGCTGCAGAAAGAGAGCCTCGAGTTCGAGTTGCGCGCGAGACGCCTCGAGCGCGACCGGCAGCGCCTCGTGGTCGCGGATCTCGAGCGCCGGGTAGCCGACCTCGATATGAAGTCTCCTGTCGATGGCGTGGTTGGGACACTTTCGGTTGCCGAGCGCACGTCGGTCGCGCTCAACGCGCCGCTGTTGACGGTCGTCGACCTGACCGCTTTCGAGATCGAATTCCTGATCCCCGAGACTTATGCGGACGATCTCGGATTGGGGATGGATGCAGAGGTCACGTACTCGGGTCGCAAATATGCGGCGAAGGTCAGCGCCGTATCGCCCGAGGTGCGGCAAGGACAGGTCGCTGGGCGACTTCGCTTCTCGGGTGAGGCGCCAAAAGGATTGCGCCAGAATCAGCGCGTCACGACCCGCATCGTGCTCGAATCGCGCGACGACGTGCTGAAGGTGGCACGCGGTCCCTTCCTCGATGCGGGCGGCCGGCGTGTTGCGTATGTCGTGCAAGACGATATCGCGCAGCGGACTGCGATCCGCACGGGCGCTACCAGTGTCTCCGAGATCGAGATCTTGGAGGGCTTACAGGTTGGCGATCGCATCATCTTGTCCAGCATCGGCGAATTCGAAAGCGCCGCGACCGTACGGCTTGCTGATTAGGTTTGTTGAGCGGTTAGCGGTTAGGGGTTACCGGTTAGACCAGAAATGGAGACAACGATGACAGGCCATTGCGCCCACTTATCCACGATCACAAAACGCTGCTGCGGCCGTCTTGCTGCTTCTGGCTTTACTAACCGCTAACCCCTAACCGCTAACCGCTTCGAGGTTCAACACATGCTCTCCATGCACGACATCAGCAAGGTCTTTCGAACGGATCTCATCGAGACGCATGCGCTGCGCAAGTTCAGTCTCGAGGTGAAGGAGGGCGAGTTCGTCGCTGTCACCGGCCCATCGGGCTCGGGCAAGACGACCTTCCTGAACATCGCAGGATTACTGGAGACGTTCGATACCGGTACGTATCGATTGGATGGAGAAGACGTCAGCAAGCTCTCGGATGACGAACGCTCGCGTATCCGCAATCGCAAGATCGGGTTCATCTTCCAGAGCTTCAATCTGATTCCTGACCTCGATCTCTTCGACAACGTCGATGTGCCGCTGCGCTATCGGGGTATGAGCGCGCCCGAGCGCAAGAAACGAATCATGGAAGCGCTGGAGCTCGTCGGACTGGCCTCGCGCATGAAGCACATTCCGGCGCAGCTCTCGGGCGGTCAACAGCAGCGCGTCGCAATCGCGCGTGCGCTCGCGGGCAGTCCGCGCATCTTGCTCGCCGACGAGCCGACAGGAAATCTCGATTCCTTGATGGCGCGCCAAGTCGTCGACTTGCTCGAGGACATCAATCGTCACGGCACCACGATCGTCATGGTCACTCACGATCCGGAGCTCGCGCGGCGCGCACATCGTAACGTGCACGTGATGGATGGGCAGGTGACGGATCTGCAGCCGTTCGCCGCGAAGCCCCTCGTGCGCCCCGAAGCGCTCGCTGCGGTTTGATCCCGAGTCTCTCGATCGCTCATCGCTGGAACGACGCCATGCTCACCTACTATCTTCGCCTTGCCAGCAAGAGCCTTAAGCGCAATCCGATCATCGCCGCGCTCATGATCGGCGCGATCGCTCTTGGAGTCGGCATCTGCGCCACGACGCTCACGGTGTATCGCTTGATGTCGGGCAATCCGATCGAGCATCGCAACGATGTGCTGTATGCCGTGACGCTCGACAGTTGGGATGCCGAGGAGCCTGCCGATGACGATCGGCCTGAGCTACCTCCGCGCGAGCTGACGTATCGAGACGCGATGGCGCTGCTCGAGTCGGACATTCCGACGCGCAAAGCGGCGATGCACAAGAGCGGCTTCGTGCTCGATCCGGTCCATACGGAAGGTGCAAAGCCCTTCCTCGTGGAAGCACGCATGACGACCAACGACTTCTTCCCAATGTTCGACGTGCCGTTCCTCTATGGCGGTCCATGGGATGATTCCGCGGATGAATCCGCGCAATTGGTCGTGGTGCTCTCGAAGGAGACGAACGAGAAATCCTTCGGCGGTGGGGACAGCGTCGGCCGCATGCTCGAGCTCGATGGCCGTCAGTTCAAAATCGTCGGCGTGCTCGATGAGTGGTCGCCGACACCGAAGTTCTACGACTTGAACAACGGCGCGTTCGACGACCCGGAAGAAGTGTATGCGCCCGTGGCGCTCACGCGCGAGCTGGAGCTCGATAGTCACGGGAACATCAATTGCTGGAAAGATGAGCCGATCGACTCGTTCCAGCAGTTCTTGGATAGCGAGTGCGTGTGGTGGCAGTTCTGGGCCGAGCTGCCGACGCAGGAGCACGTCGCATCGTTCCAAAGCTTCATGGACAATTATGTGCGCGAACAGAAGAAGTTCGGTCGGTTCGAACGCCCGCTCAACAATCAGCTGCGCCGGCCGGACGATTGGATGGTCATCAACGAGGTGGTGCGCGACGACAACAGAGTCCTGGTGGGGCTCTCTTTCATGTTTCTCGCGGTGTGCTTACTGAACATGATCGGCCTGTTGCTCGCGAAATTCCTCGGTGCTGCGCCGGTCGTGGGGTTGCGTCGCGCGCTGGGCGCCAGCAAGAGCGCAATCTTCGGTCAACACTTAGTCGAGGTCGGCGTGATCGGTTTCATCGGCGGCCTGCTCGGCATCCTCATCGCGGCATTGGGATTGTGGGGCATGCGTCAGCTCTATGAGAACTACGAAGCCCTCACCCGCCTGGATGTCACGATGGTTCTGATTACGCTCGCGATCGCCATCGTCTCCGGCGTGCTCGCGGGTTTGTATCCCACGTGGCGCGTGTGCAGCGTACCGCCTGCGACGCATTTGAAGACGCAATGAGAGGGCTGTCGGGTGATCGGGTATCGGGTTCTGGCCAGAAACACTCGCCATATACGTTCAAGTCTCGTTTGATCGCACGCGTCAGCAGCTTCGTCATCTCTGGCCAGTACCCAGTACCCAGTACCCAGTACCCAGCATCCCAGTATCCTGAGAGGAGTTCCATGCACCTTCGCCCCATCTTGAGCGCGATGCTCCGGAACAAGACCGGAGCCATTCTCGTCGGCTTGCAGATTGCGATCACGCTCGCTGTCGTTGCGAACGCGGTGTTCATCATCATGCAGCGCGTGGAGAAGATCGGTCGGCCTTCGGGCATCGATTCGCCGAATCTGTTCTTCGTGCAGAGCTATGGTTATGGTCCGAACTATGACCAGCGTGAGACGGTTCGGCACGATCTCGATCTGATTCGATCCCTTCCGGGAGTCATCGATGCGTCCGTCACCACGGGTGTGCCGTTGTCAGGCGGCGGCGGTGCGAACAATTTCAGAAGTACCCCCGACAAAGATGCGGTGGACGTGACGGGCAATTACTACGAGGTGGACGAGCACGGCGTGAATGCATTCGGCATCAAGCTGCGCGAAGGGCGCGCGTTCACGGAAGAGGAAATCCAGTACAGCGAGAACTCGACGAGCAAGTTCGTTCCGTCCGTAATCATTACGGCCCCGATGGGCAAGAAGCTTTTCGGCGATGAGTCGCCGCTCGGTAAGCCGATCTACGATTCGCTCGGACAGTCCGCGACCGTCGTAGGCGTCATCGATCACATGCTCGGCGCATGGGTCGACTGGGATGAGCTCGACCAGGTGATCTTGCTGCCACGGATTCCGCCCGGTCCCGTGGCTCGCTACGTCGTGCGAGCGGAACCCGGACGGCGGGACGAGCTCATCATGGAAGTCGAGCGCAGACTGTCGGACGCCGACATCAGCCGCGCGATCAGTTGGGTGCGCCCGCACGATTACTACACCGAACGCAGCTACCGCGCGGACACTCGCATGATCGCCCTCTTGAGCGTGATCATCGTCTTCATGGTGCTCGTCACGGCACTCGGCATCGTCGGACTCGCGAGCTTCTATGTGAATCTGCGCACGAAGCAGATCGGTACACGCCGGGCGGTCGGTGCGCGCCGCATCGACATCATCCGCTACTTCATGCTCGAGAACTGGTTACTCACGACCGGCGGTGCGGTGCTGGGTACGCTGCTCGCATTCGCATTCGGGCAATGGCTGAGCTCGGCATACTCGCTCGATCGCCTCGAGCCCGCCTACGTCGCGATCGGCGTGCTCGTTTCGTGGGTGCTTGGACAACTGGCTGTATACGTGCCGGCCAGGCGCGCGGCAGCGATTCCGCCTGCGATTGCGACGAGGACGGTATGAGAAATCGGTTGACGGTTGACAGTTGACCGTTGACAGCCAGAGAAGAGCGCGCATCCTTTAGACCGTCAACCGTAAACCGTCAACCGTCAACCGTCAACCG